>JAJPHO010000156.1 GCA_021325215.1 Alphaproteobacteria bacterium
GTGCGTTCCAGACGCTCGTGGCGCTCCTGCGCCTCGATCGACAGGGTCGCGATCGGACGGGCCTCGAGCCGGCGGATGCCGATCGGCTCGTGGGTCTCTTCGCAATACCCGTAGGAACCATCCTCGATGCGGCCGAGCGCCGCGTCGATCTTGGCGATCAGCTTGCGCGCACGGTCACGGGTGCGGAGTTCGAGGGAACGGTCGGTCTCGGCCTGGGCGCGGTCGACGATGTCGGCGTCCTGCGAGGGGCCTTCCTGGAGATGCGCGAGGGTCTCGCCGGATTCCTGCCACAGCTCGCTGCGCCACTTGAGCAGCTTCTGACGGAAAAACTCGGTCTGGTACTCGTTCATGAACGGCTCGTCCTCAGAGGGACGATAATCCGGCGGAAGCGTAACTGTCATGCCTTCCCCAAACGGTAAACCCAAATTTGCCGGGAATATAAGGAGGCAAAACAGTCACGGCAAGGACGGAATCTTGCGTAATGGAATTGTCAGGGGTCGCGCGCCGATAATTTCGCCAGTTCGACTTCGACCCGCAGCTCGATTTCGTTGAGAAGCTCGGACAAATGCGGGTCGGGCGTGCTGTCGCGCCGCGAGCGCACCATCTGCGCCATGGCGATCAACTTATCCTTGGGAACCGAGCCCATCAACAGGCCGTGGCGCAGCTCCTCGAGCTTGTCGAGCAGATCGTTGCCGTAATCGACCAGACGCTTCCGCGCTTCGCGCTCGAGCGCGTCGCCGACCCCCTGGGTGGCGAGCAGAGCGGCAATGCCGCCGACCGTGGCCGGAGCGTCGACCCCGTCGACCCCTTGTGTCTCTTCGGCCTGGTCCAGAGAAGCGAGGCTCTCGGCGAAACCGCTGCCCGCCGTTTTCGCGGTCTTGGCGGTCTTCGACGCCGGCCCCGCAGCGGATGCCCCACCGATACCGGTAAGTTTCATGGATGCCTGCGTTGCTAGCTTAAGTTCCTGCCGACTCTACACTGGCAGGCGAACAAAAGGAAACCCCCGGCACTATTTGCCCTCTTCCGGCCGATCTTGCCGGGCCCTTTCCGCCCGGACGCCTTATATTCCGCCACCCATCAACTGGCACGCCGCTTGCTTCTTACCCCCTGATCACCGACCCGCCTCGTCGACAAGGCGGTTTTGGATTGGAGAGTAGGATGGCTTACAGCCTGTTGAAATTTATCCGCCGCTTTGCCGCGGCCCTGGCGATCCTGTCGCTGCTGCCGGTTTCCGTTCCCCGTGCGGAAGCCGCGTCTCGCATCAAGGACATCGCGGATTTCGAAGGCGTTCGCGACAACGTGCTGATCGGATACGGCCTGGTGGTCGGTCTGAACGGCACCGGCGACACCCTCCTCAACGCCGAGTTCACCCGTCAGTCCCTGATCGGCATGCTCGAACGTCTGGGCGTCAACACCCGCCCCAGCCAGTCCGGAACCACCAACCCGACCGGCGGCACCGATACCCTGAAGCCCAGGGACGTCGCCGCCGTCATCGTCACGGCCACCCTGCCGGCCTATACCCGCCAGGGCGCCCGTATCGATGTCACCGTCAGCTCCCTCGGCGATTCCACCAGCCTGCTGGGCGGCACTCTGCTGGTCACCCCGCTGCTGGGCGCCGATGGCGAGGCTTATGCCGTCGGCCAGGGCCAGGTCAGCTCGGGCTATACGGCCGGCGGCGCCGCCGCCACGGTCACCAAGGGCGTTCCCACCTCGGGCCGCATCGCCGCTGGCGGCGTGGTCGAACGTGAGGTCGCCGCCGACATGGAGAAGATGGAAAGCGTTCAGGTCATGCTGCGCAACCCCGACCTGACCACTGCGCGCCGTGTCGCGCAGGCCATCAATGCCTTCCTCGGCACCGAATCGGCCCGTCCGACCGACCCGGGCACGGTGCGCCTGGCCGTTCCCGCCCGTTTCCAGGGCGATACGGTCGGCCTGCTGACCGACATCGAGCAATTGCGGGTCCAGCCCGACCAGATGGCCAAGGTGGTGATCGACGACCGCACCGGCACCATCGTGATGGGCGAGAATGTCCGCATCAGCACCGTCGCCATCGCCCAGGGCAATTTGACCATCCGCATCACCGAGACGCCGCAGGTGTCGCAGCCGACGCCGTTCTCGTCGGGCGGCACCACCACCACGGTGAACCGCACCGATGTGCAGGTCGACGAAGGCGCCGACAAGAAACTCGCCGTGCTGTCCGCCGGCATCACCCTGCAGGAGCTGGTCTCGGGCCTCAACGCCCTGGGCATCGGCCCGCGCGACCTGATCACCATTCTCCAGGCGATCAAAGCTGCCGGCGCGCTGCAGGCCGAAATCGAGGTGATGTGATGCTGAGCTCGATGGCGTCCCAGTCCCAATCCTTCGCTGCCCAGGCCAGCATGGCGATGAGCCAGGGCCAGTCGTCGGGCTCCGCCCCGAGCACTGGCTCGGGCTCCAAGCAGGATGTCCGCGCGGCCGCCGAAAAGTTCGCCGGCATGTTCATGTCGCAGATGTTCCAGCACATGTTCGAGGGCGTCGGCACCAACAAGATGTTCGGCGGCGGCGCCGGCGAAGACATGTTCCGCTCGGTCCTGACCGACGAATACGGCAAGGCTGCCGCCAAATCGAACAGCCTCGGCCTTACCGATCAAATCATGCACGCGCTGATTTCTCAGCAGGAGGTCAAGTCATGAGCCTGCCGCAACGCCCTCCGCTTCCGAAGCCGCCGCCGAAGGCCGGCCCTGCTGGTTTGCCGCCGCGCCCCGGTGCGCCTGCCAGCTTGCCTCCCGCTCGCCCGATCGTAGCGGCCCCCGCACTGCCCGCTGCGGCTCCCGCCGCGCCGGCCATGCCCGCCCAAGCCATGCCTATAAGGGCGCCGATGCCGCAGCAATTGCAGCCTGCGCCGATGGCCCCTGCCCCCATGGTTCCGGCGGCTCCCGCCGCACCGGCGATGCCGGCCCCTGCTGCCATGGCGCCTGCCGTTCCCATGGCGCCGCGCGCACCGGTCGCCATGGCCAATACCGCCGGCCTGCCGGCGGCGATGGTCGGCATGGTGGAAGCGATCCGCATCTATGAGGAATTGCTGATCGAGGAAAACGCCGCCTTGCGCGCCAGCGACTCGAAAACCGTCGAAAAGCTGCTCGACCGCAAGATGGGGGCGACCCGGCTTTATCAGGACCGCCTGCGCACCGTGCTGGGCGATGCCGAGATCACCCGCTCGCTCAGTACCGACCAGCGCGCCCAGATCGTATCGATGGTGCGCTCGCTGGAAGAGCTGGCCAAGGAAAACACCGTGCTGCTGAAGGCCAATATGGGCGCCATCGAGCAGCTGTTCGAGGTGATCAACACCGCGGCGCGCAAGATGCGCAAACGCGAGGTCGCCTATTCCCAGGCCGGCGTCATCCGCGACTACCACACCGCCGCGACCACTTCGCTCGCTTACAACCACACGGTCTGAGCCTCTGACAGATGAGTTTCGCCGCCGACATCACCGGCACTTTGGCCGGACTGATTCCCGCACAACAAGCGGTGGTCTCCGGGCTTGCCGGACCCCAGACGGCGAAATTCACCCGTCTGGGCAAGATCGACAAAAAGAGCGTCCTGACCACCGAGGCGATGACCCCGGCGGGCGATCTGCTGCCGATCGGGCTGATCCGCGAAGCGGTGCAGGAATGCCTGGCGGAAAGCATCCAGGACACCACCGGTTCGCTGCACGCTTTGATGGCCGACGACGAGATCGTCGCGCTGCTGCATCAGCTGATGGGACGCCCCGGCGAAAAACAATCGGTGGGGCGATCGCTGCAGGATGTGGTCGATTCCTTCAGTGCCCTGGCGGCCAAGGACGGCCAGGCCGAGGATGTGGTGATCGCGATCAACAGCTTCACCGACAGGCTCAAACATATCACCGACAAGCTGGCCGAGCTGCGCAACCATGCCAGCGACCAGCTGACGCGCAATCTGTCGGGCATCAATGAGCTGCTGACCCGCATCGCCGACGCCAACCGCCGTATCGCGGTGGCGGGCGCCACCGGATATCCGTCCGCCGACGCTTTGGCGGAACAGATGGGGTTGCTGGCCGAACTGGCCAAAATCATCGATTACGCCTCGTTTCGCAGGGGTGACGGCAGCATCGCCGTCTACACCAAGATGGGCGTCGCCCTGGCCGGCACCGACATATCCAATCTGGCCGCCTCCGATACGGGCATCATGGTCGGCGGCACCGACATCACCGACCAGCTGACGCGCGGCGCACTGCACGGCTATCTGCACAATCGCGACGTCACCCTGCCCAATGTGCAAAGCCAGCTCGACACCCTGGCGCAGACGCTGCAATCGCGCATCAACCAGGTTACCAACCGGGCGCTGGCCGGCGCCGACGCGCGCGCCGTCTATCATGGCAGCCGCCGCTTCGCCGATCCCGCCGGCAACCGCATCGGCCTGGGCGGCGGCGACACCGAATTGCTGCTGCAGGAGGCGGGGACGCCGGAGAGCGGACCCCGCACCATCGCCCGGGCCAGCCTGGCTTCGGTGGTCAAACGGTTCCGGCGGCAATCCGGATTGCCGGGCGGCGCCTTCTGGCCGATCGGCCAGGTCGCGGCGGCGCTCGACCGCTGGATCAGTCATTGCCTGCCCGACGCCGCGCCACAGAGCGTGCGCCTGACCGCGGACGGCACGATGCAGATCGATCTGCCGCGCGGACGGCCGCTGCAGCTGGTCTTCCGCGACCGCCGCTCGATCATTCTGCAATCCTCGAATTTCGCCGCCGACAAGGCGCTGGGGCTGAATGGCGGCATCGCGCTGTGCGACGGGCTGGGAAATCATTTCTCCACCGTCTTGAGCCCGGCGGATACGCTGGAAACCGCCGCCGCCAAGATCGGCCGCATCGACGGGCTGAATACGCGCGTGGTGCCGGCGACCTCGGGAGAGGGCAAGCGGCTGCTGATCGGCAGCAAGGCGGGCAGCGACCTGATCGGCGAACCCGATGCCGATCCGGCCGGCGCCCTGGCGCTGCTGGGGCTGGTGCCGGCCGACGAGCAGCAGCCCGAAGACGTCGCGGTGCATATGACGGTCCACGGCCCGGCCCCCCATCTGGTCAGCCGCCCCTTCCCGCAGCGGGCGACGCCGCTCGGATTGCAAGGCAGCCTGATTCTGCGCGGAATAGACGGCGCCACCCTCGGCTTCCAGATCGTGACGCCGGACTGGTCGCTCGATCAGCTGGTCGAGCGCATGTCCAACGCCACCGACGCCCGCATCACCGCCAGCATGGTGGCCGCCGGCAATCAATTCGCCTTGCGCCTCGGCACTCTGGCCCAGGACGACCGCTTCCTGATCGAAGGATTACCCGAAGGCTGGCAGACCAGTCCGCGCAACGGCTTCCTGGCCGCCGGCGGACCGCTGGCCATCAGTATCGCCGGCTCGCCGCTCCCCTCTTGTCCGATCGACCCCGGCACGCCTTTCGCGGCCATCGCCGAGCGTATCAATAACGACCAGGCGCCCTGGGCCATGGCCGGATTGCGCGCCCAGGTGCTGCGCGGCGGCAGCCTGGAGATTCTCGATATCGGCCACCGGGGCGGACTGCCGCTCGCCTTCGACGGACCGGCGGCCGGCACCGGACCGGGCCAGCTCGATCTGCGCTACAATCTGCGCGACATGCTGGGCCTGAATCCGATCAGCACCCAGGTGGTCCCCGGCTTCGCCAATTTCTTCGGCCTCAACGATCTGTTCGTCGCCGACCCCGGCGACGCGTTCGAAGCCAAGGCGCCGATCGGGGTGTTCGTCACCTCGGCGACGCCGGGCACGGCCCAGGCCCTGGCCCTCAATCCCTCTATGAGCGCCGATCCATCGAAGCTGGGCACAATGGCGACGATCCGCCAGATCTCCGACCTGCTGTGCAATCCGCTCAATATCGCGGCGGCGGGCGACATCCCCAAGGGCAGCTGGCGGCTGGCCCAATATGCCGAGGCGATCGTCAATCAGGTGCATATGTCCGCGCTCACCAACCGCGCGCAGATCACCTATCACGAGGCGCTGCTCGACCAGCTGGCGCGGCAGAGGATGGCGGAAATCGACGTCACCGACCGCCTGGCGACGCTGATGACCTTGCAGCAGACCTATCAGGACTCGACCGAGGTGGTGTCGGGACTGGCCCGCTTCTCGGAACAGCTGCGGGCGAGCGTGCACTAGTTGCCGACGTAGTCGGCAAAAATTGCCGCGTGCGGCCCAGGCGGGTTGCGGCGGCCCAGGCGATCCGGGCCTCGCGGGGTGGCCCGAAAATTGCCTAGGGAAATGGCTATGTGTTTTGGAAGGCAGATATGAGCGTTGAATCGCTGACGAGCACCGCCCAAAAGAACAGCACCATGTCGGCGCTGTTGTCGGGGACCAATGCGTCCTCCGCCGCCGGGCTGAGCAATGGCGGTTTCTTCTCCATGCTGCTGGGATCGAGCGCCGCCGACCAGGCGAATGCCGCGGCACCCGCCCCGACGCCGTCGCCGACCGCCGCTCCTGCTCCCGTGCCATCGGCGGCGAGCCCGACTCCCGCCACGTCGCCGACCCCGACCCCCACCGTCACCGGCGCCGCCGGTGTCAGCACCTCGACGTCCGCGGTTCATCCGACGGCGCGCCAGGTACCGGCGCCGTCGAGCAGCGCGCCTTCCGCGCCCGCCCCGGCTCCGGCCCCGGCGAACAGCGCAGCCGCCGGCAGCGACACCAGCGCGTCCGCGCCGGCGCCCGCGCCCTCTTCCAGTCAGCCCGTGCCGGGCAGCGCCGCCGCCAATACGGCGAATATTGCCGCCACCGCCGCGCAGGCTGACGGCACCGATGCGGCTACTTCCGCGAGCGCGTCCACAGCCCCCCAGACAGCCGGCGTTCCGGTGACCATCGCCACGCCCGCCCCGGCCAAGCCGGCGGCCTCCAGTTCCGGCTCCGGCTCCACGGCCTCGGCGCAGAGCCAGGATGACGATTCGGACGGCACCGACAGCGGCGCCGCCCCGGTCACGGACGCCAGCGCGGCGGCCGCCGCGGTTCTGGCCGCCCAGGCGGCTCCGCAGACTCCGGCACCGGCCCCGACCCCCGCGGCTGCTTCCGGCGCCGCTCCGGTTCCCTCGGTTGCCGGGGCCGCGCCCGCCGGTGCTCCGGCCGCCGATCCCGCCCAAGCCTCGCCGGCCGGCACTGCCGCCCCTGCACCGGCGCCCGCCGGCGCCGCCCCGATCGCGGACCCGGCTCTGGCCGCTGCCGCCAGTGCTCCGGCTCCGACCGCGGCGCAGCCTGCGGCCCAGGCGGCTCCCGCTCCTGCCGGAGCCGCTCCCGCCGCCAGCCAGGCCGCGCCTGCCGCTGCACAAGCGCAGGCGCAGGCTCAGGCTCAGGCTCAGACCCAAGCTCAGACGCAGCCCCAGGCGCCCGTCTCCGACCAGGCCCAGGCCCAGGCGGCCGCTCTGTCGCAGCTCACCGGCGGCGCTCCCGCCGGCAGCGTCAAGGTCACGAGCGGTGCGCCGGCGCCCACACCGGCCGGCACCGCCACGCTCGGCGACGGCAAGACCCAGGTCACGGCCAATGCCGGCGACACGCCCGGCGGCGTCACGATCCCGGCCGGCCAGTCCGCCGGCACCAATGCCAGCGGCCAGGGCGGTGCAAACGCCGGCGGCCAGCAGCAGACGCAACAGGACGGCAACGAAGCCGCCCAGGCTCCGATTTCAGTCGGCGGGATCGCCCCGCAGGCTGCCACCGCTTCCGCCGCCTCTTCCGGCAGCGGACAGATCGCCGACTCCGCGTCGGCGTCCACCCAGACCGATTCCGCGTCCGCCTCTCAGGGCGGCACGCAGACCCCGGTTGCGCTCGGCCTCCTCGGTGACCCGACGCAGTTCCAGCAAGTTCCCATTACTGCGCAGGGAGCTGGAGCCGCATCTTCGGGTGCCGAAGTACCCCCCGGCATGGACAACAGGACCCTCGCCCTCGACCCGGCCACAGGCGGCAGCACCGCTCTGACCGGCGACGTGGCATCAGCCGCCATGGCCGCGGCAACGCAGGGCATCGTCCGACCCGAGGAGCCGAGCGCAGCGAGCAGCGCCAGCGCGCCCTTCACGCTGGCCCAGGCCACCGAAGCCAACCCGACCGACCAGGTCAAGGTGCAGGTGACCAAGGGCACCAAGGACGGCTCGGACAGCATCGATGTTCTGCTGCATCCGGCCGATCTCGGCACCGTGCAGGTCAAGCTGCAGATGCAGGACGGCCAGGTGAAGGCCACCATCACCGCCGACAACCCGCAGACTCTGGCCCTGCTGAAGAACGACGCCCACCAGCTGACCCAGTCGCTGCAGGATGCCGGCTTCAACACCGACAGCAATTCGCTGAATTTCCAAATGCGTGGCGAACAGCAATCGTCGGGCAGCGCTTTCGCCCAGCAGCAGGGACAGGAATCCGGCTCGGGCCAGGGCAATGGCACCGATAGCGGTTCCAAGAGCAACCCCTACACCACCGATAGCGAGATCGACGAGCAGGTCCTGGCGGCCACCGCCAATAACGGCGCCTCGGCGAGCGGCCTGGACATCAACGTCTAGGAAACGCTGGGCAAATTTTGCCCATGGGGTTAACCGGTGATTCACCTTCCGCGGTTTAGCGTGCCAACGTTGGCGCGGAGGGGTTTGCCTTGAATTCCTTTTTTCAGACCTTGAAGAATTTGGGTACGGCACGGCTCGTCACCATCGGTGGCGGCGGCTTGGCCATGCTGGGATTCCTCATTTATCTGGTTGCCCGCATCTCCTCGCCGCCGATGGAAATGCTGTTCGGCGGCCTCGAACTCGCCGACTCCAATCAGATCGTCAGCCGCCTGCAGGCCGAGAAGGTTCCTTACGAGCTGCGCCATGACGGCACCGAAGTCTGGGTTCCCGCCGACAAGAAGCTCGATTTGCGCGTGAAACTGGCCGAGCAGCAGCTGCCCAGCGGCGGCTCGCTGGCCACCGGCTACGAGTTGTTCGACAAGTCCGACATGATGGGCTCGACCAGCTTCGTGCAGAACGTCAATCTGCTGCGCGCCATGGAAGGCGAGCTGGCCCGCACCATCCATTCGATCGCCGGCGTCAAGTCGGCCCGCGTCCATCTGGTGCTGCCCAAGCGCGAAGTGTTCTCGCGCGATACCCAGGAACCCTCGGCCACCATCGTGCTGATGATGGAAGGCGCCGGCCGCCTGTCCCACCAGCAGGTGCAGGCGATCCAGCATCTGGTCGCCACCGCCGTGCCGAAGCTGAAGCCCTCGCGCATTTCGATCGTCGACGACAAGGGCACGCTGCTGGCCAAATCCTCGGACAATGACGCCGAAGCGATGGCCAACGAGGCCGACGAGCTGAAGCTGGCCACCGAACAGCGCCTGCAGCGCACCATCGAAGAGCTGCTGGAACGCTCGATCGGCGGCGACAAGGTCCGCGCCGAAGTGTCGGTCGAGATGGATCTGAACCGTCAGACCATCACCCAGGAAACCTTCGATCCGGACAGCAAGGTCGAGCGCAGCCACGTCACGACGGAAGAAGGCGAGCAGACCCAGGATATGGAAAATTCCTCGGTCAGCGTGCAGCAGAACCTGCCGGATGCCGGCGGCAACAATGCCGGCGCCAAGAGCCAGAGCAAGCAGAACCGCACCCAGGAAACCGTCAATTTCGAGATTTCCAAGACCACCCAGAACCAGATCAAGGAACTGGGCACCATCAAGCGCATCACCGCCGCGGTGCTGGTCGACGGCCGTTACGGCCCGCCTGCCGAAGGCCAGAAGCTGATGACCTATATTCCGCGCGATCAGAAGGAGATGGACCAGCTCACCAATCTGGTGAAGGGCGCCATCGGCTTCAACGGAACGCGCGGTGATCAGGTCGACGTGATCAACATGGCGTTCGCCGGCCATGACCAGCCCGAGCCCGACGCCAATGCCGACAAGATCTTCGGCATGGACAAGGATCTGGTCGAAAAGATCGCTTCGAACCTCGGCCTGTCGCTGGTCGCCATCCTGTTCCTGCTGCTGGTCCTGCGTCCGTTGGTCAGCCGCGCGGTGGAAAGCCTGGCCGCCCAGGCGGCGGCGGCCGACAGCCGCATGCTGGGCGCCGCCGGCGGCCCGGCCCTGCTCGGCCCCGCCATGCCGCCCGCCCCCAGCTTGGGCATGTTGCCGGAAGAACTTGAATCGGTGGACGAACTGATCGACATCGATAAGGTGGAAGGCCGCGTGAAGGCGTCGTCGATCCGCAAGATCGGCGAAATCGTCGACAAGCACCCCGAAGAAGCCCTGTCGATCATCCGCAACTGGATGTACACCGAATGA
>JAJPHO010000102.1 GCA_021325215.1 Alphaproteobacteria bacterium
GCTAATTTCCGCGCTCGATTTTCCGCATTCCGCGAGAGGTTTTCCACCCCATGTCCCTGGACAAAGACACCGTCAAGAAGCTGGCGACCCTCGCCAGGCTCGATCTGCCCGAGGCAGAACTCACCCATCTGGCCGGCGAACTCAGCAATATCATGCAGTTCGTCGAGCAACTGGGCGAGGTGAATACCGACGGTGTCGCGCCGATGACTTCGGTCGCGCACATGACTTTGCCGCGCCGTAAGGACGAGGTGACCGACGGCGGTTACCCCGAGCGCGTGCTGGCCAATGCCCCCGACGCTATGGACGGCTTCTATACGGTGCCGAAGGTGGTTGAATGACACCGCGCATGCAATGCGCGGTGTCAGGAGCGCGACTGCGCGACCGCGCAGCGACGACGAGGCCGGCGGCCGAGGAGGGAAGCCGGAGCGAAGCCAAGCGCGCGGATGCGCGCGCCCGGCGTCTGAGGGGATTTTGATATAATGAGCGAACTTACCAACCTGACGATCGCCGACGCCCGCGCCAAGCTGGCGAAAGGCGAGATCTCGGCCGTCGAGCTGACCGAGGCGCACATCCTGGCGATGGAAGCGGCGCGCGGCCTCAACGCCTTCGTTACCGAGACCCCGGAGCTGGCGCTGGAGCGCGCCCGCGAGGCCGATGCCGCCCAGCAGAAGGGCGAGGCCGGACTCCTGTCGGGCATTCCGCTCGGCATCAAGGATCTGTTCGCCACCGAGGGCGTGCGCACCACGGCGTCGTCGAAGATCCTCGAAAACTTCGTGCCGCCCTATGAATCGACCATCTCGGCCAATCTGAAGAAGGCCGGCGCGGTGATGCTGGGCAAGACCTCGCTCGACGAGTTCGCCATGGGCTCCTCCAACATGACCTCGGCTTTCGGGCCGGTGATCAGCCCGTGGAAGCGCAAATCCAACTCCAACGCCCAGCTGGTTCCCGGCGGTTCGTCGGGCGGTTCGGCCTCGGCCGTGTCCGCGCGCATCGCCATGGGCGCCACCGGCACCGATACCGGCGGCTCGATCCGCCAGCCCGCCTCGTTCTGCGGCATCGTCGGCTTCAAGCCGACCTATGGCCGCTGCTCGCGCTGGGGCACCATCGCCTTCGCCTCGTCGCTCGACCAGGCCGGTCCGATGACCCGCACCGTCAAGGATGCGGCGCTGATGCTGCAGGCGATGGCCGGGCACGATCCCAAGGATTCGACCTCGGCCAATATCGCGGTGCCGGATTTCGCCGCCGCCATGACCGGCGACATCCGCGGCCTCAAGATCGGCATTCCCAAGGAATATCGCCCGGACGGCCTGTCCGCCGAGATCTCCAAGCTGTGGGATGACGGCATCGAGATGCTGAAGGCGGCGGGCGCCACCCCCGTCGAGATCAGCCTGCCGCACACGAAGTACGCCCTGGCGACCTATTACATCGTCGCCCCGGCCGAGTGCTCCTCGAACCTGGCGCGCTATGACGGCGTGCGCTACGGCATGCGCGTCGAGGGCAAGACCCTGGACGAACTCTACGCCAAGACCCGCGCTGCCGGTTTCGGCCAGGAAGTGCGCCGCCGCATCCTGATCGGCACCTATGTGCTGTCGGCCGGCTATTACGACGCGTACTACACCAAGGCGCAGAAGGTGCGCGCTTTGATCGCCGAAGATTTCCGCAAGGCTTTCGAGACGGTCGACGCCATCCTGACCCCGACCGCCCCCTCGGCCGCCTTCGGCCTGGGCGAGACCAACGACGACCCGGTCGCCATGTGGCTGAACGACGTCTTCACCGTGCCGGCCTCGCTGGCCGGTCTGCCGGGCATTTCGGTGCCGACCGGCCTGTCCTCGGAAGGACTGCCGCTCGGGCTGCAATTGCTGGGCCGTCCCTTCGACGAGGAGACCGTTCTCAAGGTGGCCGGCGTTCTGGAGAGCGCCGCCGGATTCAAGGCGACCCCGAATGGGGTGGAGATCTAAAGATGGGTTACGTCATTCAGGGTGAAACCGGCGATTGGGAACTGGTGATCGGCTTGGAAGTCCACGCCCAGGTCACCAGCAAATCGAAGCTGTTCTCGGGCGCCGCCACCAGCTTCGGCGCCGAGCCGAACACCGAAGTGTCGTTGGTCGACGCCGCCATGCCCGGCATGCTGCCGGTCATCAACGAGTACTGCGTCGAGCAGGCGATCCGCACCGGCCTGGGCCTCAAGGCGCAGATCAACAAGACCTCGGTGTTCGCGCGTAAGAACTATTTCTACGCCGATCTGCCGCAGGGCTATCAGATCAGCCAGTACGACCAGCCGATCGTCGGCGAGGGCACCATCATCCTCGACATGAAGGACGGCTCGACCCGCACCATCGGCATCGAGCGCCTGCATCTGGAACAGGATGCCGGCAAGAGCCTGCACGACCAGCATCCGCAGAAGTCGTTCATCGACCTCAACCGCGCCGGCACCGCGCTGATGGAGATCGTCTCCAAGCCGGACATGCGCAGCCCGGAAGAGGCGGCGGCTTACGTCACCAAGCTGCGCTCGATCCTGCGTTACTTAGGCACCTGCGACGGCAACATGGCCGAAGGCTCGATGCGCTGCGACATCAACGTCTCGGTGCGCAAGGCCGGCGAGCCCTATCGTACGCGCGCCGAGATCAAGAACGTGAACTCGATCCGCTTCATGTTCCAGGCGATCGAGTACGAGGCGCGCCGCCAGATCGACATTTATGAAGAGGGCGGCGAGGTGGTTCAGGAGACCCGCCTCTACGACGCCACCAAGGGCGAGACCCGGTCGATGCGCAGCAAGGAAAACGCGCATGATTACCGCTATTTCCCCGATCCTGACCTGCTGCCGCTGGTCCTGTCGGACGAAGAGATCGCCTCGATCAAATCGACCTTGCCCGAGCTGCCGGATGAGAAGAAGGAGCGCTTCATGCGCGACTATCAGCTCAATGCCTATGATGCCGGCGTTCTGGTGGCCGATCAGGAAAGCGCCCATTTCTTCGAGAGCGTCGCCAAGGGCCGCGATCCGAAGCTGGCAGCCAACTGGGTGATGGGCGACTTCTTCGGCGCCCTGAACCGCCTGGGCAAGGAGATTTCCGATCCGCCGGTCACCGCCGCCAATCTCGGCGCCCTGGTCGATCTGATCGCCGACAACACCCTGTCGGGCCGCCTGGCCAAGGAAGTGTTCGAGCTGATGGTCGAGACCGGCAAGGCGCCCGGCGACATCGTCGAGGAGAAGGGCCTGCGCCAGGTCACCGACACCGGCGCCATCGAGGCGTCGATCGCCGAAGTGCTGGCCGCCAATCCGGACAAGGTGGCGGAATACCGCTCCGGCAAGGACAAGCTGTTCGGCTTCTTCGTCGGCCAGGTCATGAAGGCGACCGCCGGCAAAGCCAATCCGGCTCTCGTCAACGAGATCCTGAAAAAGCAGCTGGGCTGAAACCCCGCTGTTGACTTAAAATTCGAAAAGCCGCGCTCATCCTGGGCGCGGCTTTAGAATTTTAGGGATGTGCCATGCCCAAAGGCGATGTCTCTGCCCAGCTTCATCGGTGGATTATTGCCGCGTTATGCTCCGGCGCGGTTGCTGGATGTGCTGCGCCGAGCGCGGAAAGCGTAAGGCTAAATGTCGAACGCACCATAAAGCCCGGCATGACGAGACTTGTGGCCGTCAACAAATTGGAATCGCTCGGATTTAAATGCCATGAGAGCGACAAGGATCATCAGTTCTGCGATCAATCCTATCGAGACGGTTTGACTGGGGCCTGTGTCCGCAATGTCACCCTCTATTACGCGGGTAACGATATTCTGGATCACTTTGTTGTATCCGCCGGGTTTTGCAGTGGGGGATGGGGTAAGTAAAAACCCCGCCGTTTTCGTTTCAGCGCGGCGTGTCCAGCACCTGAACGCGATCGGTAACCTGTTGCTTGCCGGTCATCCCGCCGAGAATATAGAGCTTCCCGCCCGCCGCCAGCATGCCGCGATGATCCATGCTGGCCAGTTTCTTGTTCGGGAACTCGATCCACTGGCCCGCGGCGACGTCATAAGCGAACAGGCGGACGGAGGGTTTGCTGGGCGCTCCGTCATAGCCGAGGCCATTATAATTATAGGGGTTCTCGCTGCCGCCCGCGAACAGCGCCCGGCTGCCCGATCCGGCCGCCGCCATGCGATAAGCCGGCTTGCCGGGATGCGGCGGCAGACGGCGCCAGGTAATGTGCGCCGGGTCGGTCGCATCTATCTCACCTTCCCAGGCCTCGTTCACCAGCCCGTAGAGATTATGCCCATCCGGCTTCTTGCCCAACACGGCGACGCCATCGGCGATCACGATCTTATTGCCGGCAATCGCGCCGGCCTGCCCGAACACCGGCGTGCCGGGGAAGGGCGAGGCGTCGAACCAGCGGTTCTCCTTGGTGTTGAATACCTGCACATTGGCGATGTTGCGGTCTTCATGCCAGCCGGAGACGAGATAGACATAGCGGTCCTGAAACGCCACCGAGACCGAATCATCGACCGGCACCGGGATCGGCGCCTTCGTCTCCCACTGACCCGACTTTGGATCGAACGCCAAGGCCTCCGGGTTCGAAACCTCGGTGCCATCCTCGCCGACGCTATATCCGCCGAACAGATAGACCTTGCCCGAAACGGTCACAGCCGTTCCCGCGATGCGCCCATTGGGCAGCGGCGGCGCGGGCAGGGCGGTGCAGGTGCCCTTTTTCAGCGGGCAGGCGGCTGCCAGGGGCACGATGTCCCGAAAGGTCTTGCCGGCGCCCATGCCGAGGAAGCTGTACAAGGTCGGCCCTTCCGGGCCCCGTGCTACGGCGACCGCATTGTTGCTGACCGGCCAGGGCAGGGTCATTTCCGCGCCGACGGCGGCGGTTCCCAGAGCGAGGGGGAGAGCGGCGGCGAGGGGCCAGGACTTCATCGAAAAGCTTCCACAAGTTTTTACGGTTGGCGCGGGAGTATGCCATTGACGGTAGGGGCGTGATTAGCTAGAAACAGCCCTCCAAGCCACACGGCAACCACGGAGAGGTGGGTGAGTGGCTTAAACCAACGGTTTGCTAAACCGTCGTACGATGTAAAGTCGTACCGAGGGTTCGAATCCCTCCCTCTCCGCCACCGCCGCCAAAAGGGCTCCCTCACGGGAGCCCTTTTTGTTTTGGCGGCGGTGGCGGAGAGGGAGGGGGAGTCGCTGCGACCCCTCGCAGGGTTTGGTGAGGGCGTGCTCCTCTTTTGAGGAGCACGCTCAATAGAGCCCTGAAAGGCTCCTCTCTTGAGGAGAATGAGCTTTACATGTGTGCTTTTATTGCCGCAGCTATATATCCGGCAATTGAGTGCAGCGCGGTTGTTAATATGGCTCCCATAATATTTTTAGCTGCGCCTATTCTTTGATTTTCTTTCCTTCTAATTTGTTCGTTATAAAATGTTTGATCTCCCCTTGTAATTACAATTGCGGAGGGGATTACGGAGCTTTTTATCACGTTTGTGAACTTTACTCCTATCCATTCAAATATAAATGTAGATAGGAAAAATATAGTAAATACAGATGCAAGAATATTGACTAATTCAATCGTCTGAATTTCATTTCCGTTGCGCAGTAGAGAGTATGTCCACAGAAATATTCCTAATCCTAAAAAAGAAAGTCGCTTGAATATGATTGGCCAAATCATAAGCTTCTCAGCGCACCACATTGTTAGTCGTGAGGTTTTGTTTACTTTAATGGTGCTGACCCATTCCTCCACAACATTCTTAAAAACTTTTCCGTACATGAAATCTATGTAATCAACGGAAACGTTAATAGAGTGATGTCCTATGATGTAAAACCAACTCGAAGATATGAATATATTCTCAATTGATTCTTTGTCCATTTTTAGAACGGGCAATTTAGAATCTATCGATATATTCACAATGTATCGTTGTGGTTTTGTTTGATTATCTTGTTTTTTCGGCGGCTTTATTATAAATTCATATACAATTAAAATTTCTGATATTAGTTCTGGTCTATGTGTCCCTGATTTAATGTAATTGTCGTAACTGCTAAATTGTTCTTTTTCATCATTGTCGTAATCTATGATTATAGTTGTAGTTGGGTCATCTAATATATCGTATGAAAGGATGCTTTGCTTCATCCGCTGGTGGAGATGTTCAATATCATCTCTCGTGACTACGAAGTTCCCTGGAAAGCTTCTGGTTAATTTGTCTGGTTTTCCAGTTGCTGCGCGGTATATCGCCTGAATAACGGCATGGGAGTCTCTAACCTCCAGGCCTTGGTTGTTCTTTTTAGGCTCTTCATCTCCGAGATTGCTTACGATACCTGACATAGATCCCCTCCCGTTGTACGCGCTCAGGAGTGCGCTATAACATCTTATACGAGTAAGGGAGTGTTCGAAATGCGTTTTGGTTTTAGTCTTGCAAGTTCCTCAGGCAGAGCTAGCTTCTAAGCCGCCGCCAACGGCTTCGCCCTCTCAATCCTCTCTCGTTCCTTCGGGCTGTTCATCGCCTCCCATAAATCCATGCGCCGTTGCGTGTTCAGCCAGAAGTCCGGGCTGTTTCCGAACACCCGCGCCAGGATCAGCGCCGTCGCTGCCGTCACGGTTCGTCGGTTGTTGCACAGCTCGTTGACATGCTTGCGCTGAACTCCCATCGCTTCGGCGAGAGAGGTTTGGGTCAGTCCCATCGGTTCCATGAATTCCTCGACCAGGATTTCCCCGACCGAGGCGGGCTTGCGCTTCGTCGTCAGCATGTTCGCCTCATCTGTGACTATGGTCGTCTAGATAGACGCCTGTCGCTTCGCCGCGTTCGCCGTCCCAACGGAAGATCAGCCGCCATTGGCTGTTGATCCGGATCGAATGGAACCCTGCAAGATTGCCGCGCAGTTTTTCGAAATGATTGCTGGGCGGTACGCGCAGATCCTGGTCCGTCGCGGCATCGTCAATCATCTGGAGCTTGCGGAAGAGCCGGCTTTCGAGATCGGACGGAATGTGCCGGGAATGACGATCTTCTGTGAAGAAGGTCTCCAGCCAGTCATCCCGAAAGCTAACGATCATCGGTATCTCCAGATGACCGAGTGTACCACTCAACGGTACACATCCTCAATGGAGGAGTCGAACCGACGACCCCCAGTTCCCCAGACTGATGCGCTACCGGGCTGTTTACCCCGCCGCAGAGCCCGACATCGCCACCGCCGGCAGCCCCTCGACATTTCGCGCATCATTGATCGCGGCCTTCTCCGCCTCGATCAACTCGGCCGGCAGCAGCCCTTCATCCCGCACCTGATCGAGGAAGGCGTACCATTTCCTCAGCGTCTCGACGTCGGCCGGCGGCTTCGACGGCCCGGTGCGCTGGCCGTCCATCGGCATCAGGGCATGGAACAGCGCCTGGCGTTCGGCCTCGCCGACACCGGGGCTTTTGCGGGTCTGGGTTTCCTGCAGGAAATGGACGAGGTCGTCATGGCTCGGCGGGCGGCGGTTGATGCCGACGAAGGGCGGGGCGGCGGTGTAGAGCAGGAACGCGCCGGCGTTCTGCAGCGCCCAGGCGTCATACTGGTCCTGCGGCAGATAGCCTTCGGCGGCCAATTGATGGAGAACCCGGAACCGGTCCGCCGCCATCTCGGCGCGCTTGAAATCGACCGGGACGGCCGCTGCCGGTTTGGCGGGCGCCGGTGCCGCCGTCAGCGGATGAGCCGTCATCGGCGAGGTGAGCGTGGACGGTGCCATCGACCCAGGTGGCGGGAGCAGGGAGGTCGCGGCCACCGGGGCGGGCAGCGGCGCTTTCACGCCGGGCGGATTCGGCGTCAAGGCGATGGTCAGCGGGGTGTCGTACTTATTGTCCGAGCCGGTCGCCGAATCGATCACCCAGCCGACGGCGCCGCCGATCAGGATGTTGCCGAAAGTGGCGGCGGCGGTGCCGGATTCATTGACGGTATCGGTCTTCTGATAGCCATCCAGCTCGCAGATGACCGTGATGTCGTCCTTGGTCTTTTCGACCGTCACCGTTCCCGGTGTCTTGTCGATCGAGGCGATCTTCGCGCCATCGCGGTTGAGCGAGCAGCTGGCGCCGGGCGGCGTGGTGGCGATAGCGATCTCCTGCTTCGAGCCCTCGACGATCGAGGAGCATCCGGCCAAGACCGACGCGCCCAGAACGGCAAACCACATCCCCTTCATCGATCGTCTCCCCCTGATGTGCCCCGACATTACTCGATCCCCCGATCCGCCCGCTCAAAATCCGCCAACGGAAACCATATCTTGAGCGGGGCCACGAATGCGCGCCAAGTCTCTGATTCATCGAGAATAGCATCGATCCGCGCGATCGCCTTGCGCCCCATCGGCCCCTTGGAGCACGCCACGTAATAAGGCTGCGCCGCCGTCGTTCCGGCCACCTTGAAACTGACCGTGGCGAAGTCGGTGTGGGTGGAGCGCTTGAAATAGGTCAGCTGCTCGGGCCACACGAAGATGAAGTCGGTTCGGGCCTTCTCCAGCAGCGTCAGCGGGTGGCGCATCTCGACGACCCTCTCCAGCTTGACCGCATGATCTTCAGAATGCAGGAAATCGTCGATGATTTTGCCGTAGGTGGCGGTGTCGGTATAGGCGCCGGTCAGGTCCGTCGCGCTTTTGAGCTTTTCCAGATCCACGGCACCGTCGGCATCGAGGTAGGGGCGGATACGCTCGCTTCCCTCTTCGCGCATGGCCAGCTGGATGATCGGCGTCAGGATGCCCTTTTGCGAGAAGAGCGCGACCTTGAGCCGCTCTTCCGTCGGCGAGGCGCCGAGAAAGCAGATGCCGTCGGTGCGCGGCATTTCATGCCAGATTCGCGCCAGGGGAGCGGCGATCGTGGTGTGGGTGAAGCCGGGCATTTTCAGCTGAAGGACCGTCAATTGCAGGTCGAGATATCCCTGTCCGGTGAATTCTCCCGAGCCGATATAGGAGGGCGGAAATTCGGGATGCAGCCAGGTGATGCGATCATCGGCCTCTGCCGCGGCGGACACGAACCAGACAGAGAGAACCAGAATGGCCGCTCCGACATGCTTAACCAACAAACCGGACAAACTCACTCCTTCATCAACGGCAACAAGGTCTCCCCCTGCCGCTTACTCTCCGCCAAATAAGGCGTATCCGACAGGATGAAATAGCGGATACCCAATTCTTCATATTTCTTCAGCGAACGGGCCACATCCCGGGCCGAGCCGACCAGCCAGGTGGTCCCGGCGCCTGCCGCGCCATATTTGGCCGGCGCGGTGTAGAGATTGTCGTCCAGCACATCGCCGCGCGCCTGCAGATCGAGCAGCCGCTTTTGGCCCACGGCGGCGGCCTGCTTATGGTCATCCCAGATCGCGCTGCTTTTGGCCATCTCCGCCACCTTGGCCTCGGCATCTGCCCAGGCCTGTTCGGTGGTGTCGCGCACCAGGGTGGTGATCCGCAGCCCGAATTCCAGCGGCGGCAGGTCGCGGTCCAGGGTTTTGCTCAAACCCCTGAGGCGCTCGATTCTCTCCCGCACGCCGTCCAGCGGCTCGCCCCAGAACAGTTGCACATCCGCCTCGGTCGCCGCCACCTGTTCGGCCGCTTCGGAGGCGCCGCCGAAATAGAGCTTCGGATGTTTCTGCAGCCTGGGCGCCGGGGAGGAGCCGGCCACGCGGAAATACTCGCCCTCAAAGGTGACGTTCTCCTCGGCCCACAATCTGCGCACCAGCCGCATGAACTCCCGGGTGCGCGCATAACGGTGCGCCGGATCGCCCTCGCTGTCGCCATAGGCTGCCAGATTGTCCTTGCCGGAGACGATGTTCACCCGCACTCGGCCATTGCTCAGATGATCCAAAGTGGCGGCGGCGGAAGCGAATTGCGCCGGCTGCCAGTAGCCGGGGCGGATGGCGATCAGCGGCTCGAAGCTGGTGGTCCGCGCGGCGAGGGCGGCGGCGACGGTAAAGGTGTCGGGGCGCCCCCAGCCGGCGCCGACCAGCGCGCCGCTCCAGCCATGTTCTTCCAGTGCCTGGGCCTGGGTGGTCAGAGTGTCCAGGCTGTTATGGTCCTCGCTGACGGAATCTCCGCGATGGCCGGCGACGGCCTGATTAGGGATATACCAAAGAAAATCGGACATGGTTTCCTACTGCTTTTCGTGAAACTCCGCCAATCCGGCGATGGCGCCGGCGAGAAGGCGGTGATCGCTTTCCGTCATCAGGGATTCCAGCACCACCGCCGCCTCGTCGCCGATCAGATCGGCGGCCAGCAAGGCGGGCACGAACCCTTGTTCGGCCAGGACGGCGGCGGCCTGCCGGAACGCCTTGTGGCGGCCGCCGCGGCCTTCCTGCTCGATACACTCGGTCAGCGCCTCCTCGGCCGGGCGTTTCCGGCGGATTTCGAAAGCGAGGGCTTTGAGGAAGCGGGCTTTGTCGGAACTGGAACTCATGGCGGGGAGGCTCGTCGGGGCACTATCTCAATTTCTCCAGAGTGTCCAAAATCGTCTGAGGTTCCAGCCTTTTTTCGTAGTCCGGCTCGGTATAGGCCAGGCGCACGATGCCGAACTGGTCGGCGATGAACACGGCGGGGATCGGCAGAAAGAAATCGGCGCTGCCGTGCCGGTTGATGAATTGGTGCGCGTGATAGGCTTCGGCAAGGTCGCCGGGCAGGGGGTAGGATATTCCGCATCTCAGGCCGAACTTGCTGCCGGTGTCGCTCAGCACTTCGAAAGGCAGGACCATCTTCTGCACCGTCTCGGCGGTGAATTCCGGCAGGTCGGGCGAGATGGCGACCTGGGTGGCGCCCAATTCGCGCACCTCGCCGTCGATTTCCGACAGGGCGCTCAAGGTTTCGGAACAGAACCGGCACCAATCTCCGCGGAAGAAACTGATCACCAGAGGTCCGTGGGCGAGCAGGTCGTTGGAATCGATGAATATCCGGGCGGCATTCTGCAGGTGAAAGCGCGGCAGGGGTTCGCCGGTCTTCAAGGCGCCGTCGAACAGGCCGGAATCCCGCATATAGCCGACGGATTTTCGGAGAATCTTGTAATAGACCTCGGGCAGGGCGCGCCGACTTTCCTCAGCCTTCTGCACCAGCCTCTGGCTTAACGAGATGCGTTGGATGTTTCCCATGATGTTCCCCCTCTTCCGGGAAACTGGAGGATAGCCATATTGATCGCAGAAGGCGTTTCGCTCAAGCCGGGCGGCGCATCAATATGAGGCTCACCCCGACGCACCAGGCGAACCAGCTGGCGAACAGCGAGCGCTGCACCAGCCCATGGAACGGCCTTTCGAAAGCCCACAGCGCGACCGGCTTCGCCGCCGGATCGTGCCGCCACGTCAAAGCCATCACCAGCGGCGCGCAATAGCCGATCAGTTCGGACTGGCCCAAGGGGTGCGGGAAGGAGAAACATCCGACGCCGGCCGAGGAAACCGCCATGCAGACCCGCATCCTTCATGCCGCTTCCCCCACAGGAAAACTATCCAGCTCGATGCGCGGATAGAACGCGCCCAGCACCAGCGTCCTGACCGCCATCAGCCCGATGAACGCGCCCCATAATCCGCCATTACCCCACAGCAGGACAAATCCGTTCGCCATCGCCAGATAACAGATCACGGCGACGGCCATACCGTTGCGCAGATCGCGCGTCCGCGTCGCGCCGATGAAGATGCCGTCGAGCTGGAACGCCCAGACCGAGACGAAGGGCAGGGCGGTCACCCAGGGAAGATAGAGATTGGCGGCGGCGCGGGTTGCCGGCGAATCGGTCAGGAAATCGATCAAAGCCGGCCCGGCGGCCAGATAGACCAGCCCGATCAGCAGGGCGGTTCCCATCGCCCACAGGGTCGAGATCCGCACCACCCGGCGATAGGCCCGCCGGTCCCGCGCGCCGATGGCGCCGCCGACCAGCGATTCCGCCGCCTGGGCGAAACCGTCGAGCAGATAGGAGGTGATGGTCTGGAAATTCAGCAGCAGCGCATTGGCGGCCAGGGTGACGTCGCCCAGAGCGGCGCCTGCATGGGTGAACCAGATGAAGCAGGCCACCAGGCACAGGGTACGCAGGAAGATGTCGCCATTGACCGCGCCCAGTTGCCGGATGGCCGGGCCGCTCCACAGACGCCGCCACTCCAGCGGCGGCAGGTCGGGACGGCGCAGCTTCCACAGGATCGCCATCCCGACCGCGAAGCCCGCCACATCGGCGGTGGCGGTCGCCGCGCCCAACCCCGCGATGCCGAGATCCAGGGTGCGGACCAGCAGGAAGGCGCCGCCGATATTGACCAGATTGATCAGCGCCTGGACGACCAACGCCAGGGTCGCCCGCTCGCTGCCCAGCAGGAAGCCGAGGATGACGTAATTGGCCAGGGCGAATGGCGCGGACCATAGCCGCACGGCGGAATAGGCGATGCCCGCCTGCCGCACCTCGATTCCGCCGCCCAGCAGATCGATGGCGACGGGAACGATCAGCGCCTTTAGCGCGACCAGCACCAAGCCCGCCAGCATCGCCAGCCCCAGCGCCCGCCACAGATGCCCCCGCATCGCCGCCGGATCGCCTGCGCCATGGGCCTGGGCGACCAGGGCGGTGGTCGACATGCGAAAGAAGCCCAACCCCCAGAAGATGACATTGAAGAACAGCGCGCCCAGCGCCACCCCGCCCAGTGACACGCCGCTTTGGGCGGCGCCCGAGCCGAGATGGCCGGCGATGCCGATATCGACGGTGGAGAGAACGGGCTGGGTCAGATTGGCGAGAACGATCGGCACAGCCATGGCCAGCAGGCGGCGGTGGCCGACGAAGCCGAAGGAGCTATGCGACGCTGTCGAATCCATGCCGATACCTAGACTTCCCTGCCGAGGTTAGGCGAACAGCGCCTCGGGCAGGCGCTCCGCCAGGTCGGGGCTGTTGTTGCGGACATTGCCGACCGCCTTGCCGACTTCCCAGCGGTCCAGTCCTTCGGCGGAGACCGGCTGCATCAGGGCGGCGGGATCGCCGGCGCTTTCGCCCAGCCAGACGGCCCAATCCTGTTCGTTGAGGATCAGCGGCGCGCGGTCATGCAGGGTGTCCATGCCGGGGCCGGCGGGCACGGTGACCACGGTGCAGGAATAGACGAATTCGCCCTCGGTCTTGCCCCAGCGGTCCCACAGACCGGCCAGCGCCATCACTTGTCCGTCGGTGCGGGCGATGGTGAAGGGCGCCTTGTCGGTCTTGCGCCATTCGTAATAGCCGTCGACCACCACCAGGCAGCGGCGTTTTTTCGCCCAGGCCTCGCGGAAGGTGGCTTTTTCGGCCAGGGTCTCGCATTTGGCGTTGAAGGTGGCGCCCATTGCTTTCGGTTCGGCGGCCCAGCCGGGGATCATGCCCCAATGGGCCAGGCGGGCGGCGCGGCCGATATCCTTGCGGGTGGCCACCACCAGCATGTCCTGGGTCGGTGCGATGTTCCATGAAGGCTGTATGTTCAGCGCCGGCGTCTGGCTGCTGAGATACATCTTCTTTTTGATCTGGTCCCAATCGGAGGACAAACGAGCGCGGCCGCACATGGCGTCATGCTACTAGGCTAGGCCCGGCATGGCCATGGGCGGCCGCGATTATTTTCAGCCGAACACGCCGTATTCGACCTGCAGGATGGTGCCGTCGCCGGTGTTGATCAGCATCGCGTCGGCGCCGTCGCGCACCCACTCATAGCCGCCCGGCGGCACTTCCAGGGCGAACAGCCAGTAATCGGCAATCAGATATTCCGGCGCCCAGTAAGCGCGGGGCAGGACCTCGCCGAACACCCAGTGATGATCGCGCCAGCCGGCCGGGCGGTGATAGGGGCCGATATGGTAGCTGCGCGCCGCCTGGAAATTGTGCTGATAGGCGCCGCGGTCGAAATCGTGCGGGCGGTTGTTCCAGCCCTCGGGCTCATGCAGGCGCTGATAGCCTTGCGGGCCGGGATGGGCCTCGGGGGCGCGCGGACCCGGATGTTCTTCACGATGCTCGTCGCGGTGCTCGGGCGGCTGGGCTACCGCGACGGCACCGGCGAATCCGACGGTCAGGGCAAGGATCGACAGGAATTTCAATGAATTGCGCATGGATGACTCCAGATGCAGAATGGTTGGGTTGCCCTCTTCGGCATAGAAAAACTGTCTCATCCGGGCACGCATGGCTAGAGACTTTCCTGTGGCAGGGTTTCAGGTAGGATCGCGTCCATGAGCAAAATACTGGAACATCTCATCGCGCTGCTGGGCCTCGAAGATCTCGGGGGCGACGGCTATCGGGGGCAGAGCCAGGATCTCGGCTGGGGCCGGGTCTATGGCGGGCAGGTGCTGGGCCAGGCGGTGATGGCCGCCGGCGCCACCATCGAGGGCAGGCGGCTGCATTCGCTGCATTCCTATTTCGTGCGGCCGGGCGATACCACTTTGCCGATCGATTACCAGGTCGAGCGGGTGCGCGACGGCGGCAGTTTCAGCGTGCGCCGCGTGGTGGCGACCCAGTCCGGCCAGCCGATATTCAATCTGTCCTCGTCGTTCCAGATCGCCGAGGACGGCTACGACCATCAATCGGCGATGCCCGACGTGCCCGGCCCGGAAAACATCCCCAACGAGCAGGAGCGCGCCCGCGAACTGGCCGACAAATTGCCGCCGGACGTGCTGAAGCGGGCGACGGCGGACCGGCCCATCGAAATGCGCGTGGTCAATCCCGACGACCATTTCGGCGGCAGCAAGCTGGAACCGCTGCGCTATGTCTGGATCAGGGCCAACGGACCGGTGCCGGACGATCCTGTGGTGCATCAATGCCTGCTGGCCTATGCGTCCGACTGGGGTCTGCTGGCCACCAGCCTGCGCCCGCACGGCCTGTCGATCCTGTCGCGCAAGATCCAGAGCGCCAGCCTCGACCATGCGATGTGGTTCCATCGCGATTTCCGCATCGACGATTGGCTGCTCTATGTCACCGACAGCCCCAGCGCTTCGGGCGCGCGGGGCTTCACCCGGGGCGAAGTCTATGACCGCCAGGGGCGTCTGGTCGCCTCGGCGGCGCAGGAGGGGCTGATCCGCCCGCGCAAAAAGCCGGAGTGACGCTATGAGCGATTACCTCGCCGTGACCCATGACGTGATCAACCAGCCGCGCGCGCTGGAAGATTACAATCTCTATGGCGGCGACCGCGCGCTGAAAGAGGGTGTCGAGCGCGAGGGCGCGGGCTGGGCCGGCAATGACCTGTCGGCCTTCGGCGCTTCGGCGGGCACCGCCGAAATGCTGGAACTGGGCCATCTGGCCAACAAATTCCCGCCCGAGTTCGACAGCCACGACCGTTTCGGCCATCGCGTCGATCTGGTGCGCTTTCATCCCGCCTATCACCGGCTGATGGAGCGGGCGATCGGGGAAGGTCTGCATTCCTCGCCCTGGACCGAGCCGCGCGCCGGCGCCCATGTCGCCCGCGCCGCCCGCTTCTATATGCAGTCGCAGGTCGAGGCCGGGCATGGCTGCCCGATCACCATGACCTTCGCGTCGGTGGCGGCGCTGCGCCGTCAGCCGGATCTTGCCGAACTCTGGCTGCCGAAGATCACGGCGCGATCCTACGATCCGCGCAATATTCCGGCGGCGGAGAAAAGCGGCCTGACCGTCGGCATGGCGATGACCGAGAAACAGGGCGGCTCGGATGTGCGCGCCAATACGACGCGGGCCATTCCGCAGGCGGACGGCACCTACGAGCTGGTCGGGCATAAATATTTCGTCTCGGCGCCGATGTGCGACCTGTTCCTGGTGCTGGCCCAGGCGCCGGGCGGGCTGACCTGTTTTCTGCTGCCGCGCTGGCGGCCGGATGGGACCAAGAACCCGCTGCAGATCCAGCGCCTCAAGAACAAGATGGGCAACAAATCGAACGCCTCGTCCGAGACCGAGCTGCGCGGCGCCCTGGCCTGGCGTGTCGGCGACGAGGGCAGGGGCGTCGCCACCATCCTCGAAATGGTGGCGCTGACCCGGTTCGATTGCATGATCGGGTCCTCGGCGGGGATGCGGATGGCGGCTTCGCAGGCGTTGTTCCATTGCGGCCAGCGCAGCGTGTTCGGCAGGACGCTGACCGAGCAGCCCCTGATGCAGAACGTGCTGGCCGACCTTGCCCTCGAATCCGAAGCTGCTTTGGTTCTGACGATGCGATTGGCCCGCGCGCTGGATCGGGGGGACGACGCCCTGATGCGCATCGCCACCGCCATCGGCAAATACTGGATCTGCAAGCGCACGCCGAACCATGCCTATGAGGCGATGGAATGCATCGGCGGCAGCGGCGTGATGGAGGACGGGCCGATGCCGCGCCTGTTCCGCGAAAGCCCGGTCAATGCGATCTGGGAGGGCAGCGGCAATGTCCAATGCCTCGACGTGCTGCGCGCCATCGGCAAGAGCCCCGAGGCGCTGGAAGCTTTGTTCGCCGAATTCGACGCGGCGAAGGGTGGGAATGCCGCGCTGGGCCGCCATGTCCAGGCGCTGAAAAAGGATCTGTCCGACCCCGCCGACGCCGAATTTCGCGCCCGCGATTTGGTCGACCGCATGGCGGCGGGTTTGCAGGCGGCGCTGCTGATCAGGCATGCGCCATCCTTCGTCGCGGATGCCTTCGTCGCGTCACGCCTGGAAGGGCGCGGCCAGCATCATTACGGTATTTTGCCGCGGAACCGCGACTGCAAGGCGATCATCGAACGGGGCATGCCGGCGTCCTTATAGGACTCCGCGATCACCCATCCGGCCAGGGTCAGGACCCCGGACAGGACCGTCTCGTTCCACTGGAAGTCCGTCTTCGGGCCGGACGCCGTGATGATCGGCATCCATACCAGCAGCGTGAATCCGCCCATCTGCAGCGCCGACAGCATTGCCGCAAGGCGTGCCCGTCTGCCGCTGAGCACGGCGAGGCCGGCGGCGATATAGGCGCCGCCGGTAAAGCCGGCCCAGGCGACCGGTTCGGGCAGCCAGCCGGGAACCAGCGAGGCGGTTTCGCTGAGATAGCCGAAATGCGCGAGGCCGAAGACGATCATCGACAGGCCGTAAAGCGCGCGGGCGATTCCGGGACGTCCGGCAAGGATGATGGCCGCCGAGGCGATCACGGTGGTTTCGGCGCAGTTCTCCCAGGAGCCTATGGAGAGGGGCGCGCGCAGGATGGCGGGGGCTCTGAAGGCCAAAATCCACAGCAATAGCGCGGTGCTCAGCAGCCGGGCGGCGGGAAGGGCGAAGCGTCCGGCCAGCAAGCCGGCGCCGCCGATGAGAGAGACGATGGCACAGAGATAGGCGAGCGGTTCCTGGAAGGGGAGATCTTTCGGCACCGGTTGCCAGATCGCGCCGAGACCACCCTGGATCAGACCGAAAAGGCCCAGGGCGATCAGGGTTGCCGCGAACAGGAGACCGCCGGTGCCGGTGATTCGCATCAGTGGCGGACCTCCGGCGCGATCAGGTTGCGCAGCAGGCCCTCCAGCGCGTCGAGGACCGGCTCGCCTTCCGTGCCGGCGCGGCGCATCAGGCCGAGATCGATATCGGCCAGCTGGGGCAGATGGTCGACCACGATCATGTTCGGGGCGAGGCTGGGGCGCATCATCGCCGAGACGCCCAGGCCGGCTTGAACCGCCGCCTGCAGCGCGGATAGCGAAGTGCCCTCGAAAGCGATGCGCCAGGTCCGGCCGGCACGCTCCAGCGCCTCGAACACCGAGGCGCGGCGCGAGCAGGGTTGTGAATAGAGCACCAGGGGCAGGGGGCCGTCGGTCCAGTCCATGCCGCGCCGTCCGGCCCATATCTGCGGCTGGCGCCAGCTCCAGCGCGGGGTGCCGCGCGTCTGCAGATTGTTGCACAGGGCGAGCTGGATGCGCCCGGCCTCGAGCGCCTCGACCATCTTCGCGCCGCCGCCGGTTATCAGCTCCAGGCTCACTTCGGGATGGCGGCGGGTGAAGTCGTTCAGTTCCTGCGGCAGGCTGGTCGACACCAGATCCTCCATCAGTCCGACGCCGCAGCGTCCGGACAATTTGCCGGCGCGGTCCATGTCGGCCAGCGCCTCGCCGGCCAGCGACAATACCCGCTCGGCATAGGGCAGGAAAGCTTCGCCGGCCTGGGTGAGGGCGACACCTGCCGGGGTGCGCTCGAACAGCGGGCGTCCGACCAGATCTTCGAGGCGGCGCAATTTCTGGCTGAGAGCGGGTTGAGTCCGGCCCAGCGCCTGGGCGGCGCGGCTGATACTGCCGGTGCGTGCCGCGACGACGAAACTGCGCAGCAATGCCGTGTCGAAATCGATCCCCATAATGTTCCCTTATGACAGTTCTATGTAAATCCAGAGATCCCTGAGGTGACTGTGGCTGTTAGCCTGTCTCCAATGTGAAAGGAAAAATGGGGTCCAAATCATCAGGCTTTGGATTGTGGTCGCATCACCTGCAAACACAACTGTGATTTATACTAGTTGGTAAGTGTAGTGATCCATTAAGCGGCTGTTTTCGGCGCAGAATTTCTTTCTGACCGCCGAAAGCTAATAATGCCGCATACCCCGATCCTTGGCAGAACCGGTTATTACTCACCAAGGGGGAAGTATGAAGATAATCAATCTGTCTCCGCGACAGGCTCTGGCTGCAGGCACAGCCCTATCGACCGTCGCCATCGCGGCGATGATGCCCAACCCGGCCGCCGCTCAGCAGGACGTGCAGGAAGTCACCATCACCGGTTCGCGCATCAAGGCGCCGAACCTCACCGCCGACAGCCCGGTTCAGGGCGTTTCCCAGGAAGAAATCAAGCAAGCCAACGTTCAGGCGGTCGAAAGCCTGCTGAACAACCTGCCTGCCGTGACCGCGGACTTCACCGCGCAGCAGAGCAGCCTCTTGGGCTCGACCACCGCCAGCGTCAATCTGCGCGGCCTGGGCGCGACCCGTAACCTGGTCCTGATCGACGGCCGCCGCATCGGCCCCGGCGA
>JAJPHO010000109.1 GCA_021325215.1 Alphaproteobacteria bacterium
ACACGGCATTAGCCAAGCCAGCCAGGCTTGGCGGCATGCCGTGTCTCGCTGGATCGTCTCCCCGCAACGCGATGCCAACGCCAAGGGTTTGAGAAATCCGGGCTAGGCGCGAGCAGCGCAAAACCGGAGCGTAGCAGCGCTACGTGAGGATCGAGGGCGGTGGCGAAGCCAGCCGACACAGCGTGGCGGCAGCCTGAGATGCCAAGCGAGACTTGCGAGCGCGGCGAGCAGCGCAGCAACGACGCAGATGCGGCGCTGGGGCGGGTTTCGGGTCAGGCTCTCAGAGGTTGGGCGCCGCCCCGGTGGAATCCCGGATCACCAGCGAGCAATACATCGCCGAAGGGCCGGATTCGCTGAGGCCGCGTTTGCGGATGCGGTCGATCAGCTGCATGGTCGCCTGGCGCGCCATTTCCTGCACCGGCTGGCGCACCGTGGTCAGCGAAGGCCAGACATGGCGCGACAACGGCGTGTCGTCGAAGCCGGCGACGGACAGCTGGCCCGGCACGTCGATTCCCATATCGTGGGCGATATGCAGCACGCCGGCAGCCATGTCGTCATTGGCGGCGAAGATGGCGGTCGGGCGGTCGGACAGCGACAACAGCTTGCGCCCCGCCTCCAACCCGGATTCGAACGAGAAATAGCCCTGCACGATCAAATCCTCGTCGATCGGCAGGCCGTGCTGGCGCATGGCGGTCAGATAGCCTTCATAGCGCCAATGGCCGGCGCCATGGTCGGGATGTCCCTTGATGATGCCGATGCGGCGGTGCCCCTGCTCGATCAGGTGCCCGATCAATTCGAAGGCGGCGCCGCGGTCGTCGACCGCGACATAGGGCCCGGGCCGCGCCACGTCGATCGGCGCGATGCGGGCATGCAACACGCCCCATTGCTCCAGCTTTTCGATCAGGCCGGCGGCGTCGCTCAGCGGCGGGCTGAGGATCAGGCCCGGCACACGGCTTTCGACGATGAGGTTGTTGATGGTGGCTTCGAGATTCTGGTCGTGGAAACCGCAGGGTTGCAGGATCAGGTGGAAGCCCTCGGCGTGGCAGCTTTCCAACGCGCCGCTCTGCAGATCGATCAGATAGCTGGGGCTGGGATTGTCGTAGAGCAGGGCGATGTTGTAGCCGTGCGTTCCGGCCAGATGACGCGCCGACGGATTGGGGCGGTAATTGAGTTCGGCGATGACCGCCAGGACGCGTTCCTTGGTGTCGGCGCGGACATTGGCCTCATGGTTGATCACCCGCGAGACCGTCTTGATGGACACACCGGCCTTTTCCGCTACTTCATGGATAGTGACCGATCCTGATCCGCCCTGCATGGCTGCTTGTGCCCTTTGTTTCGCCTTATTTACAGCGATTGACAACGTTATCTATACGCTATTGAAAATTTGTCTCTTCGCCAAGAGAACATTCCGTGCGAGACACATTTAGAGTTTTGAAATGGAGGCCCCGTTGTCCGAGAGAACGTTCGCCAGCGATAATTTCGCCCCGGCCCATCCGAAAGTCATGGAGGCCATCGTCGCCTGTAATTCGGGGCATGCCATGGCTTATGGCGGCGACGATCTCACCAAAAAGGCGCAGCAAGCCTTCAGCAAGCTGTTCGGACGCGATGTCGGCTGCCATTTCGTCTTCAACGGCACTGCAGCGAACCTGACCGCCCTGATGGCGTTTCAGAAGTCCTATGGTTCGGTGCTGTGCTCGGATGCCGCCCACATCGCCAATGACGAGAGCACCGCGCCCGAGCGCTTCCTCGGCATGCGCCTGTCGCCGATCGCCACCGAGCACGGCAAGATCTCGCCGGAAGGACTTCGCGCCGCCCTGGGCGGAGCCCATGGCGTGCATCATCCGGTGCCGGTCGCCCTGTCGCTGACCCAGCCGACCGAACTCGGCACCGTTTATACTCTGGACGAGCTGAAGACCCTGACCGCCATCGCCCATGAGCACGGCCTCGGCGTGCATATGGACGGCGCGCGCCTGGGCTGCGCCGTGGCGACCCTGGGCTGCACCGTCAAGGAGATGGTGGCCGACACCGGAATCGACATCCTCAGCTTCGGCGGAACCAAGCAGGGCATGATGTGCGGCGAAGCGGTGATCGTACTGAAACCGGGCCTCGCCGAGGAGTTTCCCTATTGGCAGAAGCACGCCATGCAGCTGGCCTCGAAGATGCGTTTCATCGCCGCCCAGTTCATCGCGCTGCTGGAGGACGATCTGTGGCTCGACAATGCCCGCCGCGCCAACGCCGCCGCCGCCGCACTGAAAAAGGCGGTCGAGCCCCTGCCCTTCGTCAAGATCGCCCATCCGGTCGAGGCCAATGCCCTGTTCGTCAGCCTGCCGCCGGCGCTGATCGAGCCGTTGCAGAACGAGACATTCTTCTGGCCGTGGGATCTGTCGAAAGGAATGGTGCGCTGGATGTGCGCCTTTGACAGCGATGTCGAAGATGTCGAACGCTTCGTCGCCACCCTGAAGCGCCTCGCGGAATCGGTACGCTGACAGCGAAATCGGTTGCAATTTTATGTAAGATGGCCTTCTTTTCCCACCGGGGAAAAAGATGGGATGCTGGGGGATACAAATCACCGCAAGGGTGACCCCGCCTGATCCTGATGGGGTAACCATCGCCGACAATGCATGATGCAGCACTCGACGCATTCGCGGATCGCTGGCTAGACGCCGACTTGTACCGGCTGCGCCGCGCCGCCCGGGACCTGTATGTACGCGCTCTGCGCGGCGGCATCTATTACGCCGCCGCCAGCGCCGTCTTCGTCATGACCATCGAGCCGGTGCGCGAGCTTCCCTGGTTCGCCTGGATTTCCCCGATCGCCTATCTGGTCCTGGCCCTGCTGCGTTATCTCAACAAGGTGCCGGAAGGCAGCACCGAGTCCGACGATTACCGCCGCTGGCGCTTCCGCCATTGGCTGGTGATCGATGCCGGCTGCGTGCTGTGGAGCGGCCATATGATCGCGGCCGGCCTGCTGTCGCAGGGCTATTCGGTGACGCTGACCGTCGGGCTGCTATGCTGCTTCGCCTATAATTCGGCGATCTGCCACGCCTTCGCGATGAACCGGCGCGCCGCCTATCTGGCGCTGACCCTGCTCAGCCTGCCGCCGATCATCGCTTTTGCCTTCTTCATCCATGACGGCCTGCCCATCGCCATCGGATTGGCGGTGCAGGGGTCCTACGCCATGGCCATGCTGGACCGCGCCAGCAAGGATTACGCGACCCAGATCAGCAACGAGCATGCGCTGCTGCTCAGCCGGGCCGAGACCGAGCGCCTGGTGCGCACCGACGTGCTGACCGGCCTGTCCAACCGGCGCGAATACGAGCATCGCTGGGAACAGGCCTGGCACATGGCGGCGCGCCAGGGCGGCGACCTGGCTCTGCTTGTCATCGACCTCGATTACTTCAAGCAGATCAACGACACCTACGGCCATGCGGCGGGCGATGCCTGCCTGCGCCATTTCGCGCAGATCCTGTCGCAGCAATTCCGCCGCGCCGGCGATCTGTGCGCCCGCATCGGCGGCGAGGAATTCGCGGTGATCCTGTCGGGCATCTCCGCCTTCGAGGCGGCCAAGCTGGGCCGCGATTTCAGCGACGCGCTGATAAAATCGCCCTGTCCCTATCGCGACCAGATCATCTCGATCACCGCCAGCATCGGCGCCGGCGCCGCCGATTGGGACCAGGACCCCGATCCGGCCGCCACCTTCGCCCGCATCGACCAGGCCTGCTACGAAGCCAAGAAGCAGGGACGCAGCAGGCTGGTGGCGGTTTGAGGAGCATGCGACTGCAAGCCCGGCGTCTGAGGGACCACAAAAATTGACCCCGACGCAGAAGAAGACGTTTGCCGCCTGCTTCGCGGGCTGGGCGCTGGATGGGTTCGACTTCCAGCTTTATCCGCTGATCATTCCCTCGCTGATTGCTCTGTGGCACATCGATTCCGGCACTGCCGGCGCGCTGGCCACCGTGACCTTGCTGATGTCGGCGGTGGGCGGCTGGCTGGCCGGGCAATTGGCGGATCGCATCGGACGGGTGCGCACGCTGCAGCTGACCGTCGCCTGGTTCTCGGTGTTCACCTGCCTGTGCGGGCTGTGCACCAATGTCGAGCAGCTGTTCGTCGCCCGCTCGCTGATGGGCCTGGGCTTCGGCGGCGAATGGACCGCCGGCTCGGTGCTGATCGCCGAAGTGGTCGAGGCGCGCTGGCGCGGCCGCGCGGTCGGGCTGGTGCAGAGCTCCTGGGCGCTGGGCTGGGCGGCGGCGGTGCTGGCCGGGACGGCGATTCTGACCGAACTGCCCGCCGACTGGAGCTGGCGCGTGCTGTTCCTGATCGGTCTGCTGCCGGCTCTGCTGCTGCTCTATATCCGCCGCAACGTCGCCGAGCCGGAAATCTTCCGCGGCCAGAAGGCGCGCGGCGCGCCGCTGTCGGCCATCTTCACCCCCTCTTTCCTGCGCACCACCATTCCCGCCGCGCTGCTGATGACCGGCATGCAGGGCGGCTATCACGCCATCACCAACTGGCTGCCGACTTACTTACGCACCACCAAGGGCATCTCGGTGCTGGGGTCGCGCGATTATTTGATGGTGGTGATCGCCGGCTCCTTCGCCGGCTATGTGGCGGGCGCCTTCCTGACCGACAGGATCGGGCGGCGCGGCCATCTGGTGATCTATTCGCTGTGCGGCCTGGCCGCCGTCTTCGCCTATACCCATCTCGACATCGGCAATGACGCGATGCTGTGGCTGGGTTTCCCGCTCGGCTTCTTCGCCAGCGGCATCTTCAGCAGCGCCGGCGCCTATCTCAGCGAGCTCTATCCCACCTCCGTGCGCGGCACCGGCCAGGGCTTCTGCTATAATTTCGGCCGCGGCGTCGGCGCACTGGTGCCATGGGTCATCGGCACCCTGTCGAAAAGCCTGGGCCTGGGCGAAGCGATCGGCATCTTCGCCGCGGGGTCCTATCTGCTGGTGTTTCTGTGCGTGGCGTTTTTGCCGGAAACGCGGGGCCGGGAACTGTCCGCCTAGCTACCCTCTCTGCACAGCCCTTTTCCGCTCTTTCTTCAGGGCGTACATCGACGCATCGGCAAGCTGGATGAGTTCGTCCATTTCCTTGGTGTCGTCGGGATAAATGGCAATGCCGATGCTCGTCGATATCTGAGCTTCCGCCCCGTCGAGATCGTACGGAGCCTCTATCACCCGGATGATCTTGTCGAACAGCATGGCCAGGGTACCCGGCTGGCAGTCCTCCAGGACGATCGTGAACTCGTCGCCCCCAAGACGGCACACCAGATCCCCTTCGCGCATGCACAGCAAAAGCCTCTGAGCCACCAATCGCAGCAGAATGTCCCCGCTGTGGTGACCAAGGGCGTCATTGACCGCCTTGAACCCATCGAGATCGAGAAACAACAAGGCCAGCTTCTGGTGCGCACGGTCGGACCGCGCCAGCGCCTTGCCCAGATAGTCATAGAGCATCGCGCGGTTGGGCAGTCCGGTGAGCGCATCGTGGCGCGCCATCTTGACCAGCTCCGCCTCGACCTGCTTACGCGCGCTGATGTCTTTGAAGAAGATTCCGACCTTGTTGCTGCCGGCGTCACCGACACGGAAGGCGAATACTTCGTAATACCGCTCCATCGCCACCGCCGCGTGCTCGAAGCGCACCTCCTCGCCGGTCCGCGCCACCCTTCCGTAGATCTCGAACCAATGCGCGTCATGGTCCGGCACCATTTCGCGCATCGTCTTCTCTTTCCATTGCAGAAGACCAGTTTGCGCGACGAAAGCGGGATTTGTGTCGATGAACCGGTAGTCGATCGGCTTCTCGTCTTCGTCGAACATCATTTCGACAACACAAAACCCCTGGTCGAGCAGTCTGACGAAGGTCCGATAGCCCTCGGCGCGGGTGAACGCGGCCCGAAGGGCGCCGGACGCCACGGATATGAAGCTGCCGAAAACAAGGAAGGCCAGAACACTCAATCTGTCGGCGAGACCGACAATAAGGGGATCGGCAAAAACCAACCGCCACAGATAGACGACCGTGACGGCGGCCAGCATCGTCGCGAACAATCCAACGACCATTCCGCCGTAGAGAGCGGCCAAGATCGATGCGGGGTAAAAGGTCAGCCACGCCAGATTGGAGCCCAGCGCTTTCAGCGGCCAGATGCGCAAAACCGCCGCGACGGCCACCAGGGCGAGCGCCACGGCATAGGGGACGCAATAACGCAGAAAGCCCCGATTCAGGTGCATGGCCCGCCTCCCCTCAAGAGCGGAAACCTGGTGTCCCGAATTTTTTTGCGCTGGTAAAATCGCCAGCGTCGAAATCGCGGGATTTTAGTGTGGCTACACTAGCATGTTTCCGGCCGGCGACGGTGGTTTAATCGTCTGCCCGTTAAGGCGGGTTTTATCTGTTGATCTTCGCTTCCTGCGGGAGACGCGGGAATGCGAATTGGCGGAGGCCTGAGGTCGCTCCAAGGACTTTGGGCAACACGGACGGACACGGACCTGGAGCGCCAAGATCGTGACGCACACTCAAGTTGCTTGTGCTGGCGGGGCATATATCCCCCATTGGCGCCATCACTCGCCCACGCACCCGTGCACCCTGTCCATCATCGTCCAGGATTCGAATGTTCGAAGATTGGTCGTTGTGTATATGCGGGTAGACGGATTGTCGGCAGGACAATTTTGGAAGGTTTTGACCAAACACATTAAGACCGGGTCGCCTGGACGCGATTGTTGAACGGCCTTTTCCTCAAAGTAGGAAACTTGATAGCCGCCATTTTTGAACCTGATCGCTGATCCTGTATCCGGAATGAACGGGCCATCTTTTCCATCTCGCAGCCTCCACTCAAGGTGATCGACCGTGGTCTTCGCACAGGTATATTCCTTGGTCGGTAGACTTTGGGCATTTGCCAGGGTCGATTCGGCCAGCACAAGCACAATGAGGGCGATTTCGGGGCGGCTGAAGCGCATGGAGAGTCTCTCGTTAGGCTGCTCCCGCCATTTTGACAGCTCGGCGATGAACTTCAACTGATCGCCGGCTCCGTCCGGCGGCCAGGATAAACCAGCCACCGGACGGCACTGACCGGTACTCAGAGGCCGGTATAATCCTTCTTACCCAGCTCGACGCCGCAATGACGCAGGATCGCGTAGGTCGTCGTCGCGTGGAAATGCACGTTGGGCAGCACGAAGTTCAGCAGGTAGTCGTCACCCTTGAAGTGGCGCTCGCCATTACCGGTCTTCAGCACGATGGCGCGGTCTTCGGCTCCGTCGAACAGCTCGGGCTTGATCGACTGGATGAAGTCGACGGTCTTGGCCAGGCGCGCGCGCAGTTCTTCGAAGCTGGTCTCGGTGTCGGCATAGCTCGGCACGTCGATTCCGGCCAGGCGCGCGGCGGCGCCCTTGGTCATGTCGGTGGCGATCTGAACCTGACGCACCAGCGGGAACATGTCGGGATAGAGACGGAATTGCAGCAAGGCCTCGGGCGCGATCTTGCGGGCGGTACAGTGCGCCTCGGCCTTATCCAGAATGGCGCTCAGATTGGACAAAATACGCACGAAAACCGGTGCGGAGGCCGAATAGATCGAAAATGACATGAGACCTTCTCCCAAATAATGCAGGCCGGATATATGCTCACGCACCGTGACGCCGGCAATGGGAGGAAAAGACCAAAATGAGTGAAGCCTTGATGATCAGGCCGCGCGAACATGATCTCGGCGATTTCGTCGTCCGGCGATTGCTGCCGGTGGCGGCGCGCCGCATGGTCGGCCCTTTCATCTTCTTCGATCATATGGGCCCCGCCGATTTCCCGCCCGGCCATGCCGTCGATGTGCGCCCGCATCCGCATATCGGCCTGGCCACCATCACCTTCCTGTTCGAAGGCCAGATCCTGCACCGCGATTCGGTGGGCAGCGAACAGACCATCGATCCCGGCGACCTCAATTGGATGATCGCCGGGTCCGGCATCGTCCATTCCGAACGCGTGACCGATCCCGTGCGCCGGAACGGCCAGAAGCTGCACGGGCTGCAATTGTGGATCGCCCTGCCCGCCGACCGCGAGGAAGGTCCGGCGGAATTCTTCCACCACCCCGCGTCCGAGCTGCCCAAGGGCGGCGAGCCGGGTGCGACCTGGACGCTGATCGCCGGCTCGGCCTTCGGCAGGACCTCGCCCGCCAAGACCTTCAGCCCGATGGCCTATCTGGAGATCAAGCTGGAAGCCGGCGCCTGCTTCGCCTTGCCCGAGGGCGTCCGGGAAAAGGCGGTCTATCTGGTCTCCGGCGATATCGAGATCGAGTGCCAGTCCATCGCGCCGGGCGAAATGGCGGCCTGGGCCGAAGGCGAGGATCTGGTGGTGATGGCGCGCGAGGAGTCGCATCTGGTGATGATCGGCGGCGAACCGCTGGCCGAGCCGCGCTACATCTATTGGAATTTCGTGTCCAGCAGCAAGGAACGGCTGGAACAGGCCAAGGAAGATTGGAAAGCGGGCAAGTTCCCGAAAGTTCCCGGCGACGACAAGGAGTTTATTCCCCTTCCAGACTAGAAACCGAAGCCTTTGATACCCATACAGTTTTAGGGAATAATCGCGACCCGGTCGCCGCACAGCAGGAGTAGAAAAATGTCCCAGGGCAACGACACTCTGAAAACCAAGCGCAGTCTGTCGGTCGGGGGTAAATCCTACGACTATTTCAGCCTGAAGGCGGCTGAGGACACCCTGGGCGATCTGTCGAAGTTGCCGCTCAGCCTGCGCGTGCTGCTGGAAAATCTGCTGCGCTCGGAAGATGACCGCAGCGTCACGGTCGACGACATCAAGGCGGTCGGCCAATGGCTGAAGGACCGCCACAGCGACCGCGAGATCGCCTTCCGCCCGACCCGCGTTCTGATGCAGGACTTCACCGGCGTTCCCGCCGTGGTCGATCTCGCCGCCATGCGCGACGCCATGTTGTCCTTAGGCGGCGATCCGCAGAAGATCAATCCGCTGACGCCGGTCGATCTGGTCATCGACCATTCGGTAATGGTCGATTTCTACGCCCGCCCCGACGCGCTGGCCAAAAACACCGAGCTGGAATTCGAGCGCAATGGCGAGCGCTATGCCTTCCTGCGCTGGGGCCAGACCGCCTTCAACAATTTCCGCGTGGTCCCGCCCGGCACCGGCATCTGCCATCAGGTGAATTGCGAATATCTGGCCAAAGTCGTGTGGGTGGACGAGAAATCCGGCACCGTCTATCCCGACAGCCTGGTCGGCACCGACAGCCACACCACCATGGTCAACGGCCTGTCCGTGCTGGGCTGGGGCGTCGGCGGCATCGAGGCCGAAGCCGTGATGCTGGGCCAGCCCATTTCGATGCTGATCCCCGAAGTGATCGGCTTCAAGCTGAGCGGAAGCTGAAGGAAGGCATCACCGCCACCGATCTGGTGCTGACCGTCACCCAGATGCTGCGCAAGAAGGGCGTGGTCGGCAAATTCGTCGAATTCTTCGGTCCCGGCCTCGACAGCATGGCCCTGCCCGACCGCCTGACCATCGGCAATATGGCGCCGGAATATGGCGCCACCTGCGGCATCTTCCCGATCGACGCCGAGACCCTGCGCTATCTGTCCTTCACCGGCCGCTCGGCCGAGCATGTCCAGCTGGTCGAGGCCTATGCCAAGGCCCAGGGCATGTGGCGCGACGCGTCGAGCCCCGATCCGGTCTTCACCGACACGCTGGAACTGGACATGTCCACCGTCGAGCCGTCGCTGGCCGGCCCCAAGCGTCCGCAGGACCGCGTGCCGCTGGCCGGCGCCAAGGCCGGTTTCGCCGAATCCCTGCCCGGCCTCGCCACCACCCCGGCCGGCACCAAGGTCAAAGTGGCCGGCGCCGATTATCAGCTGACCCATGGCGACGTGGTGATCGCCGCCATCACCTCCTGCACCAACACCTCGAACCCCGCGGTGATGATCGCCGCCGGCCTGGTGGCCAAGAAGGCGGTGGAGAAAGGCCTGTCGCGCAAGCCCTGGGTCAAGACCTCGCTGGCGCCCGGCTCGCAGGTGGTCGAGGATTATCTCAAGAAGTCCGGCCTGCAGGAGCCCCTCGACAAGCTGGGCTTCAATCTGGCCGGCTTCGGCTGCACCACCTGCATCGGCAATGCCGGCCCGCTCGACCCGCCGATCGCCGAAGCGATCGACAATAACGGCCTGGCCGTCGCCTCCGTGCTGTCGGGCAACCGCAATTTCGAAGGCCGCATCAGCCCGCACGTCAAAGCAAACTACCTGGCCTCGCCGCCGCTGGTGGTCGCCTATGCCCTCGCCGGCTCGATGAATATCGACGTCTCCTCCGAACCGCTCGGCACCGGCTCGGACGGCAAGCCGGTCCTGCTCAAGGACATCTGGCCGACCAACGAGGAAATCCACGCCGCGGTCGGCAAATACATCTCGCATGAAATGTATAACCGCCGTTACGCCGACGTCTTCAAGGGCCCCGAGCAGTGGCAGGCGATCAAGCCCAGCGGCGGCAAGACCTACGCCTGGGACAGCCACTCGACCTACGTCAAGAACCCGCCTTATTTCCAGGGCATGAAGAAGGAAGCGCCCAAGACCTTCAACGACATCAAGGGCGCCCGTCCGCTGGCCATCCTGGGCGATTCGATCACCACCGACCATATCTCGCCGGCCGGCTCGATCAAGGCCGCCACGCCGGGCGGGCAATATCTGATGGAACACGGCGTCAAGAAGGAGGATTTCAACTCCTACGGCTCGCGCCGCGGCAATGACGCGGTAATGACGCGCGGCACCTTCGCCAATGTGCGCCTCAAGAACGAGATGGCGCCCGGCACCGAGGGCGGCGTCACCACCTATCAGCCGTCGGGCGAGCAGATGTTCATCTTCGACGCCTCGATGAAGTACCAAAAGGACGGCATTCCGCTGGTGGTGATCGGCGGCAAGGAATACGGCACCGGCTCGTCGCGCGACTGGGCGGCCAAGGGCACCTTCCTGCTGGGCGTCAAGGCGGTGATCGCCGAGAGCTTCGAGCGCATCCACCGCTCGAATCTGGTCGGCATGGGCGTGCTGCCGCTGCAATTCACCGGCGGCGCCGATCGCAAATCGCTGAAGCTGGACGGCACCGAGACCTTCGACATCGAGGGGCTGTCGGGCGATCTCAAGCCGCGCCAGCAGGTCCACCTGACCATCCACCGCAAGGACGGCACGGCGCAGAAAGTGGAACTGCTATGCCGGATCGATACGCTCGACGAACTCGACTATTTCCGCAATGGCGGCATTCTCCACTATGTGCTGAGAAGCCTGGTAGCCTAAGCGGAAACCTTGAGGTAATCTCCGCGGGACGGCCGGTGGGGCGGCCGTCCCGCTTCTTATTTTGGGTATTTTAAGGGTCCAGGGGTTGCCTCCGCAGACAGACGACCAGACGATTGCGCCGCCGCCCCAGGCGGAACCGGTTTCCGCGGCGATTCCCCCAGGCAATTTCGCGTTCCTGCCGGCGGCAGAGAAGCCGACCCAGGAAGGTCCCCAAGGTATTCGTTTCGACTTCAATATCGGCGCCCGGGTTTTCCTGCCCGACGGCCAATGGCGCACGCGCCTGTCCGACATCGAGACCGGAAACGTCCTGTTCGAGACCGACAGCAATTCGGTGACGATCAACAGCGCCAAGCGCTATTACGTGCCGATCCGCATCGAAGTCTGGAAAGACGGCGAGACCGTCTTCACCCATGATTACGACGCGCGCGATCGCGACGTGCTGGTCATCTTCCCGGCGGGCACCATCGGCGACCAGATGGCCTGGTTTCCCTATGCGGTGAAGTTCAAGGAAAAGCACGGCTGCAAGCTGACCATCGCCCTCGCCGCGACGCTGATCCCGCTCTACGAACCGGTCTATCCCGACATCGCCTTCGTCACCCACGACAAGGTCGAAGCCGAAAAGTTCTACGCGACCTATCGCCTGGGCCTGTTCTTCACCGACCAGGACAATGTCTGGCAGCCCTGCGACTTCCGCCAGGTCGGGCTGCACCGCACCGCCGGCCACATTCTTGGCGTCGATCCCTCGGAAGACCGCCCGAAAATGGCGCTGGCCGAAGGCGGCCGGCCGTTCGACGAGCCCTATGTCTGCATCGCCACGCAAAGCACCAGCCAGGCCAAATATTGGAACAATCCGAGCGGCTGGCGCGAGATCGTCGCCTTCCTGAAGGAGGCCGGCTACCGTGTTTTATGCATCGACAAGCAGCCGTCCTACGGACACGGGCTGGTGTGGAACCACATCCCCTATGGCGCCGAGGATTTCACCGGCGAATTGCCGCTGACCGAACGGGCGCGGCTGCTGGCTCATGCCGAATTCATGATCGGGCTGTCGTCGGGCCTGTCCTGGCTGGCCTGGTCGGTGGGAACGCCGGTGGTGCTGATCAGCGGCTTCACCCATCCCGACAATGAGTTCGCTACGCCGTTCCGGGTGATCAATTACCATGCCTGCAACAGCTGCTGGAACGATCCCCGCCACCAGTTCGACCACAAGGATTTCCTCTGGTGCCCGCGCCATGCAGGCACGCCGCGACAATTCGAATGCACCCGGCTGATAACCGTGCAACAAGTGAGGCGGGCCATCGAACGCATACCCGCCTTCGCCGACCGACCGCATAAAGGACCGTGAAGTATGTCTGTCACTTACTATTATGAAACCGCCAACGGCCTGACCGCCGGCGCCACCACGACCACCAGCGGCAGCGTCGTCGAGACCAATGAATTGCTGGTGGTGACCAGCGGTAGCACGATCAGCGCGCCTCAGCTGGTGGTCAGCGCGGTCGATCTGACCGGCAGCGGCACCGCGGCGGCCCAGCCTGCCGGCGTGGTCTATAATGGCGGCAGCATCACCGTCAGCGGCAACACCGAGACGCTGACCGGCGGCGCGGCGGTGGTCCAGTCGGGCGGCATTATCGTCTCGGGGGTCGCCAATGCCGGCGACGGCATCATCGTCGAGGGCGGCACGACCAGCGGCAGCATCGTCAGCGGCGGCTTCGAGGATGTCTATTCCGGCGGCGTCACCAGCAGCACCACCGTCAGCGGCGGCAGCCAGTCGGTCTATTCCGGCGGCGTGGCCAGCGCCAGCGTGATCTTCGGCAGCTCGACGCAGGAAATCCATTCCGGCGGCGTCGCCATCACCACCAGCGTCGACGGCCTGGGCGTCCAGGACGTGCTGGCGGGCGGCACCGCCAGCGGCAGCATCGTCTTCGCGGGCGGCACCCAGACCGTTCACGCGGGCGGCCAGGCGCTGTCCAACTCGGTGACCGGCACGGTCGACAATTACGGCTACGACGCGGGCGCGGTGGTCAGCAGCGGCGGCGTCGACAATGTCATGTCGGGCGGCTATTCGGTCACCACCATCGTGGTCAGCGGCGGCACCCAGGTGGTGCAGGCGGGCGGCAGCACCGCCTCGGTCATCGTTCAGGCCCTGGGCGTGCAGACCGTCGCCGCGGGCGGCGTGGCCCTCAACACCGAATTGTTCGGCGGCACCATCACCGTGCAGTCGGGCGGCGTCCTCACCCATCTGACCACCAGCCCCGATCCGGGCCTGCTGATCGTTTCGGGCGGCGGCGTGGCCAACGGCTCGATCTTCAATGGCGGCGAGGCCGAGGTCCTGACCGGCGGCGTCATCAGCGGCACGGTCATGATCAATGCCCAGGAACTGCTGCAGGGCGGCACCGCCATCGGCAGCGACATCCGCGCCGGCGGTTCCGAGGTCATCCTGTCCGGCGGTCTCGGCAACGGCACCACTCTGGAAGCCGGCGGCAGCGTCGTCGTCTATTCCGGCGGCACCATCGAGAACCTGCATGTCAACGGCGCCGGCACGGTCGCCTTGGCCACCGGCGCCAATGTGACCGGCGACATCGTCCTGTCCGGCAGCGGCGCGACGATCCAGCTGCTCGGCACGGTCCCGTCCGGTCTCAAGCTCGACGGCCTGGCGGCCGGCGACAAGATCGACCTGTTCAACGTCACCGGTGGCACCAGCGCCACCTATGCCAACAATGCCCTGACCGTGACCGACAAGGCCGGCGACGTGCTGGCGACCATTGCGCTCGGCACCATCCCCGGCGGCGTGTTCAGCGTCGGCCAGGATTCCGGCGGCGGCACGCTGATCACCGTCGAAGCCAATGTCCAGACCGCGGCCGCCGCGGTCGCCAGCCTCCAGGCGGGCAGCCTCTATACGCAGGTCACCGTCACCGACAGCGCCGCCGACGTCGCCGCCAATCTCAGCGGACTGGAAAGCATCGCCTCGTCCGGCAAGCTGGCCGCGATCACCCTGACCGACAGCGGCTATGCCAGCCTCTCCGTCACCGCCGCCCAGCTGTCCGCCGACGCCGCGGCGGTCAATGCGATCAGCGGCAATTTCGTTCTGACGGTCGACGCCACCACCGCCAGCAACGCCACCATCGCCGGCCTGGCCAACCACGCCACCGTGGTGGATTTCAGCGGCACCGCCAGCCAGTACACTGTCACCGCGGCGGGCGACGGCGTGAATGTCACCGTCAGCGGCGGCACGATCGGCACCGATCACATCAGCAATGCCACGATCCTGAAATTCAGCGATTTCAGCGAGATCCTGGCCTCGAGCACCCCGGTGTCGGGCGGGACGCTGAGCGCCGCCAACATCGCCGAGCTGTATGCCGCCGGCCTCGGCCGCGCGCCGGACGCCGCGGGCCTGTCCTATTACGAAAACGCCCTGAAGGCGGCGCCGGGCCTGACCGGCGCCAATGTCGCCGCCTGGTTCCTGGCCTCGCCGGAATACACCGCCGCGCACACTTACGCCCAGACCAGCGCGGGTGACGCCCAGTTCGTCAGCGATCTCTACACCAACATGCTGCACCGTTCGGGCACCACGGCGGAAGTCACCTATTACCAGACCATCATCAGCCACTTCACCACCGGCCTGACCGCCGGCACAGCCGCCTATACCGCGGCGGAACTGGCCGGCCATTCGGTGGTTCTGGCCGATTTCAGCGCCTCGGGAGAGTTCCTGGCCAATATCCAGATCACCGCGCAGCACGCCGCCAGCGCGCAGCACTGGCTCGTTCTGATCTAACAGGTCTCCGGGTTATGAAGGGCCGGCAGTGTTGAGCTGCCGGCCCTTCGTGCTATACCCTCGGAAGAACAGACAGGCGAGCAGGCTTACGTATGCGAGTGAATGAACCAGCCGCGGCCCCGGCTCAATCGGCAGCCCTGCGGCCGCTGGTGGTGGATATCGACGGCACGCTTGCCAAGACCGATCTGCTGGCCGAATCGTTCTTCGCCCTGCTGGCCGCCCGCCCGGTCTCGGCCTTGGCGGCCATCGCCATCCTGCGCAACGGCAAGGCGGCGCTGAAGCGGCATCTGGCCGAACAGGCGGGGCTGGATATCGCCTCGATCCCGCTGCATGAAGAACTCGTCGCCTTCCTGCGGGCCGAAAAGCAGCGCGGCCGCCCTCTCTACCTCGCCTCCGCCGCGGACCGCCGCTATGTCGAGGCCCTGGCCGAACGGCTGGGCCTGTTCGATGGCGTTTTCGGCTCGGACGGCGTACTCAATCTGAAAAGCCGCAACAAGGCCGATGTGCTGACCGAAGCGTTCGGCGACAAGGGCTTCGATTATGTCGGCAACGACCATGCCGATCTGGCGGTGTGGCGCGCCGCCGCCGAAGTCTATGTGGTGGACGCCCCCGCCGGCCTGGTCCGCAAGGTCAAAAAGGAATTTCCCGGCGCCACCGTGCTGGTACCGACCCGGCCGCGGCTGAAGGCCTATATCAAGGCGCTCAGACCGCACCAATGGCTGAAGAACCTGCTGATTTTCGTACCGCCGCTGGCCGCCCACCGCTTCGCGACGCAAGACCTGGTCAGCAGCATCGCCGCCTTCGTCATCTTCAGCCTGTGCGCGTCGAGCGTCTATCTGCTCAACGATCTGCTCGATCTGCGCAGCGACCGCGAACATCTGTCGAAGCGCAACCGCCCCTTCGCCGCCGGCGACGCCAGCCTGATCAAGGGCGCCATGCTGCTGGTGCTGACCCTGGCGGCGGCGGCCGGCGCCAGCCTGACCCTGCCCGGCCCGTTCATCGCCACGCTCGGCCTCTATTACGTCACCACGCTGGGCTATTCGACCTTGTTCAAGCGGGTCGCGGTGCTGGACGTGATCGTGCTGACCTGCCTCTACACCCTGCGCCTGCTGGCCGGCGGCGCCGCCGCGCAGGTGCCGCTGTCGCCCTGGCTGATTTCCTTTTCGATCTTCCTGTTTCTCTGCCTGGCGCTGATCAAGCGCTGCGCCGAATTGATCGACCGCCAGACACGCGGCAAGGGTGACCCGATCGGGCGCGGCTACCGCCTGACCGACATCCCGCAATTGCAGACTCTGGCGGCGTCCAGCGGCTATGTCGCGGCGATGGTGTTCGGCCTCTACATCACCCATCCCGACGTCGCCCTGCTCTACAGCCATGCCGACCGCCTGTGGGTGGTGCCGGTCGTGCTGCTCTATTGGATCAGCCGCGTCTCGATGCTGACCCATCGCGGCGAAATGCACGAAGATCCCGTCCTCTTCGCCGCCAAGGACCGCGTCAGCCTGGCCTGCTTGGGCCTGATCCTGCTGACCGCGGCGATCAGCCTCTGATGCTGTCCGGATGGGGCAACTACCCCCGCGTCGAAGCGCGGTTGCTGATGGCGCGCGGCCGCGATGAGGCGCGCGCGGCGGTCTCGTCCGAAGCCAGCCTGATCGCCCGCGGCAATGGCCGCTCTTACGGCGATGCGGCGCTCAACCCCAATGCGGTCCTGTCGATGCTGCGCAGCAGCCGCATGATCGCTTTCGACGAGGAAAGCGGCCGACTTACCTGCGAAGCCGGCGTGATGCTGGCCGATATCCTCGACGTGTTCGTGCCGCGCGGCTGGTTCGCGCCGGTGACGCCGGGCACCAAATTCGTCACGGTCGGCGGCATGATCGCCTCGGACGTGCATGGCAAGAACCATCACGGCGCGGGTTCCTTCACCGAGCATGTCGACAGCTTCGACCTGGCCCTGGCCGACGGGCAGGTGGTGACCTGTTCGCGCAGCGAAAATGCCGATCTGTTCGCCGCCACCTGCGGCGGGATGGGCCTGACCGGCACGATCGTCTCGGCCACCTTCCGGCTGATCCGCGTCGAGTCGCCCTATATCCGCCAGGAAACCCGCCAGGCCGCCAATCTGGCCGAGGCCATGGCGCTGCTCGATCAATCGGCGTCCTCGACTTATTCGGTGGCCTGGATCGATTGCCTGTCGACCGGCGCTCGGATGGGCCGTTCGGTGATCTTCTGTGGCGAGCATGCTCTGCCGCATGAGCTGCCTTCGCCGCCGCCCAAGGCCGATACGCGCACCGTGACCATGCCGTTCCACGCCCCGGCTATGCTGCTGAACCGCTGGAGCGTGTCGGCCTTCAACGAATTCTATTACCGGCGCAATCCGGCCGGCACCGCCATCATCCCCTATGGCCCCTATTTCTATCCGCTGGACGCCATCCTGGCGTGGAACCGCCTCTATGGGCGCGCCGGCTTCGTGCAATATCAGTGCGTACTGCCCAAGGCAGCCGCCGCCGAGGGCATGGCCACTTTACTGCGCCGCATCGCCGCATCGGGCAAGGGATCGTTCCTGGCGGTGTTGAAGCAGTTCGGCGCCACCAACCCGCACGGCATGCTGTCCTTCCCGATGGAGGGCTATACCCTGGCCCTCGATTTCGCCGTCGACCGCAAGACGCTGGCGCTGCTGGGCGAACTGGACGCCATCACCGGCGACCATGGCGGGCGCATTTACCTGGCCAAAGATGCCTGCAGCCGGCCCGATTTGCTGCGGCGGGGTTATCCCCGTCTCGACGAGTTCCTGGCGGTGCGGCATAAGGTCGACCCGGACAACAAATTCTCCTCTCTCCTGTCACAAAGGCTCGGTCTATGAGCAAATCCGTCCTCATCCTCGGCGCCGCTTCGGATATCGGCCTCGCCATCGCCCATGAATTCGCCCGCGAAAAAGCGGGCGTGATCCTGGCGGCCCGCGAGCCCGGGCGCCTGGAGGCTGACGCGGTCGACCTGCGGGTGCGCTACGGAACCGAAGTCACCGTGACCGAATTCGACATCCTGCGGACCGACCGTCATGACGCCTTCCTGGACGGCCTGCCCGCCCTGCCGGATGTGGTGGTGTGCGTCGTCGGATTGCTGACCGGCCAGGCCGAGCTGGTGATGCAAACCAATTTCAACGCCCCTGCCTTGATGCTCGAAGCCGTCGCCGCCCGCATGGAAGCGCGCGGCACCGGCAGCATCGTCGGCATCAGTTCGGTGGCCGGCGACCGCGGCCGCGCCAGCAATTACGTCTATGGCTCGGCCAAGGCCGGCTTCACCGCCTTCCTGTCCGGCCTGCGCAACCGCCTGGCCGCCAAGGGGGTGCAGGTGGTGACCGTCAAGCCGGGCTTCGTCCGCACCAAGATGACCGCCGGCATGAAGCTGCCCGGCCCGATCACCGCCGAGCCGAAGGAAGTCGGCGCCGCCGTGCTGGCCGCGGTCGAGCGCAAGCGCGACGTGATCTATGTGCGTCCGGTCTGGCGCCTGATCATGACCATCATCCGACTGATCCCCGAGACGATCTTCAAGCGCCTATCCCTGTAATGAAGGCCCGCTCGTCCCTGCTCATCGTCGCCGCGGCGGTCACGCTGCTCGCTTCGGTCATTCTGCTGGCCTCCGAGCCGAGGCTGTTCAGCCAGGACATCTATGTCAGCGGCGATGCCGCCGCCGACGAATTGCTGCTCGACAAGGGGCGGCACGAGCCCTTGCTGTACGGCCATTATTCGCGTTTCAACTTCAACCATCCCGGCCCGTTCTTCTTCGACGTCCGGCTGGTGGGCGAGCATATCGTCGGCAGCCTCTTCCCCGGCCCGTACAATGCCCATGCCGCCACGCTGATGGTGGTCAATGCCGCCTTCATCGGCGTCGCCGCCGCCACCGCCTTCGCCCTGGCCGGCGGCGGAATGGCGGGCTGGCTGGCCGCGCTCGGCATCGCCTCGGCCGTGATGTTCCAGTTCCACGACACCGTCCACGGGCCGACCAGCTCGTGGATGCCCGACGCTCTCTACATGCCCTATCTGACCTTCCTGCTGTCGCTGATGGCCATGGGGCGGGGCTCGCTGCTCGGGCTGATCGCCGCCACCTTCTGCGGCGGCGCGCTGGTGCATGGCTATGTGGTGATGCCGGCTTTCGTGGCGCCGCCCTTCGTGGCCGCGCTGGTCATCTGCCTGATCGTGCGCTGGCGGACCGGCAAGCCGATGCCCTGGGCGGCGCTGGCCGGATCGGCTGCGATCGTCCTCGCCTTCATCGCGCCGATCCTGGCCGATGCGCTGCTCCACCCGCCGGGCAATATCGGCCTGATCCTCGATTATATGAAGGAAAGTGCCGCCTTCCCGCGCGAGCCGAATCTGGATTCCGATGTGATCGACGGGCTGGTGGAGCATTGGAGCACCATCAAGCTGGTTCTGTGGGTTTTCCCGGCGCTGGCGCTGCTGTTCGATCTGCGGCATCCGCGCAAGCTGCTGGCCTGGATCTGGCCGCTGACCGTACTCACTCTGTCGACGGTGCTGTTCGCCGCCTATCTCAAGAAGGTGCCGCCGCCGCTTTACGACTTCATCGGCTATTTCCACGAATCGGTGCCGCTCGCCCTGATCGCCTGGGGCATGGTGCGTCTGGCTGCCTATGCCGCGCGCTGGAAGATAACCACGGCTGCCGCCCTTATCGCCTGCATCGCCGGTTCGGCGTTCGGCGGTGGACACGCCCTCTATCCCCAGGCCCGGGAAGTGCGCGACGTTACCTTCGCCATCCTGCAGCGCCAGCCCGAGGACATGGTCGTGCTGCGCATGGGAGAGTTTCATCGCTGGAGCCTGCTGACCGGCGTGATGTTCGATCTCGGCCGCTTCGGCATCGACAGCTGCACCACATCGCTCTTTCCCGGCATTCCCGAGCAGTCGGTCACCCAGCGCCATCTATGCCCGCACGATCACCCGGACAAACAGCATTACGTCCTGACAGCGCCCGGCGAATGCGGGCCGAATTGCCTGCTCAGCACCCCGATGGGCGATCTCGCGCCCGACGATGACGGACCGATCCCCGAGGGGCCGCGCCACATCCAGTTCGGAGACCCCAGGACGCGCAATCTGCTGGGCCCCGGCTGGTCGGTCACCGAACCCTGGGGATTGTGGAGCGACGGCGGCAAAGCCGAACTCCATCTCGACCCCGCCTTGCTCGGCAAAGGCGGCGGAACGCTGATGTTCGATATGAACTACTTCCTGGCCGGCCAGATCGTCGAAACGGACGTCCCCGTCTCGATCAACGGGTCGAAGCGCGCCGTCTGGCATTTCGACGCGACCAACAACCAGACCATCCGCCTGCTGGATATCCGGGCCGACGACCTGAAACCCGAGACCCTGGTCGTCCGCTTCGACGAACTCGGCAAGCAGACGCCGGCCATGGCCGGAGTCAGCGGCGATCAGCGGCACCTCGGCCTGGCGCTGCGATCTCTGGTCATCGTCAGGAAAAAAGCCGACTGACCTATCCCTCGTCGGGCTGGACAGCCCCCCTGAATTCGTCATAATCCTGCCTTCGACATAAAACGAACATCTGTTCGATTGGGTGGGGTGGGAAAGTTTTCATGAAGCGTGCAGCGCTGGTCGTCGTGGCGTCGATGCTCGCGGCCGCCTTCGCCCGGGCAGAGGAGCCGACGGTCAGGGTCGGCGCCATCGAGGACCTGACCGGTCCGACCGCCCGTTATGGCATCGCCATCAAGTCCGGCTTCGAGCTGGCCGCGGACGAGATCAACGCCCGCGGCGGCATCCTGGGCGGCCGCAAGATCGAATTCCTGGTCGAGGACGCCGCCGGCCAGAAGGACCAGGCGGTCAATTCCGCCAAGAAGCTGCTGGCGCGCGACCGCGTCGTGGCGCTGCTGGGCCCGACCCTCTCCAATGAAATGTTCGCCGCCGGCCCGGTCGCGGTCGAGCGCGAAATTCCCATCATCGGCACCTCGGTCACCGCCGCCGGCATCACCGACATGGGCAAGTGGGTGTTCCGCACCTCGCTGCCCGAGGGCGACGTGGTTCCCGAGGCGCTGCGCCAGACCTCGCTGGCCTATGGCGTCAAAAAAGTGGCGCTGATGTACGCCAATGACGACGCCTTCTCGAAATCGGGCTTCGACGTCTTCAAGAAGGCGGCGCAGGATGCCGGCCTCGAAATCGCCGACATCGAAAGCTTCTCGCAGAAGGACACCGACTTCTCGCCGCAGCTGACCAAGATCAAGGCGCTCGACGTCGACGCGCTGCTGGTCTCGGCGCTGGTCGAGCCGGCTTCGGGCGTGGTGCTGCAGGCCCGCCAGCTCGGCATGACCCTGCCGATCCTGGGCGGCAACGGCTTCAATTCGCCCAAGCTGGTCGAGATCGCCGGCCGCGCGGCCGAGGATGTGCTGGTCGGCAGCCCGTGGTTCGTCGAGAAGGACCAGCCCGAGAACATCGCCTTCGTCACCGCCTTCCGCGCCCGCTATCACCAGGACCCGGACCAGTTCGCCGCCCAGGCTTACGACACCATGTTCATCCTGGCCGAGGCGCTGAACCGCGCCGGCGGCACCGACGCCAACAAGCTGCACGATGCGCTGCTGGCCACCGAGCATGACGGCATCATGGGCCCGTTCCAATTCACCGAGCACCGCGATCCCGCCAGTGCCAAGGGTGTGGTGACGCTGGTGGTCAAGGATGGCCGCTTCCAGATCCTCAAGGAGGGCGGGCACGAACACAAGAAACTGGGTGCCGGCGCCCTGCTCGGCCAGCAGCTGGTCAATGCGCTGGTGCTGGGCTCGGTCTATGCCCTGTTCGCGCTGGGCTTCACGCTGGTGTTCGGCGTGGTGCGGGTGGTCAATC
>JAJPHO010000097.1 GCA_021325215.1 Alphaproteobacteria bacterium
GTGCTCGGCGCGGTGAAGACCGAGTTCGGCAAATATGGCGAAGTGCTCGACAAGGTGCAGAAGAAGCTCAACGAGGCCTCGAACACCATCGACGAAGTGTCGCGCCGCAAACGCGTCATCGACAGCAAGCTGCGCTCGGTCGACGCGCTGGATGCCGGGGCGGCGCAACTGCTGCTGGGCGAGCCGGAAGCAGACTGACTATACCAATTTCTCCTCGCTTTTTCCGCCGTCTGCGCCATCCTGTGGCCCGGGGTAGATGCGGTTGAAACTGCACGGAATTGCGGGAGGAAACATGACGATCCTGACCAGACGCGACTTCATGGCCGGCGCGGGTGCGGCTCTGGCGGCTTCTCCGATGGCGTTTCCCGGGCGCGCTTCCGCCGCCGATGCGCGCGAGCTGAAGATTTCCCACCAATTCCCGGGCGGCACCGCCACCGAGGGCGATTTCCGCGACCGGCTGTGCCAGAAATTCGCCGGGCGCGTCGCCGAGCGCACCAACAATATGCTCAAATGTACGATCTATCCGGGATCGTCGCTGATGAAGACCAACGCCCAGTTCAGCGCGCTGCGCAAGGGTGCCCTGGATATGTCGCTGGTGCCGCTGAACTATGCCGGCGGCGAGGTGGCCGAGACCAATGTCGGGCTTATCCCCGGTCTGGTCACCAATTACGAGCAGGGCATGAGCTGGAAGAGCAAGCCGGTCGGCAAATATCTGTCCGACGTGCTGGCCGACAAGGGCGTGCTGTTCGTCAGCTGGATCTGGCAGGCCGGCGGCATCGCCAGCCGCGGCAAGCCGATCGTCGATCCGGATGACGCCAAGGGCCTCAAGGTGCGCGGCGGTTCGCGCGAGATGGATCTGGTGCTGAAGCAGGCCGGCGCCACCGTGGTGACCATTCCCTCGAACGAGATCTATGCCGACATGCAGACCGGCGTGCTGGACGCGGCGATGACCTCGTCCACCAGCCTGATTTCCTTCCGCCTCGAAGAGATCGCCAAGGGCCTGGGCAGCGGCCGCAATGCCGCCTATTGGTTCATGCTCGAACCGCTGCTGATGTCGAAGAGCGTGTTCGACGGCCTGCCCAAGGACATGCAGGACGTGATCATGTCGGTCGGCGCCGAGATGGAGGCGTTCGGCGTGCAGAACGCCAAGGCCGACGATCAGGAGGTCGGCAATGTATACAAGAAGGCCGGCGCCGATGTGGTCGAGCTGACCCAGGCCAATGTCGCCAAATGGCAGGCCATCGCCAAAGACACCGCCTGGAAGGACTTCTCCGCCCGTTCGGAAAGCTGCGCCAAGCTGATTCAGCTGGCCGAGCAGACGCTTTAACATGACCACGCTGCTGCTCGGGGCGCACCGGGCGCTCGGCCTGTTGAACCGGTTGCTGATGGTGGCGGCGATGCTGGCCATCGTCGGCGCCGCGGGTGTGCTGACGCTCAGCGTCGTGCAGCGCTATTTCCTCAAGATCCCGACAGACTGGCAGGACGAGACCGCAGTCTTCCTGCTGGTCGGCGTCACCTTCCTGACCGGTGCCGCGGTGCAGGCGCGGCGCGGTCACGTCAGCATCGAGGCGGTATCGTCGCTGCTGTCGCCCAAGATCGATTTGCTGCGCCAGCGGGTCGGCGATTTCATTTCCTTCCTGTTCTGCGCCTTCTTCGCCTGGAAGAGCTGGACCCTGCTGCATGAGGCGATCGTCGACGATCAGACCACCTCCTCGACCTGGGGGCCGCCGCTGTGGATTCCCTATTCGGCGATGGCGGCGGGCATGACCCTGGTCGCGCTGCAATTGGCGCTGCAGGCCGCGCTGGGAGAGAAAGCCAAATGATCGGCATCTATTACGGACTGGCGACCCTCGCCGCCATGTTCGCCGGCATGCCGATCGCCTTCGCGCTGGGCTCGGTCGCCGTGCTGTTCATGATGATCTATATGCCGGCCTCCTCCCTCGATACGGTGACGCAGAACGTCTATGAGGAGCTGGCGTCGATCACCCTGCTGTCGATCCCGCTGTTCATCCTGAAAGGTGCGGCAATCGGCAAATCGCGCGCCGGCAAGGATCTCTATTCGGCGCTGCATGCCTGGATGCAACGGGTGCCGGGTGGTCTGGGCATCGCCAATGTGCTGGCCTGCGCCCTGTTCGCGGCGATGGCGGGCTCGAGCCCGGCGACCTGTTCGGCGATCGGCTCGGCGGGCATCCCGGAGATGCGCCAGCGCGGCTATTCGCCCGGCCTGGCTTCCGGCATCATCGCGGCGGGCGGAACGCTGGGCATCCTGCTGCCGCCCTCGATCACCATGATCCTCTATTCGGTTGCCGCCGAGCAGTCGCTCGGCCGGCTGTTCCTGGCCAGCATCATTCCCGGCGTGATGCTGATGCTGCTGTTCGCCGCCTATGCGGCCTGGCGCTTTACCCGCGACCAGCATCTGGCCGGCGAGAGCGCCTATGTCGAGCCGCCGGCGACCTGGCGCGACAAGGTACGGCTGCTGCCGCGCGTTGGTCCGTTCCTGATCCTGCTGCTGGGCGTGATGGTGGCGCTCTATGGCGGTTACGCCACGCCATCGGAAACGGCGGGGCTGGGCGGGTTGCTGGCGCTTGGATTGGTGATCGGCGTCTACAGGATGTGGAAGCCGTCCGATTTGTCGCCGATCCTGTCGGCCACCATCCGCGAATCGACCATGCTGATGTTCATCATCGGCATGTCGCTGCTCTATTCCTACGTGATGAGCTATCTCCACATCAGCCAGTCGGCGGCGCAGTGGATCGTCGACCAGCATCTCTCGCGCTGGGCTCTGCTGAGCGCGATTCTGGTGCTGGTGGCGTGCCTGGGCTTCTTCCTGCCGCCGGTGTCGATCATCGTGATGACCGCCTCGATCATCCTGCCGCCGCTGAAAGCCGCCGGGTTCAACCTGGTGTGGTTCGGCGTGATCATGACCATCATCATGGAGATGGGGCTGATCCATCCGCCGGTCGGGCTCAATCTGTTCGTGATCCGGAATGTGGCGCCCGACATCCCGCTCAAGCAGGTGATTTTGGGCGTTCTGCCGTTTGTTGGGCTGATGATGTTGGCGGTGGTGATCCTCTGCGTCTTCCCCGATCTGTCGCTGGTGATGCCGGACTGGATATTGGGGAAGAAGTGACAGCTTCGCGGTTCAGAAATCGAGAAGAAGCCCGTCGCCCTGTTGCGTGGATTTGAAGCCATACATGGTGCCGAGGCTTTTCAGCAGCTCCTGAGGGTTGTCCAGGCGGAAACGTCCGGACACCTGAATGGCGGCGATCCTCGGGTCGGTGATCGAAATTCTGTGGGCGGAATGCCGGTTGAGTCTCTCCACCAGATTGGCCAATGTCACCCCTTCGGTGTCCAGCCAGCCTGTCCGCCAGTCAGGGGCGGAGGGATCGAAAGTGGTCGGCGCGCTCATCTGGCCGTTCGACAGCGTCGTCCGCTGTCCGGCGGTCAGGATCAGCTGGGTTCCGAACGCCATCAGCTTGACCCGGCCGCGATAGACGGCCAGTTCGACACCGTCGGCGCTGCGATTGACGTCGAAGGCGGTTCCTAGAACTCTGATTTCGGCCGAGCCAGCCAGAACTTCGAAAGGCCGGTCGGCGTCGTGCGCGACATCGAAATAGGCCTCGCCCCGCGACAAAGTGACGCGCCGTTCGGTGGCCCCCATTTGAACTCGGACTTGGCTGTTGCCATCGAGAGATAGGCTCGATCCCTCGGGCAGCGTCACGTCACGGCCATGATCGGCCTCGCTAGCGATCTCCATGACCGGCGCAAGAGCGCGCTCCCACAGGGGTCTCCAAACGATGCCGCCGACGAGCGCCAAAATGGATATTCCCGCCGCGATTTTCGAGGCCGACATCCCGAGGCGCCAACGCGGGGGAGCCGATTCTTCCCGAGCCGCCCATCGCATCGCATCGAGGATAGCGGGATCGCCGAGTTGACGCGCCACCGCGTCATAGGCAATCCGGTGCTGCGGGTCTTTTTCCAACCATTGGATGAAGTCTGCTTCGTCGGCTTCGTCGCCCAGGGCCCGCAGCGCGACCCAGCGCGATGCCTCGCGCAATTGAGCTTCATTCACCTCGGTCTCGGGGGGGGAATTCGTCATGAAGGGTTCCGGAGCGCCTCTTTCTTATGTGCTTTCGCGATTTCCTGGCGAATTTCTTCGACCGCGCGAACCATATGTTTTTTTACCGCTGCGTTGCTCAATCCCACGGCTTGGCAGATTTCGCCGAGGCTCTGCCCATGCAGCCGCCGGCGGAGAAAAACCTCGCGCCGCAAACGCGGCATGCCGGCAATAATACGCTGCAGCTGTTCCACCCGCTGCCGATGCATGACGATGTCATCCGCCGCCGGCGCGTCGACAGCGATCTCGTCATCCAGCGCTTCCGTAGACGCGTCTCGCCTGTTGCGGAAATGATCCGACAGCAAATTGGCGGCGATGCGCAGGCAGAAGGCCGTGCTGTCGGCCACAGGGCGATCCTGGCCGTAATGGAGGAAGCGATAAAAGGTCTCTTGCACGAGATCTTCGCTGATCCAGTGATCGCCCACCCGTCGATTGATGAAACGGTACAGATTGTTTCGTAGCGCCATCAGATCGCTGGTCATCTGGACAGTCCGCCGAATCCGGTCGAGAAGCCGCCGCCAGGGATACGAACGAACATTGGGACCTCCCTGTCTTGGTCAATATTTGAACCGCACGCCGGCCAGAATGGATCTGCCATAATTGAAATAGCTGGCGAAACTGCCTCCCTTGGGGAATTGCCGCTGCGCCGCGTCCAGCACGTTAACACCCTCCAGCGTGAAGGAGAGGTTGTCGTTCAGTGAATAGCTGGCATTGAGGTTCAGTGTTCCGAAAGCCGAATTATTGACGTCGGAATAGCCGAAAGTACCGACCTGTTCGAGGACGTCGCCCGTCCAGCTATAGGTGGCCCGAAGCGCGTACGGCCCTTTCTCGTAGAAGCCGGTCAGATTGAAACTGTGTCTGGCCACGCCGGATACCGCGTCCTGGAAGGTTCGTCCGGTGGTTGTGTCGTGATAGAGCGCGTTCGAGCTGGTAAGGGTGAGATTGGCCAGCATTCCCAGGCCGTCGAAAGGTTCGGGCAGGAAGTGAAACAATTGCTGATAGGCGAGTTCGCCGCCCAGAATATGGGCGAAACCGCCATTGACCGGCGCTGACAGCAAGTAGGTAATGCCGTCGACGGCGAGGGGCGATAGCTGGTTGTAGATGAACGAGTTGACGTCCTTATAGAAGACGTCGCCGATCAGCGCGCTGTGCGGCGCGAAATACCATTCGACGGTGGCGTCATAGGTCTTGGCCTCGTAAGGCGCCAGGTTGGGATTGCCGCCGCTGGCGACCGGAACCAGCGGATTGGCGTTGAGATTGATCGAGGGCGCGACCGACGTCAAAGAGGGGCGGGTGACGACCTTCGCCGCCGAGGCCCGAACCAGAAGGTCGTCGGTCACGTCGAGAACCAGGCTGGCCGACGGCAGAGCGTTGAAATAAGGACGGTCATAACTCACCGGAACGATGGCGTTCGCGGCGGTGGTGGCGTGGCCGAAGGAGGTTTCGTCGGTCGAGGCGAAGCGGATACCGAGATCGCCGTGCAGCGGCATGCCGAAGAGCGAGGTTTCGACCTTGGTCATGGCGTAGCCGGCGGCGATGCGCTCCTTGACGATATAGGAGTTGCGCAGATCCGCGGGCTGCAGCGGGCCGTTGAGGAGGCTTTGCGGAAAGAACGCGTTGAAGAACCGGTTGGTGTCGGGAACCAGCCAGGTTTTCGGCACATTGGCCCCCGAACCGGCGAGAAAATTGCTGACCGGAAACGGATCGTAGAAATTGGCCGGGAAATATTGGCCGGCGACGCCGGCTGTCGGCTGGAGCGTGCGCGATTCGTAATCCCGTTCGCGCTCGCGCCATTTGAAGCCGAATTTGACATCGTCCAACGGCCCGAGATCGATCGGGTGTTCGACGTCGAACTGACCGGCATTTTCGGTGTCGGCCGAGGAATGGCTCGACCATTCCAGGCGGCGCCCGGGGATGGCGGTCGTCGAAGTGAGGCTGCCGGTGAGGAAATCAACGCTGGGAAGCGAGTGATCGTCGGTCGGAATGGTGAAGGAGACATTGCCATCGGGTCCCAGGATGCGGGACCGCCTGATCGGGTTCGGTGTCGTGCTGTCCGCCCGGGAATAGACGGCGTCGGTGGAAATATGCCAGTCGTCGAGCTGGAAACGGGTGTTCCATCCGACCTGGGCGTTCTTATGCTCCAGCGTCGCTTCCTCTGTTTCGATCTGCACCGTGCTCGGCGCCGTGCCGGCGACGACGACACCGTTATGGACCACGGCCGTTCCGGGCAGTTCCGAGCCCGGTACCCAGTTCCAGTTATAGTCGGTGTCGTCATATTGCTGGACCAGGCGGGTCAGAAAGACGTCGAGACTGGTTTCGAACTTGTCCGACGGCGCCCACTGCACCGAGCTGCTCAGCCCCGCGCTTTCGTCCTTCTGCTGTTCCAGTTCGGTGCGAAAACCTCCGGAATCGATGACGCTGGCCTGGTTCAGAGACGTGACGGTCCAGTTGGATTGCCAGATCTCATCCTGTCGGGTGGATCGTTCGGCGTAGGCGGGCGACAGCAGAATGCCGAAGGTCTTGGTTTCGTTGACCCAGTTGAACAGGCCGGAGAAATGAGGGTCGACGGCATCCGCCAACTGCGAGTAACTGCCCTCCAGCGAGCCGGTGGCGGTGGTCTTGCCCAGGTCAAGCGGTCGGAACGTCCTCACATTGACGATGCCGGCGATGCCCCCCTCGTCGAGATCGGCGGTCGGGCTCTTGATGACGTCGACGCCGGAGACCAGTTCGGACGGCAGGGTGTTGAAACGGAATTGCCGGCCTTCCGAGGTCACGCTGGTATTGCTGAGGCTGGTCCGGACCTCCTCATTCACGGCAAGGCTCCGGCCATTCATCGTGGTGACGGCGAAATCGGGCGGCAGGCCGCGGATGCTGACGAACAGCCCCTCGCCGCGGTCGCGCGTGATGCTGATGCCGGGTACATGTTCGAGGGCTTCGGCCACATTCTGGCTGGGAAACTTGCCGATATCCTCCGAACTGATCACATCGATCACATTGTCGGCCTGGCGCTTGGCGTCCAGGGATTTTTCGACGCTCGCCGCGAAGCCGGTAATGACGAGTTCGTTGATATCGTCATTGGCGGGGGGCGGTGCCTGGCGCTCTCCGAGAGTAGGCGCCGGCGCCGGCGGGGTGGGGTTCTTGGCCGGTTTGACGAAGACTTTATCGCCGTCGAGCGAAAACTCCAATTGGGTGCCCTGCAGCAGTTTGGCCAACGCCTGTTCCAGCGTGACGCTTCCGCTTACGCCCTGCGTGCGTTTCCCCTCCACGGCGACACGGTCGACCAGCATCTGCATTCCGGTCGCGCGCGAAAAATCGGACAGCGCCCGGCTCAGCTCTTCCTCCGGAATGCTCAATTCGAACTGGCGCTGATCCGCGACGGCCGGCGCGGCAGCCAGCGACAAAAGCGCTGCGGTCAAGGCAGCCGAAATCCAAACGGGCGAGCGTCCATCGTCAGTCACAATTGTCCCCTCAAGTAAGCGCGCCGGAAGCAGCACGGATACCTACTAAGACGGTGCTTCAGCTCGCAGGGAGACAAAGAAAATTATTAAGCTTTTGTGATGGGGATTAAAAAAATTCAGCATCTGTGGGTAATAAAAATATCATTATTTAACGCTACTAACCGCGTCATCTGTTGCCTATTTTCTCCGCTGCCTTTGATGCGTCGATTGATGCGCTTTATATTGTAGTCGAAGAGGGAATAGAGATGCGCACGTTGCTTTTCGGTGTCGCCGTTTTGTTGGCCGGATCTTTGGGCGGTTCGGCGATGGGGGCGCTGGACGACACGCCCCTCCCGATCGCCAGCCTTACGGGGGGCGTCTGGATGAAAGGCGATCTTCATGTGCATTCTCGACATAGCCAGGATTCGAGCAACAATCCCGTCGCCAAGATCATCGCCCTGGCGGAGACCGTCCATATGGATTACCTGCTGATCTCGGACCACGACAATCATGTGTATGGCGACGTCGCCCATCACACCTGGGCCGATCCCGACTACAAATCGGACTCGGTCATCCTGCTCTATGGCGCGGAATGGACGACCCATCGCGGTCATGGCACGGCGATTTCCGACAAGCCCTATGATCATCAGCAGCTTTATGACGTGCGCGATCAGCGCGATGCCAAGATTCTGGCGGTGAAAAAGGCTCTGGGCATCCATCTCTCCGCCAATCATCCGGCGGGGGGCAAGAACAATTACAGTATTTCCTATGACACGGTCGATTCGATCGAGGTGTGGAACTCGGCGGCTTGGCCGAAAAACGCCAGCTCAATGAAGGTTTGGGACGATCTGCTCAAATCGGGCCGCAAGCTTACCGGCCGTGGCGGCAGTGATTCGCATCACGGCAAGCCCGACGCGCCCAACCAGGCGACGGCGCTCAGCGTTCAGGCGCCCATGAACAATGTCGGCACTCCGACGACCTGGATATACGCATCGGCGCGAACCGGCGCCGCCGCCGTCGCCGGTCTGACAGGCGGCCGGGTTTCGATCAGCGCAAACCCTTACGCGCCGCGCGTCGAGTTCTATGCCGATCTCGATCAGGACGGTTTCATGGACATGATGATGGGCGACAACGCCAAGGCGACCGGCAAGCCCGTCACCTTCCGCGTCCTATTGACGGGAAACGTGGTGGCGGCCGCGACCTACACGGTCAGGGTGGTCAAGGATGGCGAGGTGTTTGGCGCCTACCAGATGAATGGCGCCAAGCCCTCGGTCGATTTCACCGATACCCCGACCTCGACTGGGCGCAGCTATTACCGCGTCGAAGTCGAGGGGCCGCAAACCGCCTATCCGGAAGTTCCCGGATCATCGGCCTTGAGCGAGAAAATGGTTGGGCTTTCCAACCCGATCTTTTTCAATTTCGACCCGAATTTCTGAACATTCTCATTCGCTCAGTTCCTTCACGATCCGGTCGGCGTGATAGATCTTGTCGAGGGCTTCCTTGAGGGCGCCGGTGCTGACCGAGACGGCGCGGTTGGTGGCGCCGTCATAGCCGAAATCGCCGCCCAGCGACTGGATGTTGCCGTCGAAGATCAGCCCCACCACTTCGCCCTTCTTGTTGATCAGCGGCGAGCCGGAATTGCCGCCGATGATGTCGTTCGTGCTGGCGATGTCGAACACCTTGCCGAGGTCCAGCTTGTCCTTGGCTTCCAGCCAGCTTTGCGGCAGGGCGAAGGGCGCGGCGCCGGTGGCGCGGGTGAAGGCGCCGCCGATGCGGGTCAGCGGGTCGACATGGCCCTTGGCCTGGTCGTAGCCCTTGATCGCGCCATAGGAGATGCGCAGCGTGAAGGTGGCGTCGGGATAAACGGAAGTGCCCTCGGCCTTGAAGCGCGCCTTGGCGATCTCGGCATGGGCCTTCTGCAGCGGCGCGTCGACATTGTCTTCGTAGTCCTTGCGCACGGCGCGCAGATCCGAGTCGATCAGGCGGAAGAAAGCCAGCATCGGATCGGGATCGGCGGCGATCGTCGCCGGGTCCGCATCCAGCAGGGCCTTGCGCTTGTCGAGGTCGGCCAGCTTGCTGCCGTCGACCAGCTCTTCGGCGAGCTGCTTGGGCGATTTGGAACCGAACACTTTTTTGACGAAGGCATCGTCAGGGCCGAGATTTTCGCGCAGCTTGGTCAGGGTGAAGGTCAGCGTCGCCTTGTCCAGCTCCGGATAGACCGGCGCGGTCGACAGCAGACGCTGCTTCAGGGCCGGGAAGGCGCTGTCGGTATATTCCTGAAGCCGCTCGGCATTCGGTTTTTTGCTTTCCTCGGCATGGCGGACCAGGCCGCGGGCGAAGGAATAGAGATCCGAGCGGAAGCCGTAGCCGCCCTCGGTGAAGACATAGCGGTCGCTCTTGGCGCGGAAGGCGGCCATCACCTTGGCGATGTCGGAGACGGCGCCGTCATAGGCTTTCTTCAGCTTCGGGTCGGAGCCGACCTTCTTGCTGAGTTCGGCCTCGCCCTTGACGTGGTTCGGGATGATCTGACTGTCGACCAGGGCGCGGAAGTGACCCTTGCGGGCCTTCAGCGAATTCTCGATGCCGAACAGCAGGCCGTTGGCGATGCGGGCATGCTCGGCGCTTTCGGCCGAGAACTGGGTCAGCATGCCGCGCATTTCCGAGCCATAGATCAGGAAGCGGGGAATGGCGACGTCGCGCTGATAGGTCAGCTCGGACACCGTGTCCTGGCGGTCGGTATGGCCGGGATGGCCGACGGTGAAGACCAGCTCGCCATCCTGCGGTTCGCCCTTGGCATAGGGGAAGAAATTGGCGCTGGTGTCGAGCGGCTTGTCGTCCTGATAGACGCGCACATAGGAGACGTCGAGGTCGTAGCGCGGGAATTCGAAATTGTCCGGATCGCCGCCGAAGAAGGCGATGTCCATCTCGGGCGCGAAGACCAGGCGGACATCCTGATAGCGGCGGTATTTGTAGAGATCGTAGACGCCGCCCTGATAAAGTTCGACCACGTCGCAGCGCAAATTGGCGTCGTCGCCGGAACATTCCTTGGCGATGGCGGCTTTTTCAGCCTTGAGGGCCTGCGCGAAGGCGGCGTCGGCCTTGCCCTGGGTCGCGGCGGTGATGCGCGCGGTCACGTCGGAGATGCCGACCAGCTGGTTGACCTCGATCTCGGGGCATTTGATCTCGTCCTCCTGCTTGGAGGCGAGATAGCCCGAGGCGATGAAATCCTTCTGCGCGGTGGAGAGCTGTTCGATGCAGGAATGGGCGCAGTGATGGTTGGTCTGCACCAGCCCATGGGCCGAGACGAAGCTGGCCGAACAGCCGCCGGCCAGACGCACCGACGACAGGCGGGCATGGTCGAGCCAGGCCTGGTCGGCGGCGAAGTCGTAGGTCTTCTTGACGGCCTGGGTGGGGAAGTGGTCGAAGGTCCACATGCCTTCCTCGGCATGCGCGCCGAGGGTTCCAGCCGCGACGAGGGCGGCGGTGAGAGCGATACGACGCATCTTTCATCCTGTGGGTGATTGTGACAAACAGACTCTCTGTCATGATGCGCCAAGTGGTTCAAATGTCTAGTGGTCCTCCCCAAACGCTAGGCGTTTGGATAAGGAGGCCCACCAAGTTCAGGAGTAGAGCGGTGCGGTTCCTGCTGATCGTGTTGGTTTCCCTGCTTCTCGCCGCTCCGCTGGACGGGCGGGCCGAGCCCGATCCGCACCAGCTCGACGCGGCCCGCATCGCCGATCTCTATGCGGCCAAGACCGCCGACGCTCCGCCCCAGAACGCGGCCGAGAAGGAGGCCGAAAAGGATCTCAAGACCCTGTCGGCCGACATCGACCGCAGCGGCGACGAGCTGCTGGCCTCGCTGAACGCCAAGCTCGAGCCCTGGATGTGGTGGGTCGCCTGCGGCATCTGGGTGGTGTCGGTCTTCCTAGTCGGCCGCCTGATCGAATTCACCTTCCGGCGTCTGTTCCCCGGCCGCGGCATCAGCTGGCTCGGGCGCATCTTCCGGGTGTTCTGCTATCTGATCTGCTCGCTGGTCGCCGTCTTCCTGTTCCTGCACGGCTTTGGCGCCAGCGCGCTGGCGCGGCCGGTGATCCGCATCGAGGGCAAGCTGATCCTGCTGGCGGCGGCCTTCGGCGTGGCCGACCTGGCCCTGGTGACGGTCAATATCGGCATCGACCGCTACCTGACCTCGACCGATCCTTCCGGCCAGCCGGTGGCGCGCAGCCCGCGCGTGCTGACCCTGCTGCCGCTGTTGCGCAATATCGCCATGGTAACCCTGGGCGGCGTGCTGGTGCTGATGGTGCTGGGGCAGTTCGGCGTCAATATCGCGCCGTTGCTGGCTGGCGCCGGCGTGGTCGGCGTGGCGGTCGGTTTCGGCTCTCAGAAGCTGGTGCAGGACGTCATCACCGGCGCCTTCATGCTGTTCGAGAACACGCTGGCGATCGGCGACACGGTGAAGATCGGCGATCATACCGGCACGGTCGAGGGCATGACCATCCGTACCCTGCGCTTACGCGACGTCAACGGCCAGCTGCACACGATCCCGTTCAGCTCGGTGACCACGGTCATCAATATGAGCCGCGATTTCGGCTATCACAATTTCGAGCTGCGGATTTCCTACGATTCGAACATCGACCGGGCGATGGAAGTGATCGCCGAGACGGTGACCGGCATGCAGAACGATCCCGACATGTGCGCCGACATCCTGGCGCCCGCCGATATCTACGGCGTGGCCCAGCTGGCCGAATGGGCGGTGGTGCTGACCGGCGCGATCAAGACCCCGCCGGGCCGGCAATATGCGGTCGGACGCGCCTTCAACCGGCGCATCAAGGCCGCTTTCGACCGGGCGGGGATCAAGTTCGGCACACCGTTTCAGACGGTGCGTCTCCTCAAGGATTGAGCAGAGCCAGCGCCGCCTTGTGCGCGCGGGCGTCGCCGCCGGCGCAGAAGCGGCCGTCGGAATGCAGTGACAGCGGTTCGCCGTCCCAATCCGTGGCGACGCCGCCGGCGCCTTCGATGACCGGCACCAGCGGCAGATAATCATAGGGCTGCAGCGAGGCCTCGACCATCAGATCGACGAAGCCCGAGGCCAGCAGCCCGGCGGCATAGCAATCGGCGCCATAGCGCTGCAGCTTGACCGCGTTCTTCAGCTTGTCCCAGGCGGGGATTTCCGCGCCGTGGAACATGTCCGGCGTGGTGGCGTAGAGATAGGCCTTCGACAGATCGTCGCAGGGCCGGCACAGCACGCGCTCGCCATTGAGCGTGGTCGGGCGGCCCGAGGCACCGACCCAGCGCTCGGCGGTGACCGGCTGGTCGATCACGCCCAGCACCGGCTTGCCCATATGCAGCAGGGCGATCAGGATGCCGAAGGATGGCTTGCCGGTGATGAAGGCCTTGGTGCCGTCGATCGGATCGAGCACCCACACCCATTCGGCGTCGAGATTCTCGGGGCCGTATTCCTCGCCCAGGATGCCGTGGTCGGGGGCATGCTGGTTGATCAGCTCGCGCATGATCGCCTCGGACTGGCGATCGGCGATGGTCACCGGGCTCGCATCCTTCTTATCCTCGATCTCGACCTTCTTGCGGAAATAGGACAGAACCACCGCGCCGGCCACATCGGCCATGCGGTTGGCGAGATCGACATATTCGCTCGGTACCAGCACCTTGGCATTCCCCACAATCACTTACTGCTATAGGGTGTCGCTCCCGCAACAAACAAAATCAAGTCCGGATCAATGACGAAAGAAAATAGCGACGCCGAACGGTCCATCGCCTTCCAGGGAGAACTGGGGGCTTATTCCCATCTTGCCTGCACGGTGCTGTTTCCCGAGATGACGCCGCTGCCGTCGCCGGGCTTCGAAGACGCTTTTGCCGCCGTGGAGGACGGGCACGCCAAGCTGGCGCTGATTCCGGTCGAGAATTCGGTGGCCGGGCGCGTCGCCGACATCCACCACATCCTGCCGGCCTCGCGGCTGCATATCATCGGCGAGTTCTTCCTGCCGGTGAACCATCACCTGCTGGCGATCCCGGGCACCAAGCTGTCCGACATCCGCGAGGTGCGCAGCCATGTCCACGCCATCGGCCAGTGCCGCAAGTTCCTGCGCCAGAACGGCCTGAAGGCGGTGGTCGGGCACGACACCGCGGGCTGCGCCGCCGACGTGGCGCGCAATGGCGATAAATCCGTGGCCGCCATCGCCTCCGAGCTTTCGGGCAAGATCTATGGGCTGGAAAGCCTGGCGGTGAATATCGAGGATGCCGGCCACAATACCACCCGCTTCCTGGTGATGTCGCGCGAGGCCAAGAGCTTCGATCCGCGCCTCGGTCCGGCGGTGACCAGCTTCGTCTTCCATGTGCGTAACGTGCCGGCCGCGCTCTACAAGGCGCTGGGCGGTTTCGCCACCAACGGCGTCAATATGACCAAGCTGGAAAGCTATCAGGTCAACGGCAACTTCACCGCGACCCAGTTCTACGCCGACATCGAGGGGCATCCCGAGCAGGCCAATGTCCGCCTGGCTTTGGAAGAGCTGGATTTCTTCTCGCGCGAGGTGCGGATTCTCGGCGTCTATCCGGCGCACCCTTACCGCTTCAAGGCGCGGCTGGCCGCGGACTAAAGCGGGATAGCCATCCCGCTCGGAGGAGCGTAGCGAACGACCCCGAGGGTGCGGGGTAGGCTACCCCGCCTACATACCATAACGACTCACAAGCAGCTCGACGGCCGTGCGGATCTGTTCTTCCAGGCAGGCCTTGTTCTGGCCGCGGCCGAACATGGCGCTGGCGTGGCAGTCGCCGGCCAGCATCGAGAGGAAGAGATTGGCCAGGAGGGGAGCCTCGCTCTCCTCCAGCCGCATCAGGCCGCGGCGGGCGAGCGTGAGGAAATATTCGCCGACCTTCTGGCGCGTATAGGCCGGGCCGGCGGCGTAGAAGGCTTCGCCGATCTCGGGCTGGCGCGCGGCTTCGGCGGCGACCACCCGGTACATCGACAGCGCGTCCGGCGTCAGGATCATCTCGACGAAGCTGCGGGCCAGCGCGGTCAGGGCCTGACGCAGGTCGGAGATCTTTTCGGGCAGCTGGATGCGGCTGAACAGGATTTCGGTATGGCGGCGGATGATCGCCTCGAACAAGGCCCGCTTGCCCTCGAAATGGACATAGATGGTGGCCTTGGAGACCCCGGCGCGCGCGGCGACGGCGTCCATGCTGGCCGCCTCGTAGCCGCTCTCCATGAAGATCTGCTTGGCGGCGGCGTAGATCTGCTCGGCCTTACGTCCGCGCGAGCCGTTGGCGGAGCCGGTCGGCGAGGGATCGGATAATTTTGATGCGAGCGAAATTTTTGTCATTCCCTTCAATCAGGTCCCACGGCGCCGCCGCGGAGCTCGTCCGTTCCACCATCTCATGCACCGCCGCTTCGTAGGCATCCCACTTCGAGCGGTTGCGCCAATCCTCGTCCGTCAGCTTCCATTTCTTGTAGGCGACGGCATCGCGTTCTGCGAAGCGCTTATACTGTTCCTCTGGGGTAATATGGAGCCAAAATTTAGCCAGCACCATGCCGTGGTGTAAGAGCTGGTCTTCGAAATCGTTAATCTCGGCGTAGGCGCGCTCCCATTCCTCGGGACGCGCGAAGCCTTCGACCCGCTCGACCAGCAGGCGTCCGTACCAGCTGCGGTCATAGATCAGCATATGGCCGGCGCGCGGCAGATGGCGCCAGAAGCGCCACAGATAATGATGCGCCTTCTCCTCGTCGGTCGGGGCGGCGACCGGCACGACCTGGCGATGCCGGGCGTCGAGGGCGGCGGCGACGCGGCGGATCGCCCCGCCCTTGCCGGCGGCGTCCCAGCCCTCGAACAGGGCAACCGACGAGATGCCCCGCTTGTGCGCCTCGCGCGCCAGCAGGGCGAGATCGGCACGGGCCTCCTGCAATTCCTGTTCGTAGCTGTTCTTGTCGACGGTCTGCGTCATGTCGAGCGCCGACAAGACGCTGGCCTTGAGCAGGGCGGGCTTGGCGGTCTTGACCGCCGGCCTCTTATGGGCGCGCAGGTCGAGCTGGCGCTCGAGGGCGTCATGCAGCGTCTGCAGCACCGTCAGGCTGCGGAACCGCTCGTCCGAGCCGTCCACGATGGCCCAGCGCGCATGGCTGGTGTCGGTGCGGCGGATGGCGTGCTCGGCGGTCGCGATGAAGGACTCATAGCGCTTCCAGTTGCGCCAATCTTTTTTGGTGACCTTCCAGGCCTGCAGCGGGTCGGCTTCCAGCGCGGTCAGGCGCTTCTTCTGGCCCTTTTTATCGAGATGCATCCAGAATTTCAGGATCAGCGCGCCATCGTCGGCCAACAGGCGCTCGAAGGTCTTGATATGGTCCAGGCGATAATCGAATTCCGCGGTGCTGATCTCGCCATAGACATGCTGCAGGACCGGGCGGGAATACCACCCCGACAGGAAGAGGCCGATCTGCCCGCATTTCGGTAGGTCGCGCCAATAACGCCAGAAGGAGGGGCGTTCGCCTTCCTCCTGCGACGGGGCCTCGTAGGCACGCGTCACGATCCAATGGGGATCGAGCCATTCATTGATCAGGTTGACCGTCTCGGTCTTGCCCGCTCCGTCGACGCCGGCGAACAGCACGATGACCGGGAAGTCGGCCTGTCTCAGCTTTTCCTGCAGCGCCAGCAGATCGAGGCGCAATTTCCCCGCCGCGGCGTCGAACGCCTCGCGTGAGATTTTCGCCCCCAGTTCAGCTGTCTCGAACATGAAAAAATCCTAGGCTTCTCAACGCATAGCTGCAACTCGTCTTTGACTCTGGATTGTTCTGCCCGACTATGCAAAATGTTGCCCGCTTCGAAAGGCGAAGCCCATCGGGAGGTACAAAAATGACGGTTCGCGTTGCCATCAACGGTTTTGGTCGTATCGGGCGCCTGGTGTTCCGGGCCTTGGCCGAGTCGGGGCGAACCGATGTCACCGTGGTCGGGATCAACGATCTCGGCTCGCCGGAGGACAATGCCCACCTCCTGAAATATGATTCTGTGCACGGCATCTTCCCCGGCGACATCAAGGTCGAGGGCGACAAGATGTTCGTCGGCAAGCTGCCCGCCATCAAGGTCACCGCCGAGCGCGATCCGACCAAGCTGCCGTGGAAGGAACTGGGCGTCGACGTGGCGCTGGAATGCACCGGCATCTTCACGGCGCGCGCCAAGGCTGCGCTGCATCTCGAAGCCGGCGCCAAGCGCGTCCTGGTCTCGGCCCCGGCCGAAGGCGCCGATCTGACCGTCGTCTACGGCGTGAACCATCAGCTCCTCAAGCCCGAGCATCAGGTGATCTCGAACGGTTCGTGCACCACCAACTGCCTGGCGCCGGTCGCCAAGGTGCTGAACGATCTGGCCGGCATCAAGCACGGCTTCATGACCACCGTCCACTCCTATACCGGCGATCAGAACCTGGTCGACACCCTGCACAAGGATCGCCGCCGCGCCCGTGCCGGCGCCCTGTCGATGATCCCCAGCTCGACGGGTGCGGCCAAGGCGATCGGCCTGGTGATCCCCGAGCTGAACGGCAAGCTGGATGGCGTCTCGGTGCGCGTGCCGACCCCCAACGTGTCGATGATCGACCTCAAGGTCGTCACCAACCGCGCCGTCACCAAGGAAGAGATCCACGAGGCGATGATCGCCGCCGCCAACGGCCCGCTGAAGGGCGTGCTGGGCGTCGAGAAGGAAGAGCTGGTCTCGTGCGACTTCAACCACAACCCGGCTTCGTCGACCTTCGACCTGACCCAGACCAAGGTCATCGACGGCACCCTGGTGCGCGTCCTGTCCTGGTACGACAATGAGTGGGGCTTCTCCAACCGCATGTCGGACGTCGCCGCCCTCGTCGGCAAGCTGGGCTGAGCCGGATGGGCAGCTTCGCGTCGCTGGACGAGGCCGCGGTCGCGGGCAAGCGGGTGGTGCTGCGCACCGACCTCAATGTCCCGACCAAGGACGGCGTCATCACGGACCTGACCCGCATCGAGCGGGCCGCGACCACCATCAAGGAGCTGGCCGAGAAAGGAGCACGTGTCGTCGTGCTCTGCCATTTCGGCCGCCCCAAGGGCCATGAGGACAAATACAGCCAGAAGTTCCTGGTCGAGCCGTTGGCCAAGGCGATCGGCCGCCCGGTCGAATGGTCGGCCGAGGTGATCGGCGCGGATGCCGTCGCCAAGAGCAAGCTGCTGCCGAATGGCGGCGTGCTGCTGATGGAGAATGTCCGCTTTCACCCGGAAGAGGAAAAGAACGATCCGGCCTTCGCCAAGGGGCTGGCCGAGCTGGGCGATCTGTACGTCAACGACGCCTTCTCGGCGGCGCATCGCGCCCACGCTTCGACCGAGGGCATGGCCAAGCTGCTGCCGCGCTATGCCGGCCGGCTGATGCAGGCCGAGCTCGAGGCGCTGGGCAAGGCGCTGGAGCATCCGAAGAAGCCGGTCGCGGCCCTGGTCGGCGGCGCCAAGGTATCGACCAAGCTGGACCTGCTCGGCAATCTGGTCGCTAAGGTCGATATGCTGATCATCGGCGGCGGCATGGCCAACACCTTCCTGTTCGCGCAGGGTCATGAGGTGGGCAAGTCGCTGTGCGAGAAGGATCTCGCCGACACGGCCCGCGACATCCTGGCCAAGGCCAAGGCGGCAAACTGCGAGATCGTTCTGCCGACCGACGTCGTGGTGGCCGGCGCCTTCGCCGCCCATGCCCCGAACAAGGCGGTTGCGGTAACCGAAGTTCCGGCCGATCAGATGATCCTGGATGCCGGTCCGAAGAGCGCCGCGGACATCGCCAAGCGCCTGGAATCCTGCAAGACCCTGGTGTGGAACGGCCCGCTCGGCGCGTTCGAGATCGAGCCCTTCGATGCCGCCACCAACATCGTCGCGCAGGCGGCCGCCAAACTGACCGAAAAGGGCGGTTTGCTTACGGTTGCGGGTGGCGGAGACACGGTTTCTGCGCTGGCTCATGCCGGCGTCGAAGACAAGTTCTCCTACATTTCCACCGCCGGTGGAGCCTTTCTCGAATGGCTCGAAGGAAAAGAGCTGCCGGGGGTCGCCGCACTCTCCTCGTAAGGCTTTTGTTAAGCTGTCGGACCGCATAGTCGGGCCGGGTTTAAAAGGGGATACGAGATGGCGGATCAGGGGAGCGTATCGCGTCTGTCGAGTGGCGCAGTTTCCGGTTTTTCCGGTAACCGCACCATCGATGGAACGGCGCAATCCCGGTCCTCCGTCTCGGTTTCCGGCACTGCCGGACAAGGTGTGGGCCGCCGCGAAGTGCCCGACCGCAGCAACCGCCAGACGATCGATTTCGAAGGCCGTCAGCTGAACCGCGCCGCCCCTCGCGGAACCTATCTCAACATCCTCGTCTGATTTTTTTCGATCTTTGCGGCCATAACGCTCCGCGATCGGCGCGATGCGTGTGCGCCTGCTTGACGACTGGCTGGATTTCTCTTCATAGTCGCGCCAGAAAGAGTCGTCGTGAATAAATAGTTGTAACAAAAATGACGTCCAAGACATCGCAAGTCGGCTGCTTTCTCCGTAGGCAAGGGCAGGAGGGGTGCGATGTTGAATAAGCTGTCAATTTCCAGAAAACTCATTTTATTTGTCCCGGTCCTTCTGGGGGCGCTTTTCGTCATTTCTGCTGTTTCCCTTGTGCAATTGCGCACCAGTCTGCTGAACGACCGCAAGGCCGATGTGCGCGGGCAGGTCGAGACGGCACAGGGCATCCTGGCCGATTGGCAGGCCCGGGAAGCATCCGGAGAATTGTCGCGCGACCAGGCGCAGAAGGCCGCGCGCGACCAGCTGTCGCGGGTGCGCTATGGCGACGGCGCCTATTTCTTCATTCAGACCCTGGATGGTATCTCCGTCCTGGCGCTGGACCGCTCGCAGGAAGGCAAAAGCCGCCTCGATGCCCTTGATTCGAAGGGCGTCCCCCTGGTCCGCGAGCAGATCGCGGCGGCGCGGGCCGGCGGCGGTTTCGTCACCTATCACGCGCCGCGCGCGGTGGGCGGCGAGGCGCTGCCGAAGATCTCTTACGCAAAATCCTTCGAACCCTGGGGCTGGGTGGTCGCGACCGGCGTCTATATCGAGGATGTCGACGCCATCTATGAGCGGCAGGTGGGGATTACCACCGGCATTGCCGCCGCGATTCTGGTGGTCACGCTGTTGGCCGTGCGGCTGATCGGCCGGTCGATCTCGCTGCCCCTGGCCGAGATGACCCAGCGCATGGGCCGTCTGGCCGAGGGTGATCATTCGATCGACATTCCGAATATTGCCGACCGCCACGAGATCGGCCGCCTGGCCCGGGCCCTGGATGTGTTCAAGGCCAACCAGATCCGGGCCGCCGAGCTGGCCGAGGCGCAAAAGGCCGAGGCCGCCGCCAAGATCCGGCGCCAGGAACGCGTCGAATCGCTGATCGGCACCTTCTCCGAACAGTCCGAGCGCATGCTGCAGACGGTGATGAGCGCCGCCAGCCAGGTGCAGGACAATTCCGCCCGGCTGGCCGGCATGGCGGCCGACAGCCTCGAACGGATCGGCGCCGCCAATTCGGCGGCCGCCAACACCGACGGCAACGTCACCACCATCGCTGGCGCGGCCGAGGAATTGTCGGCGGCGGTGAGCGAGGTCAACCGCCAGGTGTCGCAATCGACCCAGGTGGCCGAGAAGGCGGTGATGGAGGCCGACCAGACCAACGCCACCATGCGCGAACTGACCGAAGCGGCCCAGCGCATCGGCACCATCATCACCGTCATTCAGGATATCGCCGGCCAGACCAACCTGCTGGCGCTGAACGCCACCATCGAGGCGGCCCGCGCCGGCGAGGCCGGCAAGGGCTTTGCCGTCGTGGCCAGCGAGGTCAAGACGCTGGCCAACCAGACCACCCGCGCCACCGAGGAGATCCAGGCCCAGGTCGCCGGCATCCAGGCCGAGACCCACCGCGCGGTGGATGCCATCGAGGGAATCGGCCGCACGGTCGCCGAGATGCGGGCCATCGCCACCGCCATAGCATCCGCGATGGAGGAGCAGGGCGCCACCACCTCCGAGATCGCCCGCAATATCGGCGAGGCCGCCGACGGCACCAGCCTGGTCTCGTCGAACATGGCCGGCGTCGCCTCGGCGGCCGAGAGCACCAGCACTGCCGCCGGCGAGCTGCGCAGCGCCTCGGACAATCTTCAGTCGGAGGCGAAAGGTCTGCACGCGAAAATGGAAACTTTTTTTTCTGACATTCGCAATGCGTGATCTGGATCACGGATCATCGAAGCGTAACTTGATATAAGCGGGGGTGTTCGCAAAACTGATCTAAATAAAACGAAAAGATGGGCGGCGGCGAGGCGATCCAAGGAAGGGTTCGAGTTTCGTCGTTTGATCGTGACCATTGATCCATAGGAGTTGGCCATGAACATCGTCCCATTCGTCCATGCGGTTTCTTGGGGAAACCTGTCGAATCTGGCAAGCGCCCTGCGCGAATCCGAGATCGCGACGCTTCCCCAGGCCGATTATCTGCGGCTCGGCGGGGAATTAGCCGGCCGCTTCCCCGAACTGGCGGAAATCGGCGCGCATGTCCTGCATCAGTTGAACGGCCCGGCCGGCTTCTGCGTCATCGACGATCTGAACCGGCTGGACCTCCCGCCCGAGGCGGTCGCCGCCGCCTTCGTCATGCTGTGCCACCAGATCGGCACGCCGAGCAGCCATAACGAAGAGCACAAGGTGGTGTGGGATGTCCGTGACCGTGGCGTCGGCGAGCGCGAGCGGACCTTCTCCGAACGCACCGGCGAGGCTCCGTTCCATACCGACAGCGCCTTCACCATCCGCCCCGAGGAATATTTCGGCCTCTACACCATCCACGCGGCGGAATGCGGCGGCGGCCTCAGCCGCATCATTCCGGCGGCCCGCCTGCTGGCGGCGATGAATGCCAGCGCCGAGGGGCGCCGCTTCCGCCAGGTGCTGGAACGTAATTTCTATCCCTTCAAGATCCCGCCGGCCTTCTCCAGCAGCGGCCGGGTCATCTTCGGCAAGATCATCGATAACGGCCAGCTGCGGTACCGGCACGATTGCATCCGCCAGGGCATGGCGGAGGCGCCGGCGCGGGTGACGTCGGAAATGGCCGATGCCCTGGCCTGGTTCGATGCGCTGGTGGAGACCGGCGTGCCGCCGATCGAGATGGGTCTGGCGGCGGGGCAGGCGGTGTTCGTCAATAACCGCCGCGTGCTGCATGCGCGCTCCGATTATCAGGATGCCAGGCGGCACCTGCTGCGGGTCCGCATGCACGCGTTCGACGTTTCCGCGCCGAATTAGTCGGCCAAGCCGACCAGGCTGCGCGCGAAGGTGCGGGCGTCGAACGGCTGAAGGTCGTCGGCGCCCTCGCCGACGCCGATGGCGTGGACCGGCAGGCCGAACTTCTCGGCCAGGGCCACCACCACGCCGCCGCGCGCCGTGCCGTCCAGCTTGGTCATCACCAGGCCGGAGACCTGGGTCAGGTCCTTGAAGATCTCGACCTGGGCATGGGCGTTCTGGCCGACCGTGCTGTCCAGCACCAGCAGCACGTCGTGCGGGGCGGACGGGTCCTGCTTTTTCAGCACGCGCACCATCTTCTGCAATTCGGCCATCAGATCGGCCTTGTTCTGCAGGCGGCCGGCGGTGTCGATCAGCAGCAGATCGTCGCCGCGCGCCGCCGATTCGGTCAGCGCGTCGAAAGCCAGGCCGGCCGCGTCGGCGCCCTGGGCGCGCGCCACCACGGGGCAATTGGTGCGGTCGCCCCACACTTTCAACTGCTCGACCGCGGCGGCGCGGAAGGTGTCGCCGGCGGCCATGGTCACCTTGAGGCCGCGGCCTTTGTAATATTTGGCCAGCTTGCCGATGGTGGTGGTCTTGCCGCTGCCATTGACGCCGACCATCAGCACCACATGCGGCTTGCGCGCCGGATCGGGCGTCAGCGGCCTGGCGACGGGTTCGAGGATCGCGGCGATTTCCTCGGCCAGCGCTTCCTTGATTTCCTCGGGCGAGATTTCCTGGTCGAAGCGGCTCTTGGCCAGGCGTTCAGTCACTTTGCGCGCGGTCGCGACGCCGAGATCGGCGGCGATCAGCAGCTCTTCCAGCTCCTCCAGCGCCTCGTCGTCGAGCTTGCGCTTGGTGAACAGGTCGCCGATGCCCTGGGCCAGGCGCGAGGAGGAACGGCTCAGGCCGGCCTTGATGCGGCCGAACCAGCTGGTCTTGGGCTCGATGGTCACGCTGCGATGGTTCCGATCAGATGGGTGTCGTCCTGACCGGTAACCGTGACGGTCTGTATGGTTCCCATGGGAACCGGCCGGTCGAGGCGGATGGGAAGGTAATGTTCGCAATGGCCGGCATCATCCTGTTCGACCAGCACGCTGGCGCTCTTGCCGATGCGGGCGGCGCGGAAGGCGGCCATGGCTTCGGAGCCCTTGGCGCGCAGGCGGGCGGCGCGCTCCTTGATCTCGGGGCCATGAACCTGCGGCATCTTGGCCGCCGGGGTGCCGGGGCGCACCGAATAGGGGAAGACATGCAGATGGGTCAGTCCGACTTCGTCGACCAGAGCGAGCGAGTTTTGGAACATCTCTTCGGTCTCGGTCGGGAAGCCGGCGATGATGTCGGCGCCCAGCGCCAGATCGGGGCGCAGGTCGCGCAGGCGCCTGGCCATGGCGATCACGTCGTCGCGTAAGTGCCGGCGCTTCATGCGCTTCAGGATCATATCGTCGCCGGCCTGCACCGACAGATGGAAATGCGGCATCAGGCGCGGCTCTTCCGCCACCAACCGGATCAGGTCTTCGTCGATCTCGACCGGGTCGAGCGAGGATAGACGCAGGCGGGGCAGCTCCGGCACCTGGGCCAGCAGGCGGCGCACCGCCTGGCCGAGGGTCGGGGTGCCGGGCAGATCGGTGCCATAGCCGGTGATGTCGACGCCGGTCAGCACGATCTCGCCATAGCCGGCTTCGGTCAGCTGACGCACCTGATCGACCAGCGGTCCCAACGGCACGCTGCGGTTATTGCCGCGGCCGAACGGGATGATGCAGAAGGTGCAGCGATGGTCGCAGCCCTGCTGCACTTCGACGAAGGCCCGCGCCCGGCCGTCGAAGCCGCCGATCAGATGCTGGGCGGTTTCCTTGACCGTCATGATGTCGGCGACCGCCACCTTGCCCTCGGACGGGGTAAGATAGCTTTCCGCCTTCATCTTCTCGGAATTGCCGATCACCCGGTCGACCTCGGGCATCGCCGCATAGCGTTCCGGGTCGATCTGGGCGGCGCAGCCGGTGACGACGATCTTGGCCTCGGGGCGCTCGCGGCGCAGGCGGCGGATGGTCTGGCGCACCTGGCGCTCGGCTTCCTTGGTGACGGCGCAGCTGTTGATGACCACCGTGTCGGTCCAGCCGGCCGTGGTGGCGTGCCCCTTGATCACCTCGGATTCATAGGCGTTGAGGCGGCAGCCGAAGGTCAGGACTTCCGGAGCGGTCTTCACGGCAGCACCCCGGAGAAAGCCAGGGCGACCGGCCCGGTCATCAGCACATGGCCGTTCTCCAGCCATTCGATGGTCAAAGTGCCGCCATCGAGGATGACGTCGGCCTTGCGTCCGGTCAGGCCGCGCCGGGCGGCGGCGACCAGGGTGGCGCAGGCGCCGGTGCCGCAGGCCAGGGTGATGCCGGCGCCGCGTTCCCACACCCGCATGCGGATGCGGCCATCGTCGAGCACCTGCGCCGCTTCGATATTGCAGCGCTCGGGGAACAGCGGATCATGTTCCAGCTTGGGGCCGAGTTCGGAGAGCGGCACCGCTTCGGCGTCCAGCACGAAGAACACCGCATGGGGATTGCCCATGCCGACCCCGACCGGATCGGACAGGCGGCCGGCCGAGACCGGCAGATGCAGCGTGTCGATGTCTTTCGCGAGCGGGATCTGGTCCCACTCCAGCCGGGCCGGGCCCATATCGACGGTGATGCGGTTCTCGCCGGCGGATTGCGCGGAGAGCAGACCGGCATGGGTCTCGATGGTGACGCCTGGGGCGCCGCTTTCGCCCATCAGCATCCAGGCGACGCAGCGGGTCGCATTGCCGCAGGCCGAGACCTCGGAGCCGTCGGGATTGAAGATCGACATGAAGGCGTCGGCGCCCGGCTGGCGGGCCGGTCCGACCACGATCAGCTGGTCGCAGCCGATGCCGGTGCGGCGGTCGGCGATGCGCTTGGCCGCTTCGCCATCGATCTCCCACGGGCGCGACCGCGCATCGAGAACGACGAAATCGTTCCCGGCGCCGTGCATCTTGAGAAATGGGCGTCCGCTCGGACCAAGCTGATTCATGCGCGCGTTATAGAAGTGCCTGTGGAAAAAAGCCAGTTAGATATGGTCATCCCTGCGCTGTGCGCCAGGCTTGTCCTTGCCTCTGCAGGTGAAGACCAGATCGTCGCCATCCCATTGCACGGTGACGTCGTCGCCGCCCTGCTCCTTGCAGGTTTCCAATTGCTGGCGCTTGGCCTCGACCCATTCCTCGACCGACTCGCTCTGGCTGTTCCAGGCACTGTGGATGCCGCCGATCAGCAGGAACACGCCGATGACGATGGCGACGAAGGTCAGGAACGGCCCCGACAGGATGCCGATCTTGCGCAAGATCCACACCACCAGCAGCACCGGCAGCAGCGGGATCAGCAGCAGAAGCAGCAGGGGCGCGAAGGCCAGCGCCAGGGCGCCCATCCCGATTCCGATTCCGATCAGGGCGGCGAAGATGCCGATGAAGCCGGCTATGACGGCGCCGATGAAGTGCAGCATGCCCCGGATTGTCTCAGAACGGCTTGGCCGAGGCCAGCAGGACGATGGCGGCGATGGAGACCAGGGCGATATAGGGGCTGAAGCGCAGGAAGGCGGGCACCGCTTCGCCCTGGGCCAGGCGCCGCATGCCGCCCGTCTGCATGCCGTGCAGCGCCGACAGGATCAGCACGAAGACCAGCTTGACCGGCAGCCAGCCCGACGAGAACCAATTGCCGGACAGGCCGATGATGATCCCCAAGATCCAGACGGCGCCTAGCGCCGGCCCGGTGACGAACCTGTCCCAGCGGCGGATGGAGGCCAGCCGCGCCGCGGCGGGCGGTTTGGCGACGGTGAACGAGCTCAGCAGGACGCCGATGATCACCAGGGCGGCGGCGGTCATGTGCAGGATCTTCAGCAGGGTGTAATCGGGCATCGTCATCTCATTCCGAGGGAAGGGAGCGCAGGGCGAACAGGGCCCCGAAAGGAATCAATCCGGCCGCCGCCAGGCGAAGGGCGCGGCGGCGCGGCCAATCCTGCTCGATCGCGAGGCGGCTGACCAGCCGGACATAGGCGAGGAAGGCGATGCCGTGCAGCGGGCCGAGGATCAGCACCGGTTCCGCGATGCCGGCCAGATGCTTCAGCGGCACCGCGACGAAGAGCAGTAGCAGGAAGGATAGTCCTTCGATCAGGGCCACGATGCGCAGCAGGCGCATCAGCCGACATCCTTGAGCAGCTTTTCGACATCGGCCAGGCGGGCGGAAATCTCGGCGAGCAGGGCGGCGTTCTGTTCCTGCTGTTTCGCCAGCTGGGAGGCGGCGGCGTATTTCATTTTGAAGATCGCGACGATCGCGCCGATCGCTGCGATGGTGAGGACGAAGAAGAACGTGCCGTTGATGGGATTATTCATGGGATTCTCCCAGGGTGCGGGCCGCCTCGGAGACGAAGGCGGGGGTGAGGGGGATGCCGAAGGGAACGACCTCGAAATAATTCAGCGCCTTGCCGTCGGCCGAGACTTCCGGCCGGCTGGTGACCAGGCCGGCCTCTTCCAGTTTCTTGAGATGCAGGTGCAGCAAGGGCCGGCTGATGCCGATGTCGCGGGCGAGCTGGCTGACATAAGCGCGCCCCTGTTCGTGCAAAGCGGCCACGATCCGCAGGCGGTGCGGATTGGCGAGGGCGGCCAGGGCCGCGAGGAGTTGATCGCCGGGTCGGGTCATGTGTAAGAAAAAACTGACATATGATATCGTATTCTGACAAGAGACTCTTTCTTGTGATCGGGGGATGTCTTCGCTAAAGTCCGGCGCCATCCAACCGGAGGGCTCCCCCACATGACCGACCGCATCCTCATTATCGACTTTGGCTCGCAATTCACGCAGCTCATTGCGCGCCGAGTCCGCGAGGCCGGGGTCTATTCGGAAATCCATCCCTTCAACAAGGTGACGGCCGAGACCGTCAAGGAATTCGGCCCCAAGGGCATCATCCTGTCGGGCGGTCCGGCCTCGGTGACCGAAGCCGCGTCGCCCCGCGTGCCGGCCGGCGTGTTCGATCACGGCGTGCCGATTCTCGGCGTCTGCTATGGCCAGCAGGCCATGTGCGCGCAGCTGGGCGGCGCGGTGTCGACCAGCGATCACCGCGAATTCGGCCGCTCCTTCCTGCAGGTGGAAAAGAATTGCGCCCTGTTCGACGGCGTCTGGCAGGTCGGCGGGCGCGAGCAGGTGTGGATGAGCCATGGCGACCGCGTCACCGCGATCCCGCCGGGTTTCTCGGTGGTCGGCCAGTCCGAGGGCGCGCCCTTCGCCGCCATCGCCGACGAAAGCCGCAAGATGTACGGCATCCAGTTCCATGCCGAGGTGGTGCACACCCCCGACGGCGCCAAGCTCTATTCCAATTTCGTCCATAAGATCTGCGGCTGCGCCGGCGATTGGACCATGGCCGCTTTCAAGGAGCAGGCCATCCAGGCCGTGCGCCAGCAGGTCGGCTCGGGCCGGGTGATCTGCGGCCTGTCGGGCGGCGTGGACAGCTCGGTCGTCGCGGTGCTGCTGCACGAGGCGATCGGCGACCAGCTGACCTGCGTCTATGTCGATCACGGCCTGATGCGCGCCGGCGAGTCCGAGCAGGTGGTCAGCCTGTTCCGCGACCGCTTCAACATCAAGCTGGTGCATAACGACGCGTCCGACCTGTTCCTCGGCAAACTGGCCGGCAAGACCGACCCCGAGGAAAAGCGCAAGATCATCGGCGCCACCTTCATCGACGTGTTCGAGGCCGAGGCCAAGAAGATCGGCGGCGCCGACTTCCTCGCCCAGGGCACGCTCTACCCGGACGTGATCGAATCGGTCAGCTTCACCGGCGGCCCGTCGGTGACCATCAAGTCGCACCACAATGTCGGCGGCCTGCCGGCCCGCATGAACATGAAGCTGGTCGAACCCTTGCGCGAACTGTTCAAGGACGAGGTCCGCGCTCTGGGCCGCGAACTCGGCCTGCCCGACGAGATGGTCGGCCGCCATCCCTTCCCCGGCCCGGGCCTGGCGATCCGCATTCCCGGCCAGGAGATCACCCGCGAGAAGCTGGACATCCTGCGCGCGGCGGATGCGATCTATCTGCAGGAAATCCGCAATGCCGGCCTCTATGACGCGATCTGGCAGGCCTTCGTGGTGCTGCTGCCGGTGCGCACCGTCGGCGTGATGGGCGACGGCCGCACCTACGATTATGCCTGCGCGATCCGCGCGGTCACCTCGACCGACGGCATGACGGCGGATTTCTATCCCTTCCCGCACGAATTCCTCGGCCGCGTCGCCACCCGCATCATCAACGAGGTACGCGGCATCAACCGGGTGACCTACGACATCACGTCGAAGCCGCCGGGCACCATCGAGTGGGAATAAGGGGCGCGTCATGCCTAAGAAATTGCTGGGCCGGTTTCGGCATATCAATCACGGTCAGGTCATCGAGGATGGCCGCGAGGTCGAGTTCAAGATCGAAACGAAATCGGGAGATTTCGTGACGCTCCAGATGCTCGTTTCCGAGCTGGAGGGCGTCATCGCCTTTCTCGACAATCTGCGCATCAAGGCGGGCGGCGAATAGGCGATGCCGCCCGCCCCGCCGTCTCTGCCACTCTCCGCGGTGACGACGGCCGAAAGCTATTTCCGAGCTTCGTCCGAGGTCTTGCCCAGCTCTGCGGCGAGCACCGCCCTCAGGATATCTTCGGATCGCCGCTGGCCGTAACCCCGGCCGTAAGCGCTTGACGTTACGGCGACCACCAGGTCCAGCGTCCGGACGACGTAAATCTTGTTGCCGCCATTGCCCGACGCGAAGGATACCGGCACATCGGTATCCCCGATCCTCTGCGTCTTGAAATACCAGAAATAACCATAGCCATCGGCATAGGGATCGACGGCGGAAATGACGACTTTGGGCGTCAAAGCGTCCTGAACCCAGTGTGCGCTGATGACGGGGCGTCCCTCGAACACCCCCTTATCGAGCACGAGCTGGCCGATCTTGGCGAAGTCGCGGGCGGTCAGGGACAAGTTGCCCTGGCCCTTGAAATCACCGGCCGCATCCGCCTGCCATGACCAGTTCTTGATTTCAAGCGGCCGAAACAGTGCTTGTTCGGCAAAGGCTTGGAGGGTCTCCCCGACCGCCTTTTGCACGACCAGGCCCGCCAAATGGGCTGTGACCGAATTGTAGCGGTAGACGTCACCCGGCGGATCGGAGCGCGGCAAGGCCAGGATGAATCTGTGCGGGTCCGGCGAGTCGTCGAGCTTGTCCTCGTTGCCCGGCGAATTCGGGTCGGCGTCGAACGCCGCGAGACCGGACCGCATGGTCAGAACGTCCTTGAGCGGAACATCGCCAATAGCGGTTCCCTTAGCCTCCGGCCAATAACGCTCGACCGGATCGTCGACGGAGTTGATCTTCCCGGTGTCCAGGGCCGCGCCGACCAGAAGCGCGGTAATGCTCTTTCCGGCGGAGCGCAGGTCATGAAGGTCGCTCTCCGTCTCGCCGTTGTAATAGCGCTCGGCGACAAGCCGGCCATGCTGGAGGACCACGACGGCCCTGAGATCGGGATGCGCGTCCTGGTTCCAGCGGGCGAGCACGTCGGACAGCGGGATCGGCTGCCCGGCCGCCGCGCAGGCCGAAACGGCAAGACAGGTTACGGCCGACCAGCGGGCGATGAAGCGTATGGGCATGAGCAGCCTGGAGCTCGGAAACTGACGGTCCGCTCCAGCTTAGCCCACCGGAAGCGTCTTGTAACTTTGCAACATGGCGTGCTCGATCGACCTAACCGGCCGCGTCCACCACCTCGGCGGGGGACGCGGCCGATCGGCCGATATGACGCCGGTTACGGCTCCTTCCTGAACAGATCCTGGAAGATGAGCGGGCCCCAGACGCGGTCGCGCGCGTGAACCAGCGCACCACCCTCGCCGAGCGTTCCCAGCGTGACGGGGGCGAAGCCGAGTTGTTTGGCCAGGGCCGCCACGGGAGCGATCGCATCTTCATCGTCGCTCGACAGAAAGACGACCCGATGGCCGCCCTCGACGGCCGGGTCGGCGGCGAGTTTGGCGGCGATCAGATGATTGAAGCCTTTCACATATTTGGCGCCGGTGAACGCCTTCGCGGCGAAGGCGGAGGACGGCAGACCGTCCAGCTCCTCAGGGGGAACGCCGAACGTATTCATCGCGTCGATGATCGTCTTGCCGTGCCAGTTCGGCAGGGCCTTCGCAACCTCGCGATGCTCGCCGAACGGGACCGCCAGGATGATCGTCCCGGCCTCGACGGCATCCCGCAGCGACCTGGCGATGACCGTGGGGCCGATCGTCCGGGCCTGCGGCGCCAACGCCTCGGCCGGCCGGCGGCTCGCAACGGCCACCGCCATGTTCCTGCGGGCGAAGGCCCGGGCGAGGGCCTGGCCGATCGCGCCGAATCCTATGATCGCATAGCTCATGATATGTCTCCGTTCAGATGGCCGAGAAGCCGCCATCGACGGACAAGTCCACGCCGTTCACGAAGCTCGACTCGTCCGAGGCGAGAAACAGCGCGGCCGCGGCGATTTCCTCGGGCTGCCCCATGGTTCCCCGCGGGATCAGGGATTCGAACATCCGCTTCGCCTCCTCGGTGAGAACCTGGTCCTGCATCGGCGTGGCGATCGGGCCCGGGCTCAGGACGTTCACCCGGATATTCCGGCCCTTCAGTTCGTTGAGCCAGGTGCGTGCGAAGGAACGCAACGCCGCCTTGCTCGCCGCATAGACGCCGTAGCCGGGAAACCCTTTCACCGAGGCGACCGACCCGGTCATGAAGATCGATCCGCCATCGTTGAACAGCGGCAACGCCTTCTGAACCGTGAACAGGGTGCCGCGCGTATTCAGGCCGAAGATGGTGTCGAAATGCTGCTCGGTAATCTCGCCCAGCGGCACCGCTTCGCCCCAGCCGGCGTTCGCATAGAGGATGTCGATCTTGCCCTTTTCCCGTTTGACCGTGTCGAACAGGCGGTCGAGGTCGTCGAGATTGGACGCGTCGCCGCGCACGCCGGTCACGTTCCGGCCGATCTGCCTGACGGCCTCGTCGAGCGTCTCTTGCCGTCGGCCCGTGATGAAAACATAAGCGCCCTCTTCGACGAACCGCAGGGCGCTGGCCAGCGCCATGCCGCTCGATCCGCCCGTAATGACCGCAACCTTACCGTCAAGCTTTCCCATGATTTGTCCTTTCTCAGCCTCCGTCTCTGGAGACCCTCGAGATAGGTCCGCCGCCGCCGGGTGTTGAGTGCGGAAACGTGCACATCGGTGGTGCGAAAGCGATCCGGCTGTGGCGAAATAGGCTATGATACGAGCTTTGAAAGGGGCGCCATGCGGTGCCGGATCGCACCATGATCGACTGGGATGACGTTCGCTACTTTCTGGGTGTCGCACGCGGAGGCTCGGTGCGGGCCGCCGCCGAGCGCCTCGGTGTGAACCATTCGACCGTGCTGCGGCGCATCGCCCAGCTCGAGGAGCGCCTCGGGGTGCACATGTTCGAGAAGCTGCCTTCAGGCTACAGCCTGACGGCGGCGGGTGAGGAGGTCCTCGAATTCGCGGAGCAGATGGAAGCGTCGTCCCACCAGCTGGAGACGCGCATCTTCGGGCGCGATCAGAGCGTGCGCGGGCTTTTGCGGGTAACGCTGGCGCCGCCGCTGGTGACACACCTGCTGATGCCGGACTTCGCCGATTTCGCGCGTCTGCATCCGGACATCGAGATGGATATCCTGTCGTCCGGCGAGCTTGCCAATCTGACGAACCGCGAGGCCGACGTCGCGATACGCGTCGTCTATGACCGCAAAACCCTGCCGCTTAATCTGCACGGCCTGAAGGGGCCGGATATCTTCGGCGGTATCTATATGTCCCGCGATCTGCTGGCCGCGTGGCGGGCAGGCGCGTCCGATCCCATCCGCTGGATCGTCATAAGCATTCATGGCATCCCGGACTGGGCCCACGAGGGTGAGGTCCGCACCGCGGGGGTCCCGTTTCGCACCACGGATGCCGGGACGCAGATCGTCGCCGTCCGGGCTGGGCTCGGACTCACGACATTGCCCTGCTTCGTCGGAGATGCCGACCCCTTGCTCGTGAGGGTGCCCGGCACCCGCCTGCATCAGTATGGAAGCCTCTGGCTCCTCACCCAGGGGGAGACACGTAAGACGAAGCGCGTGCGCCTCTTCACGGAGTTCGCCTCCCACAGGCTTGCCGGGTACGCTCCGCTTCTTGCGGGTCTCTCCCGCAACGGTTGAGTATCTGTTAGGCTCGGTGCAAACCCGAAGAGGAAGACCATGCCGAAACGTCTATCTGCCGCCGTCGCCGCCCTGGCCAGCCTGTTTGTTTCGCTCGCCGCTGCGGCGGCCGACATTTCCGCGCCGGCCTGCACGGCGACCGGAACGCCGCCGATCCAAACCGTCGAACCCGTCACCGAGCGGCCGTCCTGCAAGGATGGCAAGGTGCTGTCGTTCGATCAGGCCGGGGTGACGCGCTATGCCTGCCTCAATCTGGGGGACGGGGCCGCGAAATTACCCATGATCGTCTATCTGCACGGTTCGCTGACGACGCCCGACAGCCTTTACCTGGCCGGGCGCGATCTGTTCGCGCTGAGCCGCGACTATCCGCTGTCGACCCATCCCGGTATCAAGGGCTTCATCCTGCTGTCGCCGGAAGGCCGGCGCGCCCAGCCGTGGGAAGGGGAGGGTGCCCATACCGGAACCGGCTTCCATTGGGACGAATGGCAACGTGATCCGGCGACCAATCTCGACGTGCAGGCGATCGACCATTTCATCGACGAGGTGGTGGCGACCGGCGCCGTCGATGAGAAGCAGATCTATGTGTTCGGCTGGAGCAACGGCGCGAACATGGCGGTGCTGTACGGCGCCTGGCGTTCCGAGCGCATCGCCGCGGTGGCCCAATATGCCGGCACCGATCCGTGGCAGCGCCCGCCCTGTCCGGTGGATATGCCGTCCGGACGGCGGGTGCCGCTCACGCTGATGCGGAATATGTGCGACGCGCTGGCCCAATGCCCCGCCACCAGCAGCTGGAGCAGCACGCTGGAAGGCCTGAACTGGCCGTTCCAGCGTGTCGACCTCGCTCTGCGCGGCCGGAAGACGGCGCCGACCACGCAATGCGTCCAATCCTGCGGCAAGGCGCGCGGCCTGTACGAGCATATCCGCTGGCCGCAGAAAGAGGTGCTGGCCGACGACATGCTTGCCTTCTTCAAGGCGAACGCCTTGCCGTGACCGCTCAGCCCTTGTTCTGGTCCGGTACGAGCGCGCGCTTATAAAGCTTGAGCAGTTCCGCAGGCTCGTCATAGGCGATCCGCTGCCCGTCGCGCAGGTCGCGGCGCATCAGCCGGACCATGCGCTTGGTGACGTCTTCCGGGAAATCGCTTTGCGGCTGGCCGGTCACCTCGGCCAGGCGGCCGGCGATCACCGCCGGGTCGCTGACCACCGGGCAGATGCGATAGCGGTAGGTGCCGCCGATCTTTTCGGGGATGAGGTCCATCGGGCGGTCGGGGATCTGGCGGAAGAAGCTGAGCGGCAGGCGATAGGCGTTGTGGCCGAGGATCGGCAGATCGTCCGGCACCTGCTGCTCTTCGTCGAGGATCTGCAGGCGGGTGGCCAGCGGCAGCAGCCGGTTGAGCTTGTATTGGCGCATGTTTTCGTTGCCGACCCGCACCAGGTTCGCGATCAGCTCGCCCAACGAGGCATGGCCGATGATCGCGGCGCGCTTCGGCAGGCCGCCCCAGATGCCGTCGGCGCCGTTGAGCAGCGCCTCGATCACGCTGGCATTCTCGAAGCCGGCGCCGCTGTGCATATGCACCAGCAGCTTGAGGGGTGGCGGCAGAAATTGGCGCGCCGCCGCCACATAGGCTCCGACCTGGAACGGCATATAGGTGCCGCGGTCATCCTCGAAGCTGACGCCCTCGATCGGCTGCCGGGCCAGCAGCGCCAGGATCTCGAAGGTCTGGTCGGGATTTTCGGCGAAGGCGTCGCAGCCATCGACGATGTTGATCAGGATGCGCGGCTTGCCGCCATGCTCGCCTTTGATGGTGTCCATCAGCCACTGAATGCTGACCGGAATGCTGCGGAGGAGCTCCTCGAAAGTGTACTGACCCTCCATGCCCTCCTTGCTGAGATAGATCTCGTGCAGCGTGTTCGGCACCGTGTAGTCGCGCAGCTTGAGCATCGAGGGGCTGGGCTTGAACACGCCGTCCGCATTCACCAGGCCGATGTCGGTGAAGGCGTAGCAGCCGGTCATGTCGTATTTCCGATCGCGCAGATGGATCATGAAGTCGTCATCGACCTCCAGCGACTCCGGCTGGGAATAATCGAGCGTGCCGAGCAGAATGTTGCTGAAGCCGAAATCCCGGACCTGCGGCAGGATCGCCAGCTTGTCGGCCAGCGTCTGACCGACGCGCGACCCGACAGGGTTCTCGCGGAGCGACAAATCGATGAAGAAAGGTTCGATGGTGCGCAGGAAATCGACCTTGCGGTCGGCTGCGGCGAGGTGACCGCGCGCGGCAGCCGCGGCTTCTTGGAATGAACTCATGGACGGAAGACTCTCAAGATGCAGGGAAACGCAGGAGGCGGTCGCCACCCGCGGCGAGTCTACTAAAACGTGCAGATGGACGGGAGTGAATTTCCCGTTTCATTGATCCGCGCTGATGGTAAACCGGAGGGGCCATGCACAGCTTCGATCCGCGCCAGGGGCACGGCCTCCGCCACGACCCTTTCTACTCGATCGTCGGGCCCCGCCCGATCGGCTGGATTTCGTCACGCGACCGGGATGGAAGGGCCAATCTGGCGCCTTACAGTTTCTTCAACGCCTTTTGCGACGAGCCCTACATCCTAGGCTTCTGCAGCTTTGGGCGGAAGGATACGGTGTCCAATGTCACCGACACCGGCGAGTTCGTCTGGAACCTGGCGACCCGGCCTCTCGCGGAACGGATGAACGCGACCTCGGCCCATGTCGCCCATGAGATCGACGAGTTCGAGCTGGCCGGCCTGACCAAGGCGCCCGGACTCCGCGTCGGCGCCTGGCGGGTGGCCGAGAGCCCGGTCAATTTCGAATGCGTGGTGACGCAGATCCTGCAGCTTGAGGATTCCCTCGGAGCGAAGACGCCGGCCTGGATGGTGTTTGGCGAAGTGGTCCAGGTGCATATCGACGAACGCCTGATCGTCGATGGCGTGTACAAGACGCCGCTGGCGCAGCCGATCCTGCGGGCGGGCGGCGCCGGCGACTATGTCGAGGTTCGCCAGGACGCGATCTTCTCGATGAAGATGCCCGACTAGTGTCCCGTCGAAACCTCTTTCGCTATATCGGATACCAGGCCGCGCAGCCAGCGGTGCGCCGGATCGTTGCGGTAGCGCACATGCCAGGCCATCTCGACCGGGAAGGTTCCCAGATCGACCGGCGGCGGCAGCACCTTGACCCGCGGATCGTTGGCGAGGCGGCGGCAGATCAGCTTCGGCAGCGTCGTGCAGTAATCGGTGACCGCGATCATTTCCGGCACCGCCAGAAAATGGGTTACCGAAACGGCGACCTCGCGCTTGAGGCCGCGCTGCTGCAGGGCCTGGAACAAGCCGGCGCGCATGCGTCCGGGCGGCAGTACATTGACATGTTTCATCCGCTCGTACTGTTCGCGCGAAATGCTGTCGCCGATCTCAGGATGATCGGCCCGCACGACGCAGGCCAGGCCCTCATCCATCACATGCTGCACCACCAGATTGTCCGGCGGATCGGTCACGCGGCCCAGCACCATCGCCGTGGTGCCGGACATCACGCCGGTCTCGACCAGATCGTTGCCGTAAGGGGTGAAGCGCAGCCTGATGCCCGGCGCGATCTCGCCCAGCCGCGCGACGATGGCCGGCATCAGCACGAACTCGACATAGGAATTGGGGGCGATGGTCATGACCCGGTCGGCTTGGGCGGGATCGAACTCCTGCTGGCCCAGTACCGCGTCGTCGAGTTTCGCCAATGCTTCGGCGATGGAGGGGGCTAGTTCCAGGGCCGTCTGCGTCGGCTGGATGCCGTAGCGTTCGCGGATGAATAGCGGGTCCTTGAGCATGGTGCGCAGGCGGGACAGCGCGTTCGACAAGGCGGGCTGCGTGATGCCCAGGCGCTCGGCGGCGCGGGTGACGTTCCGCTCCTCCATCAGGGTGACGAAAACCGGCAGCAGATTCAGGTCGTACCGCATAAGACATACATATCATGAATGTCTTAAATAAGAGAAATAAAGTTCTAGAATATGTCGCCGGAGAGCAAGGTTGGCCCATCGAAACCAACCAAGCCAATGGAGGCTGGAATGAGCAAAGGTAAGGTTCTTGTGATCGGGTCCAATGCTACCCGGATCGAAATTCAGGGCGGTGGCTGGGCTGCTACCGGTCAATATCTCAACGAAACCGTCGAACCCGCCATGGCGGTGGCCGACGCGGGCTACGAGATCGTGCTGGCGACCCCCGACGGCACCAAGCCGCATATCGACCCGGTGTCGGATTCGGCCAAATATTTCGGCAATGACGAGGCCGAGTATCAGCGCGGCAAGGCGTTCTTCGCCACTTATCCCGCGATGAACCAGGTCCGCACGCTGGCTTCGGTGATCGAGGAGGGGCTGGATAATTATGTGGGCGTGTTCGTTCCCGGCGGTCAGGCCCCGGGTGTCGATCTGATGCAGGATGCCGAACTGGGCATCATCCTGCGCCACTTCCACCAGCGGGCCAAGCCGACGGCGCTGCTGTGCCATGGCCCGATCGCGGTTGCCGCGGCGCTGCCGCATGCCCGCGAATTCCGCGCCGCGCTGATCGCCGGCGATGCCGCCAAGGCGGCCGAATGGGCCAAGGGCTGGCAATATACCGGCTACAGGATGACGGTCTTCTCCAACAGCGAGGAAAAAATCGTCGAGGAGCATGTCCTGAATGCCAAGCTCCACTTCAATGTGGCCGACGCCCTGGAAATCGCCGGAGGCGAGGTGATCACCGGCACGGTCGATTTCGCGCCGAACGTGATCGAGGACCGCGAACTGATTACCGGCCAGAATCCGAGCTCGGACCGTCCGCTGGCCGCGAAGTTCGTCGCCGCGCTGGACCGCTCCGTGGCGGCTTGACCCTGGTTACCTGCGGCCCGTTTCGGCGGGAACGGGCCGCAGATAGTCGGCGGGTGTACGCCGGTCAGCGCAGCGGCTTGAACGCCGCCCGCAGATCCTCGACCAGGGTGTCGGGCTGTTCCCAGGCGGCGAAATGACCGCCCTTGGCCTGCTTCTTGTAATAGATCAGGTTGGGGAAAGCGGCCTGCACCCAGCTCTTCGGCGCCTGGTACAGTTCGTCCGGGAAGGCGCTGACGGCAACCGGGATGGTGATCCCCTTCGGCGCGAAGAAGGCCAGCTTGTTCTCCCAATAGAGCCGCGCCGACGATATGCCGGTACCGGTCAGCCAATAGAGCGTGATGTTGTCCAGCACGTCGTCGCGGGTCAGGCCCTCGCTCTTTCCGTCGAACACCCGGGCGATCAGCTCGTAGCTGCGCGCGTCGTGATCGATCATCCACGAGGCCAGGCCGACCGGCGAATCCTCGATGCCGTACAAGGTCTGCGGACGGGCCGACATCTCCAGGGCATAGGACAGGCCGTGCTTGTAGAAGAAGTCGAGCTGCTCATAGGCATGCCGCTCGTCCGCCGGCAATCCGGCCGGCGCCGGTCCGCCCGCCTGCAGCGCCCTGCCGATCCCGGCGGGAACCGTGGCCGGCATGTTGGTGTGGATGCCCTTCAGTTCCGGCGGAGCCTGCACGGCCATCTGCTCGGTGACCGCATCGCCCCAATCGCCGCCCTGGGCGACGAAGCTGGTATAGCCGAGGCGGCGCATCAGCTCGGTCCAGGCGCGGGCGATGTGCTGCGGGTCCCAGCCGGTCTCGCCGGGCTTGCCCGAGAAGCCATAGCCGGGCAGCGACGGAATGATCACATCGAAGGAGTCCGCGGCGCTGCCGCCATGGGCGGTCGGGTTGGTCAGCGGATCGATGATCTTCAGCTGCTCGATGACCGAGCCGGGCCAGCCATGGGTGATGATGACCGGCATGGCGTGCGGGTTCTTCGAGCGGACATGGATGAAATGGATGTCGACGCCGTCGATATTGGTCACGAATTGCGGCAGGGCGTTCAGCTTGGCCTCGGTTTTGCGCCAGTCATAGCCGTTCGCCCAATAGTCGGCGAGCTTGCGCATGGTCTCCAGCTGCACGCCCTGGCTGGCGTCGTTCACCAGCTCGCGGTCGGGCCAGCGCGTCGCCAGGATGCGGTTGCGCAGATCGGCCAGGGCCTCGTCCGAGGCATGGAACTCGAACGGGCGGATCAAGGTGTCGCGGACGACATGCTCTTGCGCGGGAGCCCTCTCTGCGGCCTGCACGGTAACGGGCTGAGAGAACATCAGGCCGCTGGCCAGGGCGGAGGCGGCGAACAGCAGCTTTGTACGGTTGGTCATGACTGAAAACCTCATGGGCTGGTTAAAAACGCATACGATTAGATCGTGTGCGATTGAAATATGCCTTCAAAAAGATCGAGTCAAGGTCTTCCGATTTAATCGTATACGATTTATATAGGAGGGGCGATGTCAACGCCCGGAGGTTCCCATGCCCCCCAAACTGTCCAATTTTCTGTGTTTCGCGGTCTATTCGGCCAATCTGGCCTTCGGCCGCGCCTATAAGCCGCTGCTCGACGCGGTTGGCCTGACCTATACCCAGTACATCACTCTGGTGGCCCTTAATGAGGATGACGACCAGACCGTGAAAGCGCTGGGCGAGAAGCTGTTCCTGGAATCCAACACTTTGACGCCGATCCTCAAGAAGCTGGAATCGATGGGCTATATCCGCCGCCAGCGCGATGCCGAGGATGAGCGCCAGGTGCGGATCAGCCTGACCCCTGTCGGGCGCAAGCTGGTGGAAAACGATCTCGGCGCGCCGCTGACCGAAGCCATCGGCCTGGGCGACGACTTCCCGGCCGTGCAGCAGACCGTGGCCAAGGTGCGCGACAATCTGCTGGCGCATATACCGGCACCGAACAAGGCGGACTGACAGGGTAGGGGGAACCCGACATGGATAATCGCGCGGGTGAGATGATGGTGTTCGTGCGGGTGGTCGAGGCGGGCAGCTTCTCGGAAGCGGCGCGGCTGCTGCATATGACGCCGTCCACCGTTTCCAAGCTGATCGCGCGGCTGGAGGAACGGGTCGGCGTCCGGCTGATCGAGCGCTCGACCCGGCGTCTGTCGCTGACCAAGGAAGGCCAGTTCTATTACGAGCGAAGCCAGGAATTGCTGGCCGAGCTCGACGAGACCGAACAGCAATTGGCGCAAGGCGGCAGCCGGCCGCACGGGGTGGTGCGTGTCAATGCCTCGGTGACGTTCGGCGTCCGGGCGTTGGAGCCTCTGCTGCCCGGTTTCTGGGAAGCCTATCCGGACATCGTCGTCGACCTGTCGCTGTCGGACGAAATCGTCGACCTCTATCTCGACCGCACCGACATCGCGTTCCGCGTCGGCAAGCTGCAGGATTCCAACCTGATCGCCCGCAAGATCGGAACGGCCCGCCGGAAGATCGTCGGGTCTCCGGCCTATCTCGCCAGGATGGGCGTGCCGCAGACGCCCGACGATCTGCTCCATCACAATTGTCTCGGCTTCAACTTCCGCCGCGCAGCCGCTGTCTGGCCGCTGCGCGAGAACGGGCTGATCGTCGAGCGCATGCTGAGCGGCACGCTGATGGCCAATAACGGCGAGACGGTCGGACGCATGGCCTTGGCCGGGGTCGGGCTCGGCCGGCTGGGCGATTATCATGTGCGCGGCTATATCGAGCGCGGCGAGCTGATCGAGGTGCTGGGCGACAGCGCCATCACCGATTCCGAGGATATCCACGCGCTTTATCGCGGCACCCAGCATATGCCGCAGCGGGTGCGCGCCTTCCTCGATTACATGGTGCCGCGCCTGCAACACTATCTGGAAGGTTGATCGGCCGGGCGGCGGCACCACCTATCTGTGAAATGAATTACAAGAAGCTGTGCTGGGAGGACGGCTAATCAACGGCGGCGGCGGGTGATATCTCTCCCGTCGTCGAAATTCCTTAGAGCCAGGCTCTTACCACCACAAGGATTCATGCAATGTCGAGCAAGTCTGAGGCCGAGTTGTTCTCGCCCACCAAAATCGGGGCCATCGAGGTCGCCAACCGCATCGCGATGGCGCCGTTGACCCGGGCGCGTGCGGACATGGAAGGCGTGCATTCGCCCATGGCCATCGAATATTACCGCCAGCGCGCGTCGGCCGGCCTGATCATCACCGAAGCCACCAACATCTCGCGCCAGGGGCGCGGTTATGCGCTGACCCCGGGCATCTATACCGACGCCCATGTCGCGGCCTGGAAGCCGGTCGTCGAGGCCGTCCATGCGGCCGGCGGCAAGATCGTCATGCAGCTGTGGCATGTCGGCCGCATCTCGCATGTCAGCCTGCAGAAGGATGGCGCCGCCCCGGTCGCGCCGTCGGCGATCCAGGCCGGCGACATGGTTTTCACGCTGGACGGCATGCAGCGCCCGTCCCTGCCGCGCGCTCTCGAAACCGACGAGATCCCCGGCATCATCGAGGATTACCGCAACGCCGCCCGCAAGGCGAAGGAAGCGGGCTTCGACGGCGTCGAGGTGCATTCGGCCAATAATTATCTGCTGGAGCAATTCATCCGCGACAGCACCAACAAGCGCACGGATCGTTACGGCGGCTCGATCGAGAACCGCACCCGCCTGCCGATCGAAGTGGTGACCGCCGTCGCCGAGATCTGGGGCGCCGACCGCGTCGGCGTGCGCCTGTCGCCCATCACCCGCGCGGTCGGCGATACCCCGCTCGACAGCACGCCGCAAGAGACCTATGGCTATCTGGCGGCGCAGCTCGGCGAGCTGGGGCTGGCCTATATCCATTGCATCGAGGGCCAGACCCGCGGTCCCAATGCCGTGGCGGATTTCGATTTCAAGGCGCTGCACAAGGCGTTCGGCGGCAAATACATGGCCAATAACAGCTACACCCGCGAGCTGGCCATCGAAGCGGCCTCTTCGTCGGGCCATGCCGACATGGTCGCCTTCGGCCGTCCGTTCATCGGCAATCCGGATCTGGTCGAGCGCCTGCGCCGCAATGCGCCGCTGGTCGACGCGCCGGTCGCCACCTATTACGGCGGCGGCGCCGAGGGCTATATCGACTTCAAGCCGCTGGAGACCGCGGCGGAATAGGCCGCTTTACCGTACGCAACTTGCCGCTTCTTCCGCCACCGCAGAAGAAGCGGTCCTTGCCGTCGGATTCGAGCCCCGACACCGTGATGCCGGGCGGCATGTCGAGCTGCTCCAGCACGTCTCCAGTGTCGGGATCGATGCGGCGCAGATCGCTCCGCTCATCCTCCAAAGTACCGTGCCACAGCTGGCCTTCGACCCAGGTCACCCCGGTGACGAAGCGGCTGGATTCGATGGTGCGCAGGATTTTTCCGCTGTCCGGGTCGATCTGATGGATCTTGCGGCCGCGATATTGTCCGACCCACAGCGATCCTTCTGCCCAGGCCAGCCCGGAATTGTCGCCTTCGCCGCCGGGGGTGGGGATGGTGGCGAGCACCTGGCCGCTGGCCGGGTCGATCTTGCGGATCAGATTATCGGCGATCTGGAACAGATGCTTTCCGTCGAACGCGGTTCCGGCATGGGCCGGCACGTCGAGCGAGCGCCTGCGTTTGCCGCTGTCCGGGTCGAGCGCGTCGAGCCGCGTGCCGGCGGCGACCCAGACATTCTCGCCATCATAGGAGACGCCGTGCACCTGCTCGGTTTTGTCGAGCGGGCCATATTCGGCGATGACGTCGGCTACGGATCGTTTCATGGGGTCACCTTACGCATCCGGCAGCGGCGCCGGGAGTAACAACATCGTCGCGAATCCGGGCAGCGGCGGCGTCAGCCAGCGGCGCGCCCGCCCGCGTCCATAGGACTGCACCTTGCCGTCCTCGGCCAGGGCTTCGAGCGTCCGCTGCACGGTGCGCTGACTGGTCCCGAGCGCCAGCGCCAGGGCGGAGCTGGACCAGGCTTCGCCATCGGCGAGAAAGGCCAGCAGCGTCGCATGGCGTTCTTCGATCGGGCGGGCCAGCACGGCGATCTCCCCTGCTCGCGGCGTCAGGGCGAAGCCCCGGCGGGTCGCCTCGATGCCGGCCAACGGAGCGAGGGCCGCGCGCAGCCGGCCGATCTCGACCCGCAGCCGGGCGCGGTGCGACTCGTCCGCGTGCCTGGCCCGGAACGCCGCGAACAGCAGCTCCTCCCGCGATACATCTCCAGGCCAGGCCTCGCCGAGCGCGCGGGCCAGGGCGAACAGCACCGGGCGCGTCGCCAACGGGATCAGCGTTTCGCCCTGCCTGACCGCATGACGGCAGGCATCGACCACCAGCGCCGAAGAATTCAGCAGCGTTTCGACCTCGTCGAGCAGAAGCGGGCGCCCCGCCAGCCTTGCTGCGGGAGACGACAACAGGCGGGCGGCGGCTTCGATTTCCGCCGTCAAAGCGGGGATGCCGGCCTGTCGCGCCGCTTGAGCCGCCCGGGCGATGGCACCGCGTGCGGCGCCCACCTGCACGCGGCGCATGGCGATGCCGGCGACCGCCAATTCATGGGCGGCACACAGGGCGGGAGGAAACAGCGCGGCATCGATATCTGCCAGTTTGCGTTCGGCCTCGTCGAGGCGGCCGATCAGCAGCAGGCGGCGGATGTCCAGATGGCGGGCATAAGCGGCGTTGACCCGATCGCCATGCCGGTCGAGGGTTTCCCGGGCCGCATTCAGTGCCGTTTCCGGCCAGCCCAGATCGCGCGACGCCAGGGCGATCTCCGCCTCGGCGACGGCGCAGCGGGCGCGGGACACCGGCTCGCGCGGGCCGAAAGCGCGGGCTGCCCGGCGCAGCAGCGGGCGCGCCCGGCCGAAATCGCCCAGCCGCGCCATGGCGATGCCGCGCAGGGCCAGCGCCGCGCCGTCATCGCGCAGCGCCACCCAGTTCAGCGCCGCCAGCGGGTCGCCCGCCGCCAGCGCCTGGGCCGCTTCGGCGATCACGGTGTCCATCGGAATCCCGCCACCTTTGTCACTCCCGCCATTTCCGGGGCGGCGCTCACTCTAGCGCATGACCATCAACCCCCAAAGGGAGCGACGATTATGACGATGATGACCAAGCACCGGACCGGAACCCGGGAAGAATGGCTGGCGGCCCGCCTCGATCTGCTGGCCGAGGAAAAGGCGCTGACCCGGCAAAGCGACGAACTGGCCCGGCGCCGCCAGGAACTGCCCTGGGTCCGGGTCGATCAGGATTACCGTTTCGATACCGAACAGGGCCCGGTTTCGCTGAAGGATCTGTTCCAGGGCCGCTCGCAGCTTCTGGTCTACCATTTCATGTTCGGGCCGGACTACAAGGCGGGCTGCCCGTCCTGCTCGATGATCGCCGACGGATTCAGCGGCTTCGCGGTCCATCTGGCCAATCACGACGTGACCCTGACCGCCGTGTCGCGCGCGCCGCTCGCCAAGCTGCTGGCGTACCGGCAGCGCATGGGGTGGACCTTCCCCTGGGCCTCGTCCGAAGGCGGCGCCTTCAATTACGATTTCAACGTTTCGATTTCCGAAGAGCAGCAGCGCGATGGCAGCGCCGAGTATAATTATCAGCGCCGCGGCCATGCGATGACCCAGGTGGAACTGCCGCCGGTGGTCGGCCAGTTCGCCGCCATGTGCGGCACCGACGCCCCGACCTATGTGCGCGACCGGCCGGGACTGAGCGCCTTCGTGCTGCGCGACGGCGAGGTCTACCACACCTATTCCACCTATGCCCGCGGCCTGGACGGGCTGTGGGGTGCCTATCAATGGCTCGACCGTGCTCCGCTCGGCCGCAACGAAAGCGGCGGAGTCTGGTGGCGGCGCCATGACGAATATGGCGGGTAACCGTCATGGACGGGATGTCGATGTGGATGAGGATGCCCGGCCAGAGCTGGCCGGGCGCCGAAGCCGGGTTCATCCTCATGTGGGCGGGAATGATGGTGCCGATGATGCTGCCGTCATTTCTGCCCCTGCTGTGGCGGCTGCGCCATTCGCCCTGGCGGGCGGCGCAGCTGGCCGCCGGCTATTTTACCGTCTGGACCGCGATCGGCGCGGTCTTGTTCCCGCCGGGTGTCGTCGTTGCGGAGGCGGCGATGCGCTGGCCGGCCGCGATGCCCTTCGTTAGCGGGATCGTCGTGCTGGCGGCGGGCGCGCTGCAATTCACCGCCTGGAAGAGACGGCACCTAGACTGCCTGCGGGCCGTGCCGTCCGGCACCGAAGGAGCCTGGCGGCAGGGAGTGCGGCTTGGCCTGCATTGCAGCTGCGGCTGTGCCGGATGGACGGCGATCCTGCTAGCCATCGGCATGATGGATCTTGGGGCGATGACGGCGGTGACCGTCGCCATGACCGCCGAAAGGCTGGTCCCGGCGGGCGGGCTCACCGCGCGCACCACCGGGGCCGCCGCTGTTGTAACCGGCGCGGCGATGATCGTCCTCAGCCTTGGCCCTTCCTGACGAAGTCCACGAAGGCCCGCAGCGGCGCCGGCATGTGCCGCCGGCCCGCATAATAGAGGAACGGTCCTGGAAATTCCTGCCACCAGGGTTCCAGAACCGGTTCCAAGAGACCGCCGTCGAGCTGGGGGCGGATCATGTCCTCGAAAATATGAATGATGCCGACCCCGGCGACCGCCGCGCCGATGGCGAGGTCGATCGAGCTGCCGGGCCGCACCAGCAGCGGAGCGGGGGGATCGACGCGGATCGTTTCGCCGTCCTTTTCGAAATCCCAGCTCGGCTTAGCGCCGCCGGCGAACTGGCCGCGCAGGCAGGCATGGTCCAGCAGGTCGCGGGGATGGAGCGGGCGGCCGCGCTCGGCCATATAGGACGGCGCCGCGGCGGTGGCGAAGCGTTGGGTCCGCGGGCCGATCGGGATAGCGATCATGTCCTGCTCCAGCCGCTCGTCATAACGGATGCCGGCGTCGCAGCCGGCCGCCAGCAGGTCGACGAAGCTGTCCTCGACCACCACTTCCAGCCGGATGTCGGGATAGAGCTTGAGGAAGGGCGGGATCAGCGGGGCCAGGATGATGCGCGCGGCGCTGGCCGGAACATTGAGCCGCAGCGTGCCGGCGGGCCGGCCGCGAAAGGCGTTCAGCACGTCGAAGGCCGCTTCCATCTCGTCCAGCACCGGCGTCAACCGCTCGATCAGCCGCTGGCCCGCTTCGGTCGGGGTGACGCTGCGGGTGGTGCGGTTGAGCAGGCGCAATTCCAGCCGCGCTTCGAGACGCGCCACCGCGGCGCTGAGGCCGGAGGCGGAGACGCCGCTGATCCGCGCCGCATCGCGGAAGCCTTTGGCGCGCGCCACCGACAGGAAGGCGGCGAGATCGTTGAAATCCGGGCTCATTGTTCGTCCTTTCGAACAGCCCGTGCAGATTAGGCCCGATTATCAAACGGAGCAATCGCGGCCATAGTCCCGTCACCCCCTTTTCGACGGAGACCTCCGATGTCCCACAGCACCTTTTCCTTGGCCGGCCGCGCCATCAACCGCATGGGCTATGGCGCCATGCAGCTGGCCGGTCCGCATGTGTTCGGTCCGCCCAAGGACCATGCCGGCGCCCTGGCCGTTCTGCGCGAGGCGCTGCGGCTGGGCGTCAACCATATCGACACCAGCGATTTCTACGGCCCGCATGTCACCAACCGGCTGATCCGCGAGGCGCTGTCGCCTTATCCGGACGATCTGCTGATCGTCACCAAGCTGGGCGCGGTGCGCGGCGCGGACGGTGCCTGGCTTCCGGCCCAGGAGCCCGAGGATTACGCCCGCGGAATCGAGGACAATCTGCGCAATCTCGGGCTCGACGCGCTGGACCTGGTCAATCTGCGCATCATGGGCGATATCCATGCGCCGTCCGAAGGCTCGATCGCCCGCCAGGTCGAGGCGGCGGCGGAGCTGCAGCGCAAAGGCCTGATCCGCCATGTCGGTCTCAGCAACGTCACCTCGGCGCAGGTGGCCGAGGCGCGCCCCATCACCGAGATCGTCTGCGTGCAGAACCACTACAATCTGGTCCACCGCGCCGACGATGCGCTGGTCGACGAGCTGGCGGAAGCCGGCATCGCCTATGTGCCGTTCTTCCCGCTGGGCGGCTTCACCCCGATCCAGTCCGGCGGACTGTCCAAGATCGCCGTCCGGCTGACGGTCACGCCGATGCAGCTGGCGCTGGCCTGGCTGCTGCACCGCGCGCCCAATATCCTGCTGATTCCCGGCACCTCGTCCGTCGCCCATCTGCGCGAGAACGTCGCCGCCGCCGATCTGGTTCTGGATGCGGAAACCCTGGCCGAGCTGGAAAACCTGGCCTGATCAGACGCCGGCCGCCAGCGCCTTGTCGATAGCCTGGCGCAGATCGGCCTGCATGAAGGGTTTGGTCAGGGTGATGTGGTCGCTATAGGCCGGGTCCAGCCCGGCGGAGCCGTAGCCGCTGGCGAAGATCACCGGCACGCCCCGCTTCTCCAGCAGCTCGGCGACCGGATAGGAGGCCCGCCCGTCGAGATTGATGTCGAGGATGGCGAGGTCGATCCGTTCGAGGCGGGCCGATTCCATCGCCTGCGGCAGGCGCAGGGCCAGACCGGCCACCTCGTAGCCGAGGTCGGTCAGCATGTCCTCGATCATCAGGGCGATGCTCATCTCGTCCTCGACCACCAGGATACGGGCGCTCATGGTGTCACGGGCTCCTCGTCATAAATGCTGACCGGCGCTGTGCGGCGAGGGGGCAAATTCCGTTCCTTCCGATGCCGTCAGGAGGCCTCTTCCAATCGCGCGGCGGCGGCATACCGGGCGCGGGCCTGTTTGATTTCGGCGTGATGGCTTTCCGCCCAGCGCGCCAGCACGGACAGGGGAACCACCAGCGACCGGCCCAATTCGGTCAGGGCATATTCGGTGCTGGGCGGCGTGGTCGGGTGGACGGTGCGGCTGATCAGCCCGTCCTCCTGCAATTCGCGCAGGGTCTGGGTCAGCATGCGCTGCGAGATGTCGGGAATGGCGCGGCGCAGCTCGCCGAACCGGTGCGACCGCTCGGCCAGGGTGGAGATCACCAGCGTGCTCCATTTGTCGCCGATCCGGTCCAGCACGTCGCGGATCGGACAGGTGTCCGGCAGGGCCTTCTGGTCGCGGTAGCGCTCGGCGGTCAAGGGCGTGTCTTCGCTCATGGTTACCTCGGTGTTCCTATCTGCGGGCAAGCTGCCTTCTTTACGGCGCGCTCGCAGGGCTTATTTTATCCATAGTCTCAAAAAGAGACCAGCATTCAATTTGACTATGGAGTATCCGATGTCTACCCCCGATCTTCTCGTTACCGGCGCCGGCGGCCAGCTCGGCCAGCGCGTTCTGCATCATCTGACCGACAGCTTGAAAATCCCGGCCGGGCGCATCGCCGCCGCCACCCGCAAGCCCGAGAGCCTGGCCGCCTGGGCGGCGCAGGGCGTTGCGTTGCGGCGCGCCGATTTCGATGAGCCGGCCTCTCTGGAGCAGGCCTTCGCCGGCATTTCGCGGCTGCTGCTGATCAGCACCGATGCGCTCGACCGGCCCGGCCATCGCCTGGCCCAGCACCGCGCCGCCATCGCCGCCGCCGCCAAGGCCGGTGTGTCGCATGTCGTCTACACCTCGATGCCGAAGCCCGAGACTTCCGCGGTGCTGTTCGCCCCCGACCATGCCGGCACCGAAGCGGCTTTGGCCGCCAGCGCCCTGCCGGAATGGACCGTGCTGCGCAACAATTGGTATTTCGAGAATCTGTTCTTCAGCCTGCCGTCGGCCCTCGGCTCGGGAAGCTGGTACAGCGCCGCCGGCGAGGGGCGCATCGCCCATATCGGCCGCGACGACCTGGCGCGCGCCGCCGCCGCTGCCCTGGCGGGTGCCGTGACGGGGAAGAGCACCCTGACCCTGACCGGCGCCAAGGCTTACAGCACCGCCGAGATCGCCGCCCTGGTGACGAAGACCGTCGGCCGTCCGCTGGCGGTGGTGCCGGTGCCGGTCGAGGGATTGGTGCAGGGTATGATCGCGCATGGGCTGCCGGAAGGGCTGGCCCGCACCTTCGCGTCGTTCGACACCAACACCGCGCAAGGCGGGCTGGCCGACATTACCGGCGATTATCGCGCTTTGACGGGAAGCGAGCCGCAGGGGTTCGAGGACTGGCTGGCGGCGAACAAGGCGGTCCTGGCTGCCCTGTGAGAGCAGATGGGCGCATTCCTTCAAAAAGGGGGAGTGCGTCTCCGCCATCGGCCGGTTCGTCCTTGATCAGCTCTCTCGCCCCCTTCCGTTATGCGAAAATTCCCCGCCGAACGGGAGTTAAACTATCGCAGACACGGAAAAGTCACAGGGAATCGCGGCGAACTTCCGGCGGGACGCGTGTTTTGGCTGCGAGGCGGGGGAGCAGGAGTTTCGCACGATGTCCGATCCCGCGTCCCGGCGGCCGATCCATCCCTACCTGATTCCGTTTCCCATCGCCTGCTTCGCGGGCGCTCTGCTGACCGACATCGCCTATTGGGGCACGGCGGAGATGATGTGGGCGGATTTCTCCGCCTGGCTGGTCACCGTCGGGCTGATCCTCGCCGTTGTGGCGGCGATCGCCGGCCTGATCGACTTCCTGTCCCGCCAGGCCATCCGCCGGCGGCAGCCGGCCTGGTTCCATGCGACGGGAAACGCGATCGTACTGCTGCTGGCCCTCTTCAATACGCTGGTGCATAGCCGCGACGCCTGGACCTCGGTGGTGCCGTTCGGGGTGATCCTGTCCGCCGCGACCGTGGCGGTGCTGGCCTTCACCGGCTGGATGGGCTGGACGCTGGTCCATGATCCGGAGGTGGCCGAATGACCCGCCGGACCGGATGGCTGCTCGCCGCCGCCCTGCTGGCGCTGGCGGGCTGCGACGATGACGACACCACCGATCCGCAGAGCCAGATCGGCCCCAACCCCGTCCTGCCCGAGATCCGGCAATATCTGTTTCCGCCGATGCATCTCGCCGAGATCGCCGGGTGGAAGGAGGGGGAAGCCCCCATTGTGCCGCAAGGCCTGAAAATCGAGGCGCTGGCGACCGGGCTGCAGCATCCGCGCGCGCTGTACGTGCTGCCCAACGGCGACATCCTGGTCAGCGAATCGAAGGCGCCCTATCCCCAGCCGATCAGGCGGCCCAAGGATCTGGTGATGGGCTGGATCGAGTCGATGGTGACCTCGGCCGGCAAGACCGGTTCCGCCAACCGCATCTCGATCCTGCGGGAGAACCCGGACGGGCACGGTACCTCGGTCGACGCGCCGTTCATCGAGCATCTCAATTCGCCGTTCGGCGTGACGCTGGTCGGCAACGACCTCTATGTCGCGCAATCGGGCTCGATCGTGCATTTTCCCTACACCGAGGGAGAAACCCGGATCGACGCCAAACCGGCTCTGCTGACCGAGATTCCCGGCGGCCCGATCGACCATCACTGGACCAAGAGCCTGCTGGCCAGCCCCGACGGATCGAAGCTCTATGTCGGGATCGGCTCGAACAGCAATATCACCGAGAACGGCATGGAGGCCGAGAAGAACCGGGCCGATATCCTCGAGGTCGACCGCGGCACCGGCAATTTCCGCGTCTTCGCCAGCGGCTTGCGCAATCCCAATGCGATGAGCTGGGACCCGCAAAGCGGCGCCATGTGGACGGTGGTCAACGAGCGCGACGAAATCGGCCCCAACCTGGTCCCCGACTATCTGACCTCGGTCCAGGACGGCGCCTTTTACGGGTGGCCCTATTCCTATTACGGCCAGCATCTCGATCCGCGCGTGCGGCCCCAGCGGCCGGACCTGGTGGCCCAGGCGATCGCGCCGGATTATGCGCTCAGTTCACATGTGGCGCCGCTCGGCCTCGCTTTCGCCGAAGGCAGCAGCCTGCCCGACAAATACAAAGCCGGCGCCTTCGTCGGCGAGCATGGCAGCTGGAACCGCATACAACTCAATGGCTACAAGGTGGTCTTCGTGCCCTTCGCCGATGGCAAGCCCGCCGGCAAAGCCGAGGATGTGGTGACCGGCTTCCTCGGCCCCGACGGCAAGGCGCGCGGCCGGCCGGTCGGGCTGGCCTTCGACAAAATGGGCGCGCTGCTGATCGCCGACGATGTCGGCAATACCGTCTGGCGTGTCAGCGCGGCGCAATAAGCCGCTTGAAGACGGGCGCTCCTTGTCCGATTGATGGGACAACCATCAAGAAGGGGAGGAGAACGCCTTGTTTCGCACTTTCATGTTTACCGTGACGATGCTGGCCGCGGTGGCGGCCGGAGCCGCGGAGCCGCCCGATCCGCATGCGATCCTGGCCGAGTATGGCAAGATCGTTTCGGACCACGGCATCGACGAAGCCCGCGCGGTCGAGATCGGCGGTATCAAGCAATGGATCACCGTGCGCGGGCGCGACCGCGACAATCCGATCCTGCTGCTGATCCATGGCGGTCCGGCGGCGCCCGATCTGCCCAACCGCTATCTGTTCGAACCGTCCTGGGCCGATTACTTCACCGTGGTCGAATGGGACCAGCGCGGCAGCGGCAAGACCTTCGAGCTGAACGATTCCGCCGCCGTGGCGCCGACCATGAGCAAGGAACGGATGATCGAGGATGCCGAGGAACTGGTCGATTATCTCCGCCAGACCTACCGGCGCGACAAGATCTTCGTGATGGGCCATTCCTGGGGCAGCCTGGTCGGGCTGTCGCTGGCCCAGCGGCGCCCGGACCGGCTCTACGCCTATATCGGCGTCGGGCAGATCATCGCCATGAAGCAGGGCGAGAAGGTCAGCTATGACTGGACCCTGGCCCAGGCGCGCAAGGCGGGTAATGCCGAGGCGGTCAAGGAGCTGACCGCGATCGCCCCCTATCCCGAGGCCGACGGTTCGGTCCCGCTCGACAAGCTGGGCACCGAACGCAAATGGTCGATCGTGTTCGGCGGCCTGATCCATGGCCGGTCCAGCTATGACCCGCTGGAGAACACCGAAAAGATCTCACCCGATTATAGCTGGGCCGATTACAAGGCGATCGACCAGGGCAGCGCCTTCACCCTGCCCAAGCTGCTGGATGAGCTGATGAATACCGACTTCACCGGCGTGACCCGGCTCGATTGCCCGGTGCTGATGTTCGCCGGACGCACCGACTACACCACCCCGTCGCCGCTGATCGAGCGCTGGTACGCTGCGGTGACGGCGCCGGCGAAGAAGCTGGTCTGGTTCGAGCAATCCTCGCACATGATTTATGAGGAAGAGCCCGGTCGCTTTCTGGTTCACCTGGTGCAGGACGTTCTGCCGCTCAGTGGGCGGCCAGCGCCCTGACCACTTCGGCCCTGCGGCTGGCCGACAGAGGGGCGGAGTCGCGATTGTCGAATTCGACGCGGCTCTCGCCCAGCTCGGTGCGGGTGATGCCCTTGACCCGGCGCATATTGACCAGCGCCGAACGGTGGGTGCGGATGAAGGCCATGTCGGCCAGTTTGGCCTCGATGTCCTTCAAGGGCTGGCGCAGCAGCCGTTCCTGGCCGCGCACATGCAGGGCGACGTAATTGCCCTGCGCCTCGATCCAATCGATTTCGCCGGCGCGCACCAGCACGTCGCCTTCCTTGCCCGGCACCAGAAAGGCCGGTTCGGCGTTGGAGGCGGCGGGCTGGGCGATATCCTTCGGCGGGGTGCGCATGCCGCGGCGCCACAAGGCGGCCATCCCGACCGCCAGGAACAGGGTCAGCAGGTCCTTGCGATATTCGTAGAACAGATTGCCCGGCCCGAAATCGAAGGAATAGGCATCGCCGGCCAGCGCGTGGACCGGATAGCGCAGCCCGGCCATCAGGCCGACATGCACCGCCGAACAGACGATGCTGGTGACCAAATAGGTTCCCAGCCGGGCGAGCGGACCCAGGCCGCGCGCCGCGACCTTGTCGTCCCACGGCAGCAGCAGGGCGAAGGTGACGGCCCAGCCGACCCAGCTGGTCAATTCCCAGCAATAGGGTCTCCAGCGCGCCAGGTGACTGCCATTGCGGTCGAGGTCGAAATGGATCGACACCGCATTGATCAGGCAGGCGGCCAGGATCACGCCGCTGCAGATGACATATTGCGATAGGATGGGCCGGCCGGAAAAGAATCGCAGAATGGCGGGTCGGGTCTCGTTCGTCACGCGTAAGGCCTCGTTCGTCCCTCGAACCGCCGGGTCCATCCCATCGGGACCCATGCCGGCGAAAGCCAGAGTAGCGTCTCCTCCAGCGAATTTGAAGAAAGGGCAGGGGCATGCGCAGACGGGATCTTTTCAAAGCGGTGGCGGGACTGGCGATGATTCCGGTGATGGGGGTGCGGGCCCTGGCCGCTCCGTTCCGCCGGGTGCGCCCGGGCGACGCCGCCTGGCCGAAAGCGTCCGACTGGGAAGCCTTGCGCAAACAGGTCGGCGAAGCGCTGATCCGCCCCGAACCGCTGCACGGACCCTATGACAATCCCTTCAATATCGGCGACCAGGCTGCCGGCACCCAGGTGTCGGGCTGGCTGAACGCCTGGAAGCCCGGCATCAGCGCCTATGCGGTGAAGGCGCGCGGCGGCGAGGATGTCGCGGCGGCGGTGGATTTCGCCCGCCGTCATAAGTTGCGCCTGGTGGTGAAGGGCGGAGCGCACAGCTATCAGGGCACCTCGAACGCGCCGGACTCGCTGCTGGTGTGGACCCGCGCGATGAACCGGGTCCAACTGATCGACGGCTTCACGCCGGAAGGCTGCAGCGATGCGCCGGTGCCGGCGGTGTCGGTCGAAGCGGGCGCGATGTGGATCGACGTCTATGACGCGGTGACCACCAAGGGCGGGCGCTACGCCCAGGGCGGCGGCTGCACCACGGTGGGCGTCGCCGGCCATGTGCAGAGCGGCGGCTTCGGCTCTTTCTCGAAGCGTTGGGGCACCGCCGCCGGCAGCGTGCTGGAAGCCGAGATCGTTACCGCCGACGGCACGCTGCGCCGCGTCAATAAATGCCGCGACCCCGAGCTGTTCTGGGGCATCAAGGGCGGTGGCGGCGGCAGTCTCGGCGTGGTGACCAGGCTGATCCTGCGCACCCACGACCTGCCCGAGTTCTTCGGCGGCGCCTTCGCCACCATCCGCGCCAATTCCGACGAAGCCTATCGCCGGCTGATCACGCGCTTCTTCGATTTCTATGCCGAAGCTTTATACAACCCGCATTGGGGCGAGCAGGCCAGGCTGCGCGGCGACAACCGCCTGGAAATCAGCATGGTCTGCCAGGGATTGACGGCCGAGGAAGCCAAGGCGGTATGGAAGCCGTTTCTCGACTGGCTGGCCGCTTCGCCGGGCGATTACGGCTTCGACGAGGATTTCTGGGCCGGCGCTTCGGTCGCGCGCGCCTGGTGGGATGCCGAGGCCCGCCGCAAGCGCGGTTCGACGGCGATGGTCTCCGACGACCGCCCCGGCGCTTCGGCGGCCCATGTCTGGTGGCGCGGCGATCAGGAGCAGTGCAGCGTGTTCCTCTATGGCTATGAATCGCTGTGGCTGCCGGGTTCGCTGCTGGACTCCGCGCGCCGCCCAGCCCTGGTCGAGGCGCTGATGGCCGCCAGCCGGCACAAGAAGGTCGAGTTGCATTTCAACAAGGGCCTGGGCGGCGGCGATGTCGAAATGGCGGCGCTGGCCCGCGACACCGCGACCAATCCGGAAGCGGCGGACGCCTTCGCTTTGGCGATCATTGCCGATGGCGGCCCGTCGCGTTTTCCCGGCATGCCCGACGCCAGGGACGAGGAAAAGGCGCGCCAAGCCGCCGCGGCGGTCGATGCGGCGACGGCGATCCTGGCGCCGCTTGCCCCGGCCGGCGGCTCCTATGTCTCGGAGAGCAACTTCTTCAACAAGAGCTGGGCCAGATCGTTCTGGGGCAGCAATTATCCCCGGCTGCTGGCGGCCAAGCGCCGCTACGACCCCGACGGCCTATTCTTCGTCCATCACGGGGTCGGGTCCGAGGATTGGAGCGCGGACGGCTTTACGCGAGACGCGACTTGATCCGGATCTCTCCTTCAAGGGTGCGATGGACCGGGCAGCGGCCGGCGATGGCCAGCAGCTTGTCCCGGTCCTCCTGCGACAGGTCGCCTTCCAGTGTGATCTCGCGCGTCATCTCGGTGAATTCACCGCCTTCGCCCTGAATCTTGGCCATCCGTAGCGCGACGCCGATCCGCTCGACCGGGATTTCCTTGCGCTCGGCATACATGCGCAGCGTGATCGAGGTGCAGGCGCCCAAGGCACCCAGCAGATAATCGAACGGGCCCGGTCCGGAATCGTCGCCGCCGATGTCGGCCGGCTCGCTGGCCTTCAGATGATGGCGTCCGGCGCGCACTGCGTTGGCATAGCGGCCGGTGCGGGTCTCTGTCACCGTCACCAGGCCGGGTTCGAGCGGAGCCTCCTGCGCCGTTTCCGCCTCCGGCAGGAAGCGCGAGGCCCAGGCGGCGATGATGTCGGCGGCATAGACCGCGTCGGCGCGCTTGCGCAGCAGATGGTCGGCGGTGTCCAGCGAGACGAAGCTCTTGGGATGGCGGGCGGCGGCGAAGATGGCGTTGGCGTTCTCGATCCCGACCGTGTCGTCGAGCGGGGCGTGGCAGACCAGCAGCGCCTTGTTCATGCCGGCCAGTGCGCCCAGGAAGTCCTGGCTGATGACATCGTCGAGGAACTGCTTTTTGATGGTGAAGGGACGTCCCGCCAGCATGACCTGGGCGATGCCGTTCTTCTCGATTTCGTCGATGCTGCCGGTGAACAGATGGGTGATGTGGCCGGCCGAGGAGGGCGCGGCCATGGTGGCGATGCCGACCGCTTCCGGCACCTTCGGTCCGGCCGCCAGCACGGCGGCGCCGCCCAGGCTGTGGCCGATCAGCAGCGACGGCGCGCGGTGGTTCTTGCGCAGATAATCGACGGCGGCCAGCAGGTCTTCGACGTTGGATGAGAAATTGGTGTTGGCGAATTCGCCTTCGCTGCTGCCGATGCCGGTGAAGTCGAAGCGCAGCACGGCGATGCCCTGCGATGTCAGCCGTTCGGCGACGCGCTGCGCGGCGAAGATGTCCTTGCCGCAAGTGAAGCAATGGGCGAACAGCGCGAAAGCGCGCGGACGCTCGGGCAGGTCCAGGCGTGCGGCGAGCATCTGCCCCGAATGGCCTGGAAACTCGATCTTCCTGCTGTCGCTCATCTTCTCCCCCGGCTACTCTTTATCCATATGAGATCAAACAATAAGGATCAGCCTGGGATGTTGTCACGCCGCCTGTTTCTCGGAACCGCCGCCGCCTCGCCCGCCGCGGCTCTCGCCCTTGGCCAAGCGGCTCCCGCCTCGGCGGCGGAGACCGGGCTGTCCAGCATCACCGGGGATGCCAAGCCGATCGGCGCCGATGAGCGCCGCGCCCGCATCGCCAAGCTGCAGGATCTGATGGGGCGCCAGAAGATCGGCGCGCTGCTGGTCGAATCCGGCTCCTCGCTCGATTATTTCACCGGCATCCGCTGGTGGCGCTCCGAGCGCACCACCGCCGCGGTGATCCCGGCCAAGGGCGAGGTGATCGTGGTGACGCCGGCCTTCGAAGAACCCTCGATCCGCGAAACTCTGCAGATCGGCGGCGACGTGCGGCCGTGGAACGAGCATGAGAGCCCGTTCCAGCGCCTGGCCGAAGCGCTGCACGACCGGGGGGCTATGACGGTGGCGGTCGAGCCGACCACCCGCTTCTTCATCATCGACCGGCTGCGCCAGGCTGCGCCTCATCTCAAGATCGTGTCCGGCGACGCGCTGATCCGCGCCTGCCGTATGCACAAATCGCCGGCCGAGCTGGCTCTGCTGCGCATCGCCAATCAGGTCACTTTGCAGGCGATCCAATATGCGCACGGCAAGGTCGTGGCCGGCATGAAGGCGACCGGGATCGGCGCCCTGATCACCGAGGCCACCGCGGCGCTGGGCGGCGAGCCCGACGACGCGCTGGTGCTGCTCAACGAAGCCAGCGCCTATCCGCACGGCTCGCACAAGCCGCAGGAAATCCGCGACGGCTCGACCGTGCTGGTCGATGTCGGCTGCAAGGTGCATGGCTATCAGTCCGACATTTCCCGCACCTGGGTGTTCGGCACGCCGTCCGACAAGCAGCGCAAGATGTGGGACACCGTGCGGCGCGGCCAGCAGATCGCCTTCGAGACGGCCAAGCTGGGCGTCAAATGCGGCGCCATCGACGATGCGGTGCGCGCCTTCTATGAAAAGGAAGGCTGGGGGCCGGGCTATCATCTGCCGGGCCTGCCGCACCGTACCGGCCATGGCATCGGCATGGACGGCCATGAATCGCCCTATCTGGTGCATGGCGACGACACGCCGTTGGAACCCGGCATGTGCTTCTCCGACGAACCCGGCCTTTATGTGCCCGGCGAATTCGGCATCCGCCTTGAGGATTGCTGGGTTATGACCGAGTCGGGGCCGCAGGGCTTCACCTCTTTCGCGAGGTCGATCGATGACCCGGTCTAATACCAAAATCCGCATCGGCATCGGCGGCTGGACCTTCGAGCCCTGGCGCGGAACCTTCTATCCCGAGAAACTGACGCAAAAGCGTGAATTGGAATATGCCTCCGGCAAGCTCGGCTCGATCGAGGTCAACGGCACCTATTACAGCCTGATGAAGCCGGACAGCTTCAGGAAATGGCACGACGAGACCCCTGCCGATTTCATCTTCAGCCTGAAGGCGACGAAGTTCTGCACCAACCGAAAGGTCTTGGCGACCGCCGGTGAATCGATCGAGCGATTCATCATGAGCGGGGTGCTGGAGCTGAAGGACAAGCTGGGCCCGATCAACTGGCAGTTCATGGGCACCAAGAAATTCGATCCCGAGGATTTCGGCGCCTTCCTCAAATTGCTGCCGAAATCGGTCGAGGGGCGCTCGCTGCGCCATGCCGTCGAAGTGCGCCATGAGAGCTTCCAGACGCCGGAATTCTACGAGATGGCCCGCCGGCACGAGGTGGCGATCATCCAGGCCGGCGATTCAAAATTTCCCGAGATCGAAGAAGCGACGGCGCCTTTCGCCTATGTCCGCATCATGGGCACGCGCGAGGACGAGCCGAAGGGCTATTCCGAAGCCGAGCTGGACGCCTGGGCCGAGCGGGCCAAGGGCTGGGCCGCCGACGGGCGCGACGTGTTCTTCTACGTGATCAGCGGCGCCAAGCAGCATAACCCGGCGGCGGCGATGGCACTGATCGAGAGGATTTGACCTAGGCCGGGCGCCTTTGGCGTGATGCCATGACGAGGGCGACGCCCAGGCTTACGCCATAGCCCCACAGCAGCCAGGCGGCGCCGAGCCGCACGATCGTTTCGTCGGCGCCATAGAGGCCATGCATCCATCGCAGGGCCGCGCCGTCGATCATCATGGCGACGGCGCCGACCACGCTGACACCCTGCATCAATTGATCGGTGGTCAGCCGGGCGAAGCGCTGGATCAGCCAGACGCTGGCCCAGGCCATCGGCAGGGTGGTGAGAAAGCCGATATTCCCTTGCAGCGGATCGGAGAATGCGCCGGGCGCGAAGCGGATATAAGCGGTAGCGACCACCCAGAGGGCGAGACTCAGCAGCACCAGGCGAACGGTCTGGGATCGGGTTGGCATGCGAACCTCCCTGCATATGTAGCATGTGCTACATAGTATGAATTTGTAGTGGGTGCTACAAGGGGCGATGCGCGCCAAACGGATGGATATCGCCGAGAGAATCGCCGACAGCCTGCTCGATTGCGGGGTGGCGCAAATTCCGCTGCGCGAACTTGCCGCCCGGCTCTGCACCAGCGACCGCATGCTGCTCTATTATTTCTCGGACAAAAGCGATCTGATCCGCTGTTCGCTGGGCATCGTCTCCACCCGGCTGACGACCCTGCTGGCGGAAGCTTTACCGGAGGGGCGCATGGTGCCGGCGGCTTTGGCGGAGGCCGCGCTGAGCCTGCTGTTGTCCGACAGTGCGGCGCCCTTCATGGCTGTGTGGGGTGATCTGGTCGCCTGGGCGGGGCGCGGCGAAGAGCCGTTCCGCTCGGTGGCGGAGTCCATCATGGCGGGCTGGCAGGCGTGGACGGAAAGCCGCCTCGACGGCGTGGACGAGGCTGAGAAACCAGCGCTCGCCTCGGCGATCCTGATCTTGCTGGAAGGCGCGCGTCAGGTAGAGGCGATCCGGCCGGGCTCTGCTCGCGGCGCCGTCCGGATATTGATGGCCGGATTTGACCGCAAGGAGCGGAGTGCGGCAGAGTCGGCATCGTTTTAGAGAAGGGGCATCCGATGACCAAAAGGATCAGAAAGATGCTGTCTCAACCGATCTCTCCGACTGAAACCGATCCCCGCTGGCAGGCGGTGCGCGAGCGCGATGCCGGCCGGGACGGAACTTTCGTCTATGCCGTACGCACCACCGGCGTCTATTGCCGCCCGGCCTGCCCGTCGCGGCTGCCAAAGCCGGCCAATGTCGAATTCTTCGACGGCCCCGCCGCTGCCGAGGCCGCGGGCTACCGCGCCTGTCAGCGCTGCAAGCCCAAGCAGGCCCCGCTGGCCACCCGCCAGGCCGAACTCGTCGCGGCGGCCTGCCGCACCATCGAGCAGGCCGAGGAATTGCCCAATCTCGATCAACTGGCCGAACGGGCCGGTCTCAGCCCGTTCCATTTTCACCGCGTGTTCAAGGCGGTGACCGGGCTGACCCCGAAAGACTACGCCGCCGCCCATCGCGGCAAGCGTATGCGTGAGGAACTGGCCGGTGCGGGCAGCGTCACCGATGCGCTGTATGGGGCGGGTTTCAATTCCAGCGGCCGTTTCTATGAAGCCGCCGACAAGCTGCTCGGCATGAAGCCCGGCGCCTATCGCAAGGGCGGGGCCAAGGCCGAGATCCGCTTCGCCGTCGGGCAATGCAGCCTGGGCGCCATTCTGGTGGCGCAGAGCGAGCGGGGCATTTGCGCCATCCTGCTCGATGATGATCCGGATGCGCTGGTGCGCGACCTGCAGGACCGCTTCCCCAATGCCGCGCTGATCGGCGGCGATGCGGAGTTCGAGGAACTGGTCGCCAAGGTGGTCGGCTTCGTCGAGGCGCCTGGCCTCGGGCTCGATCTGCCGCTCGACGTGCAGGGCACCGCGTTCCAGGAACGGGTCTGGCAAGCCTTGCGCGGCATTCCCGCCGGGCAGACCGTCAGCTATGCCGAGATCGCCGAGGCGATCGGCTCGCCCAATGCGGTCCGCGCCGTGGCGGGAGCCTGCGCCGCCAACAAGATCGCGGTGGCGATTCCCTGCCACCGCGTGGTGCGCACCGACGGCGAATTGTCCGGCTATCGCTGGGGTGTGGAGCGCAAGCGGGTGCTGATCGAACGGGAGAAGCGGGCGTGACCCTGGAAGCCGATCTCGACTCCCAAGGTTGCGCCGTCATCGAGAAATTGCTGTCCCCGGAAGAGTGCCGCAAAGTCGCGGCACTCTATCCCGAGGACCGGTTTTTCCGCTCGACGGTGCATATGGCGCGGCATGGCTTTGGTCTGGGGGAATATCGCTATTTCCGCTATCCGCTGCCGGACCGGCTGGCCGAACTGCGCACCACCCTCTATCGCCGCCTGGCGCCGGTCGCCAACAGCTGGAACGAGCGGATGGGGATCGGCCGGCGCTATCCCGCCGAGCATGCCGATTTCCTGGCCGAATGCCACGCGGCGGGGCAGCTTCGCCCGACGCCGCTGCTGCTGCGCTACGGGCCGGGCGACTATAATTGCCTGCATCAGGATCTTTACGGTGAGATGGTCTTCCCGCTGCAGGTCGCCATCCTGCTGTCGGAACCGGGCGAGGATTTCCGCGGCGGCGAATTCGTCCTGACCGAGCAGCGTCCCCGCATGCAGAGCCGCGCCGAAGTGGTGCCGCTGCGCCAGGGCGACGCCGTCGCCTTCGCCGTCAACCAGCGCCCGTCACGCGGTTCGCGCGGCGATTATCGCGTCACCATGCGGCACGGCGTCAGCCGGATTCGGACGGGGAACCGGCACACCTTGGGTATCATTTTTCACGATGCTCTTTGATCTCGACGCCCGGCCGATCTTTCCTCTATACTGAACCAAATGGTTCAGTATGTAGCCACTCACCTGGATGCCACGTTCGCCGCGCTCTCGGATGCCACCCGGCGCGGCGTTCTGGAGCAGCTCGGCCGCGCGGACGCTTCGATCACGGACCTCGCCGAGATGTTTCGCATGACCCTCACGGGCATGAAGAAGCACATCGCCGTCCTGGAACGGGCCGGGCTGGTCATCACGGAAAAGATCGGCCGCGTGCGGACCTGCAGGCTTGGCCTGGGCGGACTTGAGGAAGAAGCGGCGTGGATCGAGCAATACCGCCAGGTCTGGGACGCGCGCTTCGATGCATTGGACACGATTGTCGATGAGTTGAAACGGCAGGAGAACATCGATGGACAAACGAGCGGACAATGAGACCGCCCCGGTGCGGAACCGCACGACGGTGGAACGGAAATCCGAGCGCGAGCTGGTCGTCAGGCGAAGCTTCGACGGCCCGGTGCATGTCGTATTCCGGGCATGGACCACGCCCGAACTGATGAAACGGTGGTGGGTGCCGAAATCGGCGCCGATATCCCTGTTTTCCTGCGAGATGGATGTTCGCACCGGCGGCCGGTACCGCTTCGAGTTCAGCACGGAGGCCTCGCAGTCCGTGGCGTTCTTCGGCCGCTATATCGAGGTCGTGCCGAATGCGCGCCTGGTCTGGACCAATGAGGAAAGCGACGATGGCGCCGTCACGACGGTGACCTTCGAGGAAAAGGACGGCAAGACACTGATGGTCCTGCACGAACTTTATCCCTCGAAGGAAGCTCTCGAGCGCTCCATCGCCGAGATGGATGAGGGGATGCAGGAATCGTACGACCAGCTGGACGAGCTTCTCGGTTCCTTGGCGTGACTTGCTGGTGTGGCTTGGCGACCGCACAGGTCCGATGCCTTGTGGAACTCGACAAAACAGCCTAGAATTTCAAACTAGTTTGATATTTTGGTCTGTCTGCCGTGATCATTGTCGGTGCCTTCGAGGCTAAAACCCATCTCTCTTCCCTGCTGGACAAGGTTGCCGCGGGGGAGGAGGTCGTCATCACCAAACATGGCAAGGCCGTGGCCCGGCTGGTTGGAGCGCAGGCGTTCGACCGGGCTCGCGCGCAGGAGGCTTTCGAGCAGTTGAAGGCCTTGCGCAAAACGACGACTTTGGCGGGTCTTTCCTGGAAGGAATTGCGCGATGAGGGGCGCCGTTGAGTGCCTGCGTGATCGACGCTTCGATAGCGCTCAGCTGGTGTTTCGAAGACGAGGCGACACCCGAGACCGATCGGTTGTTCGAGTGTGTCCGGGACGAAGGTGCGGTCGTGCCGGGGCTCTGGCACCTGGAACTGGGAAACGTTCTTCTCCAGGCCGAGAAGCGTAAGCGTATTACCATGGAAGATGTGGCGACTCGGCTCCGTCTGATCTCGGTCCTGCCGATCAGGATCGATCCGGAAACCTCGGCCAAGGCATGGCAGGACACGCTGAGCCTCGCCCGGGTCGAGGGGCTGACGATTTACGACGCGGCTTATCTGGAGCTGGCGATCCGGTCAGGACTGCCATTGCTAACCAAGGATGAGCAATTAGCTCAGGCCGCGCGGCGGCGTGGCGTCGCCATCCATCCCTGAGACGTCCGGTCCGCCCCGATTGTCCCTTATGGTTGAGATGGAAACGTTACCCCTGCCGGAAGGCGGAGTGACGGCGAAGCGGCGGCTTGGCGGGGCTTTCAAAAATGTGCCACACTCCGTCCGGGATTGAATTGGGGAACAAGATTTGAGCCTGGTGAGCGAGACCACCGCGATGGACGGTGAGGCGTGTATTGACGGCGGATCGGGCGAAAATCCGACGCTGAAACGGGCCCTCGGGCCATTCGCTCTTACCATGATCGGCGTGAGTTCGGTGGTCGGCGCGGGCATCTTCGTGCTGTCGGGCGTCACTGCGGCGCAGAATACCGGCCCGGCCATCACCCTGTCTTATGTCATCGCCGCCCTGGGCGTTCTGATCGTCGCCCTCTGCTATAGCGAGCTGGCGGCGATGATGCCGGTGGCGGGCAGTTCCTACACCTATGTGCGCGAAAGCCTGGGCCTGTTTCCGGCCTGGCTGATCGGCTGGGCGATGCTGCTGGAATATCTGGTCACCGCCTCGACCGTCGCGGTCGGCTGGTCAGGCTATCTGGTCGGCATGCTCGGCCATATGGGCATCGTCCTGCCGCAAAAACTGACCGAGGTGCCGGTCACCATGTCCGAGGACATGGTGTTCACCGTGACCGGCAGCTACGGCAACCTGCCCGCCGTGCTCGCCACCCTGTCGCTGACCGCGCTGCTGGCGATCGGCGTCAAGGAAACCGCGCGTTTCAACGCGTTTCTAGTGTTCTGCAAGGTCAGCGTCATCATCATGGTGGTGGCGGTCGGCGTCTTCTATATCGACCCCACGCTGTGGGAACCCTTCGTGCCGGAGAATAACGGCCAATGGGGCCATTTCGTCTGGTCGGGCGTCGCGCGCGGCGCGGGGCTGGCGGTGTGGACCTATACCGGCTTCGAGACGATCTCGACCTGCGCCCAGGAAACCAAGAACCCCAAGCGCGACCTCGCCATCGGCATGGTGGCGACCATGGTCATCTGTACGACCCTCTACCTGACGGTCAGCCTGGTGATGACGGGCCTGGTGTCCTACAAGGAACTGGACGTGTCCGATCCGATCCTGGTGGCGCTGTCGCGGATCGGCGAAAAATGGTCGTGGCTGCTGACCGTGGTGTCGATCGGCACCCTGATCGGCATCAGCGGCACCCTGCTGTTCACGCTCTATCCGCAGATCCGCGTGTTCTACATCATGGCCGTCGACAAGCAGATGCCCAAGAGCTTCGCCAAGGTGCACCCGAAATACCGCACCCCGATCGTCGCCACCTGGTTTACCGGCATCGTCTGCTCGATCGTCGCCTTCCTGGTGCCGCTCGACGTGCTGTCGGAACTGGTGTCGATGGGCACCATGCTGGCCTTCGGCTCGGTCTGCGCCTCGGTGATCATTTTCCGCCGCCAGCAGCCGGACCGCGAACGGCCGTTCAAGGTCCCGTTCACGCCCTTCCTGCCGGCCCTCGGCGTCCTGTTCTGTTTCGGGCTGATGCTCAACATGGCGCGGCGCTCGTGGATTCAGCTGGTCGCCTGGATGATCATCGGCGCCGTCATCTACCTCATCAACCGCCGCAAGCTCGGCGCAGCCGCCGCGAAGTAAATGGCCCGTCTCCGGGCCGATCTGTCGCTTTTCCTGGCGGCATTCATTTGGGGCACCGCCTTCGTCGCGCAGAAGACGGCGGTCGCCACCATCGGGCCGCTGTTGTTCCTCGGCTGCCGGTTCCTGATCTCCACCGCGCTGCTGGCGCCGCTGGCTTTCCGCGAATCGCAAAAGCGGGAAGACGCGCTGACCGGCTCCGACTGGAAGCTGGCGCTGATGGTCGGGCTCAGCCTGTTCGGCGGCATGGCCATCCAGCAGATCGGCATCGTCTCGACCAGCGCCACCAATGCCGGTTTCCTCACCGCCATCTATGTGGTGATGGTGCCGGTGGTGGCTTTCGTCCTACATCGCAGCCGGGCCAGCCTGACCGTCATCGCTTCCTGCTGCGTGTCGCTGTCCGGCGCCTGGCTGTTGGAGCAGGGCGGGGAGAGTACCGCCTGGGGCATGGGCGACGCGCTGGTGCTGGTCTCCGACCTGTTCCAGGCGCTGCAGATCATTCTGGTGGAGCGTTTCCTAGCCCGGCACAGCCGGCCGCTGCTGCTGTCCTTCCTGCAATATGCGGTGATCACCGTGCTGGCCTTCGCCGGCGCTTTCGTCTTCGAGCCGATCTCGCTGTCCGGCATCTGGGACGTGATGCCGTCGATCCTCTATGCCGGCGTGCTGTCGGGCGGCGTCGCCTTCACCCTGCAGATTGTCGCCCAGCGCCATACGCCCGCGGCCGAGGCGGCCATCATCATGTCGCTGGAAAGCGTGTTCGCCGCCTTGTCCGGCGCCTGGCTGCTGGGCGACCGCCTGGGAATGGTCGGAATGATCGGCTGCGCGCTGATCCTGGCCGGCGTGCTGCTGGTGCAATTGGTCCCGTTGCTGCGGCGGAATAGGCTTGAACCGGAAGCCTCGCCGCCGCAGGATGCTCCGTAATTAATCAACCATGGGGAATTAACGTCATGCGCCGTCTCGCTTTTCTGTGTTCCGCCGCTCTGATGCTGGGCGGAGCGGCAGCGCAAGCCGACCTGCCGCTGTCGCCGATGCCGCCGGACCAGGTCAAAACCCTGGCGCGCGACGTGTTCCAGCAGATGATCGAGACCAACACGGTGCACAGCAACGGCACCATGAAGCTGGCCGAGGCGCTGGTGGCGCGCTTCCATGCCGCCGGCTACGCCCCCGAGGATGTGGCGCTGCTGGCGCCCGCCGAGCATCCGACCCAGGGCAATGTGGTGGTCCGCCTGCGCGGCAAGGGCAAGGGACGGCCGCTGCTCGACATCGTCCATCTCGACGTGGTCGAGGCCAAGCCCGAGGATTGGACCGTCGATCCCTTCACGCTGACCGAGAAGGATGGCTGGTTCTATGGCCGCGGCACGCTGGACGTCAAAGGCGACGCCGCCGCCCTGGCCACCACCATGATCCGTCTGAAGAGTGAGGGCTTCTCGCCCGACCGCGACATCATCGTCGCCTTCACCACCGACGAGGAGGGCGGCGATTCCAACGGCGTCGACTGGCTGCTGCGCACCCATCGCGACCTGATCGACGCCGAGCTGGCGCTGAATCCCGATGCCGGCGGCGGCATCGCCAAGGGCGACAAGCGCCTCTATATCGGCCTGCAGACCAGCGAGAAGACCTATGTCACCTTCCGCGCCGAGGTCACCAACAAGGGCGGCCATTCCTCGCTGCCCGAGCCGGACAACGCCATCTACCGCCTGGCCGCCGGCCTGACCCGCCTGTCCAAGCTGTCCTTCCCTGTTCACACCAACGCCACCACCAGGGCCTGGTTCGGCGAGATGGCCAAGCTGGAAAGCGGCCAGCTGCGCCAGGACATGGAAGCGATGACCAAGGACAAGCTCGACCCGGCTGCGGTCAAGCGCCTGGAAGGCCAGATCTTCTACAACGCCATGCTGCACACCACCTGCGTCGCCACCATGCTCGATGGCGGCCATGCCGACAACGCCCTGCCGCAGCGCGCCGGCGTGTCGATCCAGTGCCGCATGATGCCTGACGACACCGCCGAGAAGACCAAGGCCCTGATCGAAAAGACCCTGGCCGATCCCGAGATCAAGGTGTCGGTCCTGGTTCCCGCCGCGCCCGGTCCGGAATCGCCGCTGACTGCCGCGGTGACCAGCAAGATGAATGCTGTGGTACAGTCGATGTGGCCGGGGCTGACCGTGATCCCCGACATGGATGCCGGCGCCTCGGACAGCAAATATACCCGCGCCGTCGGCATCCCGACCTATGGCATCAACGGCATGTTCCCCGACATCGACGACAACCGCGCCCATGGCCGCGACGAACGCACCCGGGTGAATGATTTTTACAGCGACGTCGAGTTCACCTATCGCGAACTCAAAGCCTTTTCGGCGGTGGAATGATGAGCAACGAATTTTCGAGAAAATTCGTTGCCGGCGTGCAAGTGCACGCCCGCGCTGCCGACAGCGGTAGTCACACAGGAAACATAGCTTGGCGCGGTAGCCCAGCGGCTGGAAGCCGCGCCCGGCGCCTGAGGGACATTTAAAATGACTGGCAATTCGTACCCGCATCTGCTGGCGCCGCTCGATCTCGGCTTCACCAGGCTGAAGAACCGGGTGCTGATGGGCTCGATGCATACCGGGCTCGAGGAATATCCCGATGGCATGAAGAGGCTGGCGGCCTTCTACGCCGCCCGCGCCGCCGGCGGGGTGGGGCTGATCGTGACGGGCGGCATCTCGCCCAACCGCGAAGGCATGCTGGTCAAAGGCGCGGCTCGTCTCGACGATGACCGCCATCTCGACCATCACCGCACGGTGACCGACGCGGTCCATCGCGAGGGCGGCAAGATCGCCTTGCAGATCCTGCATGCCGGACGCTATGGCGCGCATCAGGATACGGTGGCTCCGTCGCCGATCCGCGCGCCGATCTCGCCGCTGACTCCGCGCGAACTGTCGGAAGAGGACATCGAGCGCACCATCGCCGATTATGCCCGCTGCGCCGCTTTGGCCCAGGAAGCCGGCTATGACGGCGTCGAGGTGATGGGCTCGGAAGGCTATCTGATCAACCAGTTCATCGCGCCGCGCACCAACCACCGCACCGACGCCTGGGGCGGCAGCTTCGAAAAGCGCGCCCGCTTCCCCATCGCCGTGCTGAAGGCCATCCGCGAAGCGGTCGGGCCGAACTTCATCATCATCTTCCGCCTGTCCATGCTCGATCTGGTCGATGACGGCAGCGACTGGGATGAAGTCGTCGCCTTGGCCAAGGAAGTGCAGGTGGCGGGCGCTTCGATCATCAATACCGGCATCGGCTGGCATGAGGCCCGCATCCCGACCATCGCGACGATGGTGCCGGGCGGCGCCTTCGCCTGGGTCACCGCCAGGATGAAGGGGCATGTGACCATTCCGCTGGTCGCCACCAACCGCATCAACGACCCGGCCCAGGCCGAGGCAATCCTGGCCCAGGGCGGCGCCGACATGGTGTCGATGGCGCGTCCCTTCCTGGCCGACCCGGAGCTGGTCAACAAGGCGGCCGAGGACCGGCCGTGGGAGATCAATACCTGCATCGCCTGCAACCAGGCCTGCCTCGACCATATCTTCGCCGGCAAGATGTCCTCGTGCCTGGTCAATCCGTTCGCCTGCAAGGAGACCGAATGGATCGTGACCAGGGCCGCCGCGGCGAAATCGATCGCCGTGGTCGGGGCCGGTCCGGCCGGCATGGCCGCCGCCTCGACCCTGGCCGAACGCGGGCACAAGGTCACTCTGTTCGATGCCAGGAGCGAGATCGGCGGCCAGTTCAATCTGGCCCGGCGCATTCCGGGCAAGGAAGTGTTCGCCGAGACTATCCGCTATTTCCGCTATCGCCTGCCGCGCTTCGGCGTGACGGTGAAGCTGGGCCAGGCGGTCGGGGTCGATGATCTGAAGGGCTTCGACCATGTGGTGCTGGCCACCGGCATCACGCCGCGCACGCCGGCCATTCCCGGCATCGAGCATGCCAAGGTGGCGGCCTATGTCGACGTGATCGAGGGCCGCGCCCGGATCGGTAAGTCGGTCGCCATCATCGGTGCCGGCGGCATCGGCTTCGACGTCGCGGAATTGCTGACCCATGCCGAGGGCGAGGATTATCTGGCCCATTGGGGCATCGACACCGCCTATCAGGGCCGTGGCGGATTGGCCGCGCCCAAGCCGCCGGCGGTGCCGAGGCAGGTGACCTTGCTTCAGCGCAAGAACAGCAAGGTCGGCGACAGCCTCGGCAAGACCACCGGCTGGGCCAAGCGCGCCTTGCTGCTGCAACGCGGGGTCAAGATGCTGGCCGGGGTCGATTACGTGAAGATCGACGATGCCGGCCTGCATATCCGCCTCGGGGCTGACGAGCAGGTGCTGGCGGTCGACAGCATCGTCATCTGCGCTGGCCAGGAATCGAAGCGGGATCTCGAGGCCGGCCTGACCGAGGCTGGCATCGCGGTGAGCGTCATCGGCGGCGCCTTCGAAGCCGGCGAACTCGATGCCAAGCGCGCGATCGCCCAAGGCACCGAAGTGGCCCTGGCGCTGTAGGGTTTAACCACAGAGGTCACGGAGGACACGGAGGAAGCGCAAAGGATGTTTCTGTTTTTCTTCTCTGCGCCGCGGCGGCCAGGGTCTGCACGATAGCCACAGTCTTTTGAAACCATGTCTTGATGCGGCGTAAGCCGATCCCATAATTGGCGTAGTTCGCCAAGGAATTCCGACCATGTTGATTCGCCGCCCCGACCCGATCAAACCCTCCGAGATCACGCCGCGATCGGCCTATCTCAGCCGCCGTCAGCTGATCGCCGGCGCCGCCGCCTGGGGAATGCTGCCGGCCGGAGCCGCGCTGGCCGGGGCGTTTCCCAATCTCAGGAAGAGCGATTACAAGGTCGACGAGGCGCTGACCTCGCAGAAGGACGTCACCCACTACAACAATTTCTACGAATTCGGCCTCGACAAGGAAGACCCCTCGGCCAATGCGCCGGGACGGCTGAAGACCCGGCCCTGGACCATCGAGGTCGGTGGCGAATGCGCCAAGCCGGGCACGATCGACATCGATTCCTTCCTCAAGGACAACACCATCGAGGAGCGAATCTACCGCCATCGCTGTGTCGAGGCTTGGTCGATGGTGATCCCCTGGGCCGGCGTGCCGCTGGGCGAGGTGCTGAAGCGCTTCGAGCCTAATTCCAACGCCAAATATGTCGCCTTCGAGACCTTGATGAACCCGGCCCAGATGCCCGGCCAGCGTTCCGGCGAATTCACCTGGCCCTATCGCGAGGGGCTGCGGATCGACGAGGCGATGCATCCGCTGGCCCTGCTGGCGGTCGGGCTTTATGGCGAAACCCTGCCGGAGCAGAACGGCGCGCCGATCCGCCTGGTGGTGCCGTGGAAATACGGCTTCAAAGGCATCAAGTCGATCGTGCGGATCACCTTTACGCCGACCCAGCCGCGCACGTTGTGGAACATCTACGCGCCGAGGGAATATGGCTTCTACTCCAACGTCAATCCGGCGGTCGACCATCCGCGCTGGAGCCAGGCCAAGGAGCATCGCATCGGCGAGTTCGGACGCCGGCCGACCCTGCCGTTCAACGGCTATGCCGATCAGGTCGCCAGCCTCTATTCCGGCATGGATCTGAAGCAATATTTCTGATGCGGCTGCTGGTTCATCTGCTGTGCGCCTTGCCGCTGCTCTGGCTGGGCGGCCTTGCCGCGCTCGACAGGCTGGGCGCCAATCCGGTCGAGGCGGCGATCCGCTTCTCGGGCGATTGGGCCCTGCGTATTCTGATCTTGGCGCTGGCGGTCACGCCGCTGCGGCAATTCGCCAAGCTGTCGGTGCTGGCGTCCTATCGCCGCATGCTGGGGTTGTGGGGTTTCGCCTATGCGGTGCTGCATCTGCTCGGCTATGTGGTGCTCGACCAGTTCTTCGACTGGGCCAATATCGGCCACGAAATCATCAAGCATAAATTCATCACCGCCGGCATGGCTGCCTTCGCCCTGTTGGCCCCGCTGGCCGCCACCTCGACCCAGGGGATGATCAAGCGGATGGGCGGGCAGGCCTGGCGGCGTCTGCACCGCGCGGTCTATCTGGCGGTGCCGCTGGCGGCGCTGCATTACATCTGGATGGTCAAGGCGGGCTGGAAACAGCCGGCGACCTACATGGCCATCGCCCTGTTGCTGCTGCTGAGCCGCTGGGTTTATGCTTTGCGGCGATGAAAGCTACAATCGCCCTTCTTACCGTTCTCAGCCTGGTTGCCAGCAGCGTCGAAGCCGCTGGCGGACCCAAGCCGAAGATCTGCTTCACCCCGGCCGAGGAAAACGCCGAGCAGGTGGTGAGGGCGGGGCTGCGTTTGCGCGAGGGCGCTACCGCCTGTGACGCACGGCCTTACGAGATGCATACCCAGCCGCTGTGGGACCAGGTCGACCAGAAATACGGTCCGAAGTTCAAGCAGCAGACCGACATCCGCCGCACCGCCTTCACGCGTGAATTCGCCAAGGACGCCGAGAATAACGAGCGCGCCTGGGACGGCCGCACCGTTCTCTATTTCCGCAATTACCCGCTGTCGCCGGTCTATTGCGCCCAGATCAAGAAGAACCTGGAAGACTTCCTGAAGACGGGCTGGCCCGCCTTCACGAAGACAGCCCGCCTCTACCGGTTGCCGGTAGAGGACGACTACAAGCCTTGCGGCTGAGGCTGATTAAGCGCTCTTGCCGCCGTGATGCGACGACCAGGAGATCGGGTCGTGCAGGAACTTGCGGACTTCTTCCAGAGCGGGCTTGTCGAAATAGCCGCCTTCCTCGGCGACCTCCAGCACGTCCCACCAATTGGCCAGGTAGTGCATCTTGACGCCGATGTCGGCCAGGGTCTTCAGGGCGCCCGGGAAGACGCTGTAGAAGAACACCACGAAGGTGTGCGCCACTTCGGCTTCCGCCTTGCGCAGGGCCTGGACGAAATTGACCTTCGAGGCGCCGTCCGAGGCCAGATCCTCGACCAGCAGGACGCGGTCCTTTTCCTTCATATGCCCTTCGATCTGGGCATTGCGGCCGAAGCCCTTGGGCTGCTTGCGCACATAGAGCATCGGCAGCGACAGCTCGTCCGAGATCCAGGCGGCGTAGGGAATGCCGGCCGTCTCGCCGCCCGCCACCGCGTCCAGGGATTCGAAGCCGATCTCGCGGGTGATGGCGGCGCCGGCCAGTTCGGTGATCTTGCGGCGGGCGCGCGGGAAGGAGATCACGCGGCGCATGTCGATATAGACCGGGCTGGCCCAGCCGGAGGTCAGGATGTAGGGCTCGTTCGGGCGGAAATTGACCGCGCCGATTTCCAGGAGGATGCGCGCCGTCGTCAGGCCGGCCTGTTTCTGTTCATTGGTGCGGGAAACCAGTTGCATCCTCTATGCCTCCTTCGGCGGATCGAGAGCGAGTTTGCGCGGGTATAGGGCCAAAGCGAGAGACGTGCAAGAGCGCGACGCACTAAATCACTATATAGCGAGTCGTCGCGCTCGGAGGAGCGAAGCGATGACCGAAGGGAATGCAGAGCCGACCCCGGGGGGGCGGGGTAGGCTACCCCGCTCGAGCAGGATGCGCCTAAAGCGCATCGTGCTATAACCTCGGAAATGGATTCTTCTATCTGGGTTCTGGCCGACGACCGGCCAGGCAATGTTTCTCAGGCTCTGGGCGTCGCCGAGGCTCTCGGAAAACCCTTTATCGTCAAGACCATCCGCTATAATGCGCTGGGCAGGCTGCACAATGCGCTGCGCTCGGCGTCGCGTTTCGGGCTGGAGCATTGGTCGCGCAAGGGCATCGAGGCCAAGCCGCCGCCGACCCTGGTGATCGCCGCAGGCCGCCGCACCGCGCCGCTGGCGCGCTGGCTGAAAAGACGATACGGCGCCAGGCTGGTGCAGCTGATGGACCCGGGCTGGCCGGGCCGCGAGCGCTTCGACCTGATCGCGGCGCCGCTGCATGACGAGCTGCCCAAGGCGCCCAACGTTATTCGAACCCTCGGCGCCTGTCATCGCGCCACGCCGCAGCTGCTGGCAGCCGAAGGCCAACGCTGGAAGGACCGGCTGCCCGATCTGCCGCGGCCCTGGACTCTGGTTTCGGTGGGCGGCAGCACGGCGCAGCGCCGCTTCGGCGCGGCCGATGCGCGTGCCTTGATCGAGGGATGCCGTAATCTGCCCGGATCGCTGCTGGTGGTGACCAGCCGCCGCACCGGTGCCGAGGCCGAGGCCGCTTTGGCCGAGGCTCTGCCGTCCAATGGCTGGCTGTGCCGTTGGCGGGATCGAGCGGACTCCCCGTATCTCGCGCTGCTCGGCCTGGCCGACAGCGTAGTGGTGACCGGCGATTCGATGAGCATGTGCTGCGAGGCCTGCGCCAATGGCGGACCGGTCTTCATCTTCGCGCCGGAAAGGCTGGCCGAGCCCAAACATGCGGCCCTGCACCAGGCGCTGTATGAGCGGGGCTATGCCCGTCCGCTGGGGGGCGATTCCACACCCTGGCGCCATCCGCCGCTCAACGCCTCGGGCGAGGTCGCGGCGGAAATTCTTCGGCGCGGCTGGGTTTGATCCGGCGCGCAGCACCTATGCGCGGTGCGGTTGTCTCGACCGCTTGCCAGCCGGCCCGACCCGCTTCACAATGCCGCCCTTCTGCAACACTGTATCCCGTAGGACGCCGTATTGACCCTCGCTGATCTGGCCGATCGTCACGTCGGAGCTGGCCATGCCGGAAGGCTGGCGCTGCGCTGGCGTGGCCGCGACGGCCGGCGGCGGGAATTCACCTATGGCGACCTGTCCGCCTTGAGCGACCGTCTGGCCGGCCACCTGCTCGCCAAGGGTATCAAGCCCGGCGAAACGGTCGGCGTGATGCTGGGCCGCCAGCCGGAAACGGTGGTCGCCGCCCTCGCCATCTGGAAGGCGGGCGCGCTCTATTGCCCGCTATTCGCCGATCTCGGCCCCGACCTTCTGCGCGCCCGCCTCGAGGTGGCGCAGGTCAAGCTGCTGATGGCCTGTTCCGACGCGCTCGCCCAGGCGGTGACGCCGCTGCGCGAGGAGGGGGCTTTCTCCCCCATTCTGTGGTCGCTGGGCGACGTGCAGGATCTGCTCGAAGGCACGCCGCCGGCGCCGGCCGCCAAGCCCGACACCAGCAAGGCCGGGCTGCTGCATTTCACCAGCGGCACCACGGCGCCCCTGTCCGATGCCAGCGGGCAGCCGCGTGCCATCCTGCATGACGGCCGTTTCGAGGCCCGTCTGGTCGACAGCGCCGTGCAGGCGCTCGGCCTCAAGGCCGAGGATCTGATCTGGCCGACCAGCGAGCCGGGCTGGGTGGTCTATTCCGCCTTCGGGCTGGTGGCGCCGCTGGCCGTGGGGGCCGCGATCCTGCTCGACGAGCCGCCGCCGACCCCGACCCGCTGCCTGACCGTGCTGGAAGACGAGCCGATCGACGTCTGGTACACCACGCCCACCATCGTGCGCGGCCTGATGGGCGCCGGCGCCGCCGTCGCCCGCTCGATCCGGCGGCCCCGTTTGCGTGTCGCCGCGACGGCCGGCGAACCCTTGTCGGCGGATGCGGTGGAATGGGGCGAGCGCGCTCTCGGATGTCCGTTCCGCGACAATTGGTGGCAGACCGAAACCGGCGGCGTGGTGCTGGCCGGCGATCTTAGCTATCGCCCGCAACCCGGCAGCATGGGCCGTCCGCTGCCCGGTCTGCGCGTCGAGCTGGCGCGCCGGGACGAGGAGGGCCGCGTCGAATTCCTGCCCGACGGTGCCGCCGGTATCGGCGAGATGGCCGTCCGCCTCGAAGGCCTGGCGCCCTGGAAGAGCCTGGGCGGCGAGTCCGGCGCTCCGCCCGAGGATGTCGATGGCTGGCACTACACTCACGACATCGCCCGGCGCGACGAGGAGGGCAATTTCTGGTTCATCGGCCGCGCCGACGAAGTGATCAATCTGTCGGGCCGCCTGGTCGGGCCGTTCGAGGTCGAAGCGGTGCTGATGTCGCATCCGGCGGTGGCCGAAGCGGGCGTGGTCGGCGGCCCGGACAGCGAGGGACGCGAGCATCTGGTCGCCTTCGTCGGCCTCAATCCCGGTTTCGACCCGGTGCGCGCCCTGCGCGACGAGCTGCATCTGTTCGCCGTCGAGCATCTGGGCAGCATCCTGGCCCCCGACGATATCCGCTTCGAACTGTGTCTTCCGCGCACTTCCAGCGGCAAGATCGTCCGCCGCATGCTGAAGGCGCGCATCGCCGAGCCTTGAAATCGGGCCGGCGGGTTCTTACTATGTTGCAGTGCACAAAATAAGAACCGGGAACGTCCTCTGATCAGAGGAGTGGCTTCTTATGTTTTGGCGGTCCTACACCGCGCCCGGCAAAGGTCCGGTTGCGCTGGCGCTGCAAGGCGGCGGTGCCTATGGCGCCTTCACCTGGGGCGTGCTCGACCGGCTTTTGCGCGAAGGGGATTTCTTTCCCAGCGCGATGAGCGGGGCTTCGGCCGGCGCGGTCAATGCGACACTCGTCGCCTGGGGCCTGATGCAGGGCGGACGCGACGGCGCGCGCGAAATGCTGCGCCGCTTCTGGACCGAGATCGGGCAGAAGGCGCTGCTGAGCCCGCTAGGCGGCCTGCCCGGCGCCAATCTGCAATTCGATATCTGGACCCGGCTGTTCTCGCCGCAACAGCTCAACCCGCTCAATATCCATCCGCTGCGCGACATCCTGTCGGCGATGATCGATTTCGAGGCGCTGCGCCGTTCGGGCGAGATCGCCTTGTTCCTGTCGGCGACCGATGTCGCCACCGGCGAGCCGCGGGTTTTCCGGGAAACCGAGGTGTCGCTCGACGTGCTGATGGCCTCGACCTGTCTGCCGCGCATGACCCAGGCGGTCGAGATCGATGGACGCAGCTATTGGGACGGCGGTTTGTCAGCCAATCCACCGATCCTGCCGCCGGTACTGGAAACCGCCTGTAGAACGCTTCTGGTCGTCAAACTGACGCCGGACGAGGAGCCTGATGTGCCGACACAGGCTTCGGACATCATGTCACGCTTGCAGCGCATCCTGGTCAACGGCTCGCTGCAGTGCGATCTGGCGGCGCTGAAGGAGATGCGCACTCTGCTGCATCGCTCGAATCTGTCGTCGGGCGATCTGCGGCGTATCCGTGATCTGACCGTGCGTCAGGTGGCGATCGGACACCGCTTCTTCCTCGACCCCAACGACAGCGCGCTGAGTCCGCGCCCGGAAATGCTCGAGCGCCTGTTCGAGGGCGGTGTAGAGGCGGCCGACGCGCTGATCCGTCAGGAGCGCGCGCCGGCCGAAGAACGCGTACTTACTGCGGGCGGTGCATGAACTCGCCGCCGTGACCTTCGTCACCATGGCCGAAGCCATGACGACGCATATGCTCTTCATGCATGCGGTTGAAGCTGTCCTTCTGAGCATCCGTCAGGCTGTTGTAGAAGGCCTCCAGCGCGGGGCGGGTGCTCTGCAGCATCTGCAGGCGGGCCGACAGCAGCGTCTCTTCCTTCTGCTCATGCTCCAGCACCGTCGGCTTGGCGTCGGGCTTGGGCGGGGCTTCGGCCAGGCAGGCGGTCTTCTGCTTGGCGGCCGAATCCATCACCGCCTGGCGCCATTTGGCGAACAGCGGCTTCTGCGCGTCGGTCAGGCTCAGCTTGGTCTCGACATAGGCCAGCTTGGCGGCGGTGCGGGCGGCATGATCCTCGCACATGCTCTTCTGCATGGCGGCGAAGTCGGGCCGGTGATGCTCGGGATGCTGGGCGTCGGGCGTTTGGGCCATCGCCAGGCCGGCGCAGAACAAAGCGGCGGTTCCGATAAGAGCGAATTTCTTGGTGATCATGGGTAAACCCTTCTTGTTCGATGGGTTCAACCATAATAGCCGTTCTTTTCGCGCTTATTTCTGCGCCGGATCAAATGTGTAACAGCAGATTTTTCAAAGAGCCGGGACCGCCTGGGCCAGGCGGCCGCCGACGCGGACCGCCTCGACGCGCTTGGCCAGCCCGGTGCGGTCGTCGGTTTCCACGAATACGCCGCACAAGGTGGCGGGTCCTTCGGCCGGGCTCAGCTTTTCACCCGGCAGCTTGCGGGTGAATTTCAGCACGGCCGGCTCCTTCTTCATGCCGATCACCGAATCATAATCGCCGCACATGCCGGCATCGGTCTGATAGGCGGTGCCCTTGGGCAGGATCTGGGCGTCGGCGGTCGGGATGTGGCTGTGGCTGCCGACCACCAGCGAGGCGCGGCCATCGGCATATTGGCCGAGCGCCATCTTTTCGCTCGAGGCTTCGGCATGGACGTCGAGGATGGTCGCCTGGACCGAGGCGCCGAGCGGATAGCGCGACAATTCGGCCTCGACCGACGGGAAGGGGTCGTCCAGCGGATCCATGAACAGGCGGCCCATCACCTGGATCACCAGGATCTTCTTGCCATTGGGCAAAGTGTAGACATTGGCGCCGCGGCCGGGCGTTCCGGCCGGATAATTGCGGGGACGCAGAAGACGCGGCTGGGAATCGATGTAGGACAGGATTTCCTTCTGGTCCCAGGCATGGTTGCCCAGGGTGATCACGTCGACGCCGCCGGCGAAGAATTCCTCGCACAATTTGCCGGTTATGCCGAAACCGTGGGCGGCGTTCTCGCCATTCACCACGACGAAATCGAGTTTCAGCGTCTCTCGCAGCTTGGGAACATTTTCCAGTACCGCCTCGCGTCCCGTCCGGCCCAGCACGTCACCGCAATACAACAATCTCAAGCTTCGATCTCCCAAACGTCCTGTTCCGTGACGATCCAGTCCAGCGGCTGGTCATGCGTTTCGCGCGGCAGCCCGTCCATTCTCTGCGCCGCATAGCCGATACCGACCGCGATCACCGAGCCGCGCTCACGCAAGCCCGCCAAAGTGCGGTCGTAATAACCGCCGCCATATCCCAGCCGTCCGCCGTCGAGGTCGAAGGCCAGCAGCGGCACCAGCAGCAGATCCGGCGTGGCGCGCTCCATCGTCGCGAAGGGATGGCGCGTCGCGAACGGACCGTCCTCCAGCGCATCCTCGGGCTTCCAGCGGCGGAATTCCAGTGCCGTCTCCCGCGCCGTCACCGCCGGCAGAGCCAGCGCGGCGCCCTCTGCCGCCAGCAATGCCAGCAGCGGCGCCACGTCGGCTTCGTCGCCGAGCGAGACATAACCGGCGATCACCCTTGCGTGGCGCCAGGGCAGCCGGACCATGAAATTGTCGGCGATCAGCAGGCTGGCGCCGGGGCCGGCCTTTTCATGCGCCTTGCGGCGCACATCCCGCGCCAAACTGCGCAGGCCGGCCTTACCGGATAGGTGAGCGGAGCCGCCTCGGCCGTTGGTCATTGATTTCCCTCCGTGGCCTGCCAAAGCAGGTGGGAGCCATGTATCGAGACCACGATCCCGACAGGGACAGCCCCCCAGAGTTCAAACATTGGCCCCGGGGAATAATGCGACCTGACGCACCGCGCAGCGCCCGCCCAGGGAATGATTTAGGCTTTCTGCAGCCGTTCTGCAATGGAATCGATGCGGTTGGCCAACTTCTCTATGCCGGCGGCGATCCGGGCGTCGGCTTCCTCGTCGGGAGGGTCGGAGATCGGAGCCGCGGTGCGCACCGGGGCGGGCGGGGCGCCCTCATGCAGATCGTCGGCGAGGGTCAGGGCGACCATCACCAGCAATTTGGTGTCGGACACCGGGCCGACCGCTTTCAAAAGATCGCGGGCGCGGCGGTCGATGTCCTGCGACAGGCTGGTCAGCATCGCTTCTTGGCCGGCCTCGCAGGCGATCTCGTAAGCGCGTCCGGCGATGGAGATGGCGACGGTAGAACTCATGATCCGGTATCCAGCAAGGTCTGCAGACGATCGGCCATGGAATCGAGCCGCCCTTCGACCTGGCGCGCAGCCTGGTCGAGGCGGGCGTAATCCTGCTTCGTCTGAGTCAGTTCGTCATGGCCGAACAAATCGGGCAGGGCGGAGGATTTGGCGGCTTTCGGGTTGGCGATCGCGGCGGGCGCCGCGGCAGCGGCCGCTTCCAGCCGGGCAATGGCCTGGTCGAGACGCTCGAGGGCGGCGTCGGTCTTGGCAAAACGCAGGGTCAAAACGGATATCCTTTCTCCCGCTTGTTAAAATTGTAAGGTCGGGTTTTGCACCGCGTCAATCGCTTCGCTCTGGAATCCTGTGACCATAAGGAGTAAACCACGGCGACTCATCATTCCGAAGAGGATCTCCCTCCTTGCAAGCTGCCGTCATCACCTTCCCCGGCTCCAACTGCGACCGTGATGCCGCAGTGGTGCTCGAGGCCGTTACCGGCCGCCCGCCCGCCATGATCTGGCACCGCGATACCAACCTTCCCAAGCTCGATCTGATCGTCGTGCCGGGTGGGTTCACTTACGGCGATTATCTGCGTGTCGGCGCCATGGCCGCCCATTCGCCGATCATGCGCGAAGTGGTCGAGCTGGCCAAAAAGGGCGTCGCCGTGTTCGGCATCTGCAACGGCTTCCAGATCCTCTGCGAGACCGGCCTGCTGCCGGGCACGCTGATGCGCAATGCCGACCGCAATTTCGTCTGCCGCGATGTCCATCTGCGCGTCGAGACTTCGGACAGCATCTATACCCGCAAATATAACGCCGGCTCGGTGACCCGCGTTCCGGTGGCGCATGGCGAGGGCAATTACTTCGCCGACCAGGACACCCTGGACCGCCTGGACGGCGAGGGGCAGGTGGCGTTCCGCTATGTCGACACTTATGGCGCCGAGACCAAGGCCGCCAATCCCAACGGCTCGCAGCGCAACATCGCCGGCATCTTCGACAAGAGCCGCCGCATCCTCGGCATGATGCCGCATCCCGAACGCCTGGCCGACGAAAAGGTCGGCGGCACCGATGGCCGCGCCATGTTCGAAAGCCTGCTGGAGGCGCTGTCGTGACCATTACCCCTGAAATCGTCAAGTCGCACGGCCTCAGCCCCGACGAATATAAACTGGTGCTCGAGATCATGGGCCGCGAGCCCAATCTGACCGAGCTGGGCATCTTCTCGGTGATGTGGTCCGAGCATTGCTCGTACAAGAGCTCGAAGAAGTGGCTGAAGACCCTGCCGACCACGGCGCCGTGGGTGATCTGCGGTCCCGGCGAGAATGCCGGCGTGATCGATATCGGCGACGGCCTGGCGGCCATCTTCAAGATGGAAAGCCATAACCACCCGTCCTTCATCGAGCCCTATCAGGGCGCGGCGACCGGCGTCGGCGGAATCTTACGCGACGTGTTCACCATGGGGGCGCGTCCGATCGCCAACATGAACGCCCTGCGCTTCGGCGATCCCAAGCATCCCAAGACCCGCCATCTGGTGTCGGGCGTGGTCGCCGGCATCGGCGGCTACGGCAATTGCGTCGGCGTGCCCACCGTGGGCGGCGAAACCAATTTCCACCCGTCCTACAATGGCAACATCCTGGTCAACGCCATGACCGTCGGTCTGGCCAAAGCCGACCGCATCTTCTATTCGGCCGCCGCCGGCGTCGGTAATCCGGTCGTCTATGTCGGGTCGAAGACCGGCCGTGACGGCATCCACGGCGCTACCATGGCCTCGGCCGAATTCTCGGCGGACAATGAAGAGAAGCGCCCGACCGTGCAGGTCGGCGACCCCTTCACCGAGAAGCTGCTGATCGAAGCCTGCCTGGAGCTGATGGCCACCGACTGCATCGTCGCCATCCAGGACATGGGCGCCGCCGGCCTGACCTCGTCGTCTTTCGAGATGGCGTCGAAGGGCGGGCTGGGCATCGAGATGGATCTCGACAATGTGCCGATGCGCGAAGAGGGCATGACCGCTTACGAGATCATGCTGTCGGAGAGCCAGGAGCGCATGCTGATGGTCCTCAAGCCGGGCTCGGAGCCGCAGGCCAAGGCCATCTTCGACAAGTGGGAACTGGATTTCGCCATCGTCGGCACCCTGACCGACACCGGCCGCATGGTGCTGAAGCGCCATGGCGAGGTGGTTGCCGATCTGCCGATCGATCCGCTGGCCCAGGCCAGCCCGGAATATGACCGTCCGTGGGTTCCCTCGGTGAAGCGTCCGGTGATCGACCTGCACGACGTGCCGGCGCACAATCCGCTGGTCGCGCTGAAGACCCTGCTGGGTTCGCCGGACCTGGCCAGCCGCCGCTGGATCTGGGAACGCTACGACCACATGGTGATGAACGACACGGTTGTTCGCCCAGGCGGCGATTCCGCCGTGGTGCGTATCCATGGCACCAATCGCGGCCTGGCCATCACCACCGACTGCACGCCGCGTTACGTCTATGCCGACCCGCATGAGGGCGGGCGTCAGGCTGTCGCGGAAGCCTATCGCAATCTGTCGGCGACCGGCGCCAAGCCGCTGGCCGTCACCGACAACCTCGATTTCGGCAATCCCGAGAAGCCCGAGATCATGGGCCAGATCGTCGAGTCCATCCAGGGCATCGGCGAGGCCTGCAAGGCTCTCGATTTCCCGATCGTGTCGGGCAACGTCTCGCTCTACAACGAGACCGAGGGCAAGGCGATCCTGCCGACGCCGGCCCTGGGCGCGGTCGGCCTGATCGACGATCTCGACACCGTCACCACGATCCCCTTCAAGCGCGACGGCGATGCCATCATCGTCATCGGCGAGACCAAGGGCTGGATGGGCTCTTCGCTCTATCTGCGCGAGCTGTGCGGCCGTGAAGACGGCGCGCCGCCGCCGGTCGCCCTGCACCGCGAGAAGCGCGAGGGCGAATTCGTCCGTGCCATGATCGCGGCCGGCGCCATCAGCGCCTCGCACGACGTGTCGGATGGCGGGCTGCTGGTCGCCATCGCCGAGATGGCGATGGCTTCGAACACCGGCTGCACGCTTGAGCCGCCGCACAATCTGGCCGCCCATGGCTGGTGGTTCGGCGAGGATCAGGGCCGCTATGTTCTGACCGCCGCGCAGGACCGTCTGCCGGAGATCCTGGAAGCCGCCCAGCGCGGCGACATCTCGGCCCGGGTGATCGGCTCGGTGGGCGGCGACGACTTGACCTTGACCGGCGTCGGGGCCATTTCCGTGTCAGACCTCAAGCAGCGCAACGAAGCCTGGCTGCCCGATTTCATGTCGTCTCCGGACAGCAACGCGTAAGGAACAAGATTATGGCCATGGACGCCGCCGACATCACGGCGATGATCAAGGAAGCCCTGCCGGATGCGGTCGTCACCATCGACGACCTGGCCGGCGACGGCGAGCATTATGCCGCGACGGTGGTTTCGTCCGCCTTCAAGGGCAAGAGCCGCGTGCAGCAGCACCAGATGGTCTATGCCGCCCTGCGCGGCAAGATGGGCGGGGAGCTGCACGCTCTAGCGCTGCAGACCGCTCTGCCTGCGGAAGCCTGAGAAATCGATCAGTTGAAAGAGCGCCGCCTCGGCTTCGCGGCGGCGCTTTCCGCTTATCTGATCTGGGGGTTGTTTCCCCTCTATTATCATTCCCTGGCGTCGGTTTCGGCGATCGAGGTGCTGTGCCACCGCGTCGTCTGGAGCGCGATCCTGTGCGTCGGGCTGCTGGCTGTGCGCGGCAAGCTGCCGGAACTGGCGCGCGCCTTCACCCATCGCCGCACGTTGCTGGGGCTGCTCGCCTCGGGCATCTGCATCTCGATCAATTGGGGCACCTTCATCTGGGCCGTGACGGTGGGGCGGGCGCTCGACGCCAGCCTGGCCTATTACGTCATGCCGCTGGTGATGATGCTGCTCGGCGTGCTGTTCCTCAAGGAACGGCTCTCCCTCCGCCAATGCGTGGCGACTGCGGTGATGGTGGCTGCGGTCGGGCTGCTGACCTGGGACCGCGGCGAATTGCCCTGGGTGGTGGTCGTGCTGCCGCTCAGCTTCGGGCTCTATGGCCTGCTGCGCAAGATCGTGGCGGTCGATTCGATGGTCGGCCTGACCGTCGAGACCCTGCTGATGACGCCGTTCGCCGCCGCCTATCTGCTGACCCGGCCCGAGGGTGGGGCGCTGTTGCAGGCGCCGCTCTCCATCAAGGCGCTGCTGATCGCCTGCGGTCCGGTGACGACCCTGCCGCTGGTGCTGTTCGGCTTCGGCGCGCGGCGTCTGTCGCTGTCCACCGCCGGGGTTCTGCAATATATCAACCCGACCATGCAGGCGGCGATCGCCGTGGCGTTGCTGGGCGAGGCGCTGGGGCGCCTGCAATTCGTCACCTTCGCGCTGATCTGGTTCGGGCTGCTGCTCTACTCGATCCCGGCGAGGGGCAGGGTTGCGGCGGATTGAATTCCGCGCCGATCATGGTTATATGCGGCATCAGATCGATGCATTTTGCCTTGGAGTTTTTCCGATGAACACGAACCCGGTTTTCGAACGCATTGAGCAGGAGCTCAATGAAAACGCCGTGGTGCTCTACATGAAGGGAACCCCGATGTTCCCGCAGTGCGGCTTCTCGGCTGCCACTTCGAAGATCCTGTCGGACCTCGGTGTGAAGTTCAAAGGCATCGACGTGCTGGTCGATCCCTCGATCCGCGAAGGCATCAAGCAATACACCAACTGGCCGACCATTCCCCAGCTCTACGTCAAGGGCGAGTTCGTCGGCGGCTGCGACATCGTGCGCGAGATGGCCGCCAACGGTGAACTGCAGACCCTGCTGCAGGAAAAAGGCGTTCTCTCCTAAGTACCTGGCCGTAAATCCGCTCTGGCGCCGCATCTGCGGCGTCACTGCGCTGCTCAAATCCTCACGTAGCGCTGCTACGCTCCGGTTTTGCGCGGCTCGTTCCTGGCATATCTGCGCCACCAGAACGAATTTCCAGCCAAGTACTACTTTGCAGGACCCGTCGACTGCCGGACCAGCAAGCTGGCCGGCAGGACGATGTCCTCGGCGGGAATGTCCCCGCCTTTCAAGATCCCGATCATCAGGCGTGCCGCGGCGGCGCCGATCTCGACGTTGGGCTGCACGACGGTAGTCAGCGGCGGATCGCAGAAATCGCCATAGCGGATGCCGTCGAAGCCGATCAGCGACAGATCGTCCGGCACGCGCTTGCCATGCTCGCGCGCGGCCTTCAGCGCGCCGATCGCCATCTCGTCGCTGGCCGAGAAAACCGCCGTCGGCGGCTCGGGCAGATCGAGCAGGCGGCTCATCGCCGCATGGCCCGATTCCACGTCGAAATCGCCTTCCACCACCAGCTTTTCGTCATAGGCCAGCCCGGCTGCCGTCAAGGCGGCGCGATAGCCGGCGATGCGGTCCTGGCTGAGCTGATTGTCGTGCGGGCCGGCGATCTTGCCGATGCGCTTGTGCCCCAGCCCGATCAGGTGCTCGGTCGCCAGTTTCGCCGCCGCCTCGTTGTCGATGCGGATCGCCGGGATGCGGTGATCGGGGAAATATTCGCAGGCCATCACCAGCGGGGTCTTGTCGGGAACCTGGCTGGGCAACGCCGCGCCCAGCAGGATCAGCCCGTCGGCGGTCTTGCTGCGCAGCATGGCGGCATAGGAATCCAGCCGCGCCTGGTCGTTCTGGCTCTCGCCCAGCAGCACCTGATAGCCCTCGGCGAAGGCGACGCCTTCGATGCCCTGAATCACCCCCGAAAAGAACGGGTTCTGAATGAACGGCACCACCACGACGATATTGTCGCTCTTGGCGCGCCGCAGACCGCTGGCCAGCGCGTTGGGCCGATAGCCGGTCGCTTCGACGGCGGCCATGACCTTGTCGCGGGTCGCTTTGGTGACGACGTCCGGCGTCTTCAGAACGCGCGAAACGGTGGCGATGGAAACTCCGGCGGCCGCGGCCACCGTCCTGATATCGGCCATCCCGATACCCCCCGGTTATTTTTGTTGGCTGCAGCCTCGCATTATTATTCGAGGCCTTGACAGTGTAAACGTTTACGGCAACGCTGTTGAAAAATATGTTTAGGGGAGGATCTGCGTGACCACCAGCGACAAAATCTACGACGCCATCATTGTCGGCTCGGGCGCCGGCGGCGGTATGGCCGCCTATATCCTGACCCAGAAGAAGCTCAAGGTTCTGCTACTCGAAGCCGGCCGTCACTACGACCCGGAAACCGAGACGGCGATGTTCAACACGCCGCAGCAGGCGCCCTTGCGCGGCGTCTCGACCCCCGACAAGAATTTCGGCTTCTACGACGCCACCGTCGATGGCGGCTGGGAAGTGCCGAACGAGCCTTATGTCTCGGCGCCGGGGTCCGAATTCAAATGGTGGCGCCCCCGTATGCTGGGCGGCCGCACCAACCATTGGGGCCGCTATTCCTTCCGCTATGGCCCGTATGACTTCAAGCCCTACAGCCGTGACGGCCTGGGCTTCGACTGGCCGGTATCCTATGACGAGATCGCTCCCTGGTATGACAAGGTCGAGCGTCTGATCGGCGTCACCGGCAAGGCCGAGGGGCTCGAGAACGTGCCGGACAGCCCGCCCGGCTGTCATCTGCCGCCGCCGGCGATGCGCCCGCACGAGGCGTTCCTGGCGCGCGGCTTCAAGGCGATGAACATTCCGGTCGCTTCGACCCGCGCGGCCATCCTGACCCAGCCGCATAACGGCCGCCCGGCCTGCCTGTGGGCGACGCCCTGCGGCCGCGGCTGTTCGATCGCCGCCAATTTCCAGAGCACCACCGTGCTGCTGCCGGTCGCCCGCGCCACCGGCAATTTGACCACCCGGACCAATTCGCTGGTCTATCAGGTCGATATGGGCAAGCACGGCAAGGCCGAGGGCGTCTCTTTCATCGATCGCGTCACCGGCGAGCATCACACCGCCAAGGGCAAGGTGGTGATCCTGTCCGCCGGCGCCTGCGAATCGGCGCGCATCCTGCTGAATTCCAAGCCGGGCGGATTGGCCAATTCCTCCGGCCTGGTCGGACGCTATCTGATGGACACCGTGGGGTCGACCACCGCCGGTTATTTCCCCGCCCTGGAAAAGCTGCCGCACCGCAATGACGACGGCATGTCGGTCGGCCATATCTATGTGCCGTGGTGGGGCCTCAACAAGCAGAAGGAGCTCGGCTTCGCCCGCGGCTATCACATCGAGATCTTCGGCGGCCAGCGCATGCCCTCGATGAGCCTGATGGGCGACTATGCGGACCAGTGCAAGACGGCGTTCGGCGCCGGTCTGCGCGATGAGATGCGCCAGAAATACGGCGCCATCTGCAGCTTCGACGGCCGCGGCGAGATGATCCCCAACGAAAACTCCTATTGCGAGATCGATCCCGACACCAAGGACAAGTGGGGTATCCCGGTGCTGCGCTTCCATTGGAAGTGGAGCGAGCACGAGACGCGCCAGGCGTCGCATATGCGCAAGACTTTCCTGGAACTGATCGACCGGCTGGGGGGCAAGCCCTTCGACGGGCTGGAGACCGATGGCGAAAAGGCCATCTCGGTCGGCGGCGAGATCATCCACGAGGTCGGCACCGCGCGCATGGGCAACACGCCCAAGGATTCCGTGGTCAATTCCTACGGCCAGAGCTGGGACGTGAAGAATCTGTTCATCATGGATGGCGGCGTGATGCCGTCCTCGCCGGACAAGAACCCGACCGAAACCATCCTGGCGCTGACCTGGCGCAACGCCACCTATCTCGCCGACCAGGCCCGCAAAGGAGCGCTGTGATGAGCCTCGTCTCCGTCGACCGCCGCACGACCCTGAAATGGTTCGCCGCGGCCCTGGCCTATTCCGCCCATCACGGCAAGTCGCTGGCCGGCACCTTCATGCCGTCGCCCAAGGGCTATGGCACCGATCCCGATCTCAACAAGGTCGCCCCGATCCAGTGGGACAAGGTGATGAGCCCGCACGAGCTGAAACAGACCGCGCTGCTGGCCGATCTGTTCCTGCCCGCCGCCAACGGTTCGCCGGCGGCCAGCGCGCTGGGCATCCATGACTTCGTCGATGAATGGATCAGCGCGCCCTATCCCGAGCAGCAATCCGACCGCGACATCGTGCAAAGCGGCCTGGTCTGGGTCGATAAGGACAGCACCCGGCGCTATGGCAAGGACTTCACCGCCATCACCGATGCCCAGCGCGTCGAGCTGATGACCGAAATGGCCGGCATGTCGGATTTCCTGTTCTTCAAGCGGCTGCGCAATCTGGTGGTCGCGGCGTACTTCTCCAGCGACGCCGGTTTCAAGGATATCGGCTATAGCGGCAATGTGGCGCTGGAAGCCTTCCCGGCTCCGACCGACGAAATGATGGCCATCATCGACCGCGAGTGCAAAGCGCTCGGCGTCTAAGACCCCAAGAGAGGAAAGAAAATGAGGAAACTGATCGTTCTTCTGTTCGTCGCCGGCCTGTTCAGCGCCGCGCAGGCTGCCGAGAACACACTGACCGCCAAGGAAAAGGCCGATGGCTGGGTGCTGCTGTTCGACGGCAAGACCACCCATGGCTGGCGCAGCTACAAGAAGACCGAGGCCGGCGCGCAATGGCAGGTGATCGACGGCGTGCTGACCCTGACCCAGGGCGGCGGCGGCGATCTGGTGACCGACAAGGACTACACCAATTTCGAGCTGGCCTTCGATTGGCGCATTTCGAAGATGGGCAATAGCGGCGTGATGTATCACGTGTCCGAAGGGGCCGGCGATCATCCCTATCTGAGCGGTCCGGAATATCAGCTGCTGGACAATGCGCACGGCGAGCCGCCGCTGGAGACCGCCGCCGGACTGTTCGGCCTGGTCGCTCCCAGCAAGGACGTCACCAAGCCGGTCGGCGAGTTCAACCACTCGCTCCTCAAGGTCGATCATAACCACGTCGAGCATTGGCTGAACGGCGTCAAAGTGGCCGAATACACCATCGGTTCCGAGGATTTCGAGAACCGCATCAAGGGCACCAAGTTCGAGAAGTGGCCGGAATTCGCCAAGCACGACACCGGCTTGATCGTCCTGCAGGACCATGGCGACGGCGTGGCTTTCCGCAACATCAAGATCCACGTCCTGCCGTGAGCGCGCGTAAAGCGCGCGCGACAGGAGCGCGACTGCGCGACCGCGAAGCGACGACGAGGCCATCGGCCGAGGAGGGAAGTCGGAGCGAAGCCAAGCGGCCGGAAGGCCGCGCCCGGCGTCTGAGGGGCAGTATATGAATAAAATCCGTTACGGGATGGTGGGCGGCGCGGAGGGGGCGTTCATCGGCGCCGTTCACCGCGCCGCCGCCGCGCTCGACGGTCAGTTCGAGCTGGTTTGCGGCGCGTTCAGCCAGGACCCAGCCAAGGGACGGCGCACCGCCGCCGCCCTCGGCCTCGATCCGGCGCGCGCCTATGACGATCTCGGCGCCCTGCTGGCCGGCGAGAAAGGCCGCATGGATGCACTGGTCATCGTCACGCCCAATCACCTGCACGCTCTGGCGGCCATCGCCGCGCTGAAGGCCGGGTTCCATGTGATTTCCGACAAGCCGGCGGCGATGGACCGCGCCGAGGCCGACAGCATCGCCGTCGCGGTCAAGGAGAGCGGCAAGCTTTACGCCCTGACCTACACCTATGCCGGGTATCCGCTGGTCGAGGAAGCCCGCCGCCGTGTCGCGCGGGGCGAGTTCGGCGCGATCCGCCGCATCGACGTGATGTATCCGCAAGGCTGGCTGTCGGCGCCGATCGAACAGGACGGGCAGAAGCAGGCGGCATGGCGCACCGATCCCGCCCGCGCCGGCATCAGCTGCTGCCTGGCCGATATCGGCGTGCATGCCTTCCAGTTGGCCGAACACATCTCCGGCCAGCGCGTTACCGAGATTTCCGCCGACGTCTCCACCCATGTGCCGGGCCGCCGTCTCGACGACGATTCCTCGGTGCTGCTGCGCTTCGCCAATGGCGCGCGCGGCACGCTGACCGCCAGCCAGATCTGCGCCGGCGAAGAGAACGGCTTGTCGATCCGGATCTATGGCGAGAAGGGCGGCCTGGTCTGGACCCAGACCGAGCCGGACAGCCTGATCCTGAAATGGCCCGACCGGCCGATGGAAACTTTGCGCATGGGCGGTCCCGGCCTGTCGCCGGAAGCCCTGGCGCGCTGCCGCGTGCCGGCCGGTCATCCGGGCGGCTATATCGAGGCCTTCGCCAATCACTACCGCGCCGTGGCCGGCACCCTGGCCGCCGGACGCGTCACCTCACCGCTGGGCGACCCGCTGTGGTTCCCCGGCATCGCCGAAGGCGTGCGCAGTCTCGCCTTCGTTGAAACGGCGCTGGCCAACAGCCGCGGCGCCGAGAAATGGAGTTCGCTATGAAGGGGCCCGCCATCTTCCTGGCCCAGTTCGCCGGGTTGAAGCCGGAATTCAGCAAACTGGCGCCGATCGCCGACTGGGTCGCCTCGCTGGGCTATGTGGGCGTGCAGATCCCGACCTGGGAGAAGGGCTTCATCGATCTGGCCCGCGCCGCCGAGAGCCAGGATTATTGCGACGAGTTGAAGGGCATGCTGGCCGAGCGCGGCTTGGCCATCTCCGAGCTGTCGACCCATCTGCAGGGCCAACTGGTCGCGGTGCATCCCGCTTATGACCATCAGGTCGACGTGTTCGCGCCCGAAGAGTTGCGCGGCAAGCCGGCGGAACGCACCGAATGGGCGGTGAGTCAGTTGACGCTGGCGGCCAAGGCCAGCCGGCGCCTGGGCCTCAAGGCCCATGCCAGCTTTTCCGGCGCGCTGCTGTGGCACGCTTTCTATCCCTGGCCGCAGCGCCCCGCCGGTCTGGTCGAGGAAGGCTTCGCCGAGCTGGGCAAGCGCTGGAAACCGATCCTCGATGCCTTCGACGAGGCCGGAGTCGATCTCTGCTACGAGCTGCATCCGGGCGAGGATCTGCATGACGGCGTGACCTTCGAGCGGTTCCTCGCGGCGGTCGGGGATCATCCGCGCGCCAACATCCTCTACGATCCCAGCCACATGGTCCTGCAGCATATGGATTATCTGGCCTTCATCGACCATTACCACCAGCGCATCCGCGCCTTCCACGTCAAGGACGCGGAATTGCGCCAGGACGGGCGCTCGGGCGTCTATGGCGGTTTCCAATCCTGGGTCGACCGTCCCGGGCGGTTCCGCAGCTTGGGCGACGGGCAGATCGACTTCACCGCCTTGTTCAGCAAGCTGGCGCAGCACGATTACCCGGGATGGGCGGTGCTGGAATGGGAATGCTGCCTCAAGCATCCGAAGACGGCGCCGCCGAGGGTGCGCCCTTCATCAAGAAGCACATGATCAGAAAAACCGACAAGGCGTTCGACGATTTCGCCGGGGGGAAAGCGGATGTCGAGCTTAACCGGCGTATATTGGGGTTGGGGAAATGACGGGGAAAGTTGATCCGCGCCGGTTGTTCTGGATCGGCGTGCTGGGGCTGTTTTCGGCGGCGATGAATACGTCTCTGCGGGCCGGCGTCGCCGCCCGCATCAAGGACCAATGGCTGGCGCCGCTCGATCCGGTCCATGCCGGCGAGATGACCGGTGCGGCGCTGGGCGCCAGCTTTCTAGGCTTCTCGCTGACGCTGTTCATCGCCAGCCCGTTCCTCGACGCCATCGGCATGCGCCGCATGCTGGCCGGCGCCGCCGCCTGCCTGATCGGCGGCACTTTGCTGGTCACCAATGCCGCGTCGCTGGCCGAGGGCATGGCGCTGTTCCATGTGGTGTGGATCGGCATGATGCTGTGCGGCATCGGCTGGGGCGCGGTCGAGGCGACCATCAATCCGATGACCACGGCGCTCTATCCCGACGACAAGACCAGCCGCCTCAACATGCTGCATGCTTGGTGGCCGGGCGGACTGATCGTCGGCGGCCTGATCAGCGCGCTGCTGGGCGACCTCGATTGGCGCCTGCTGCTGGGGATCAGCATGGTTCCAGCCCTGGTGTTCGGCGTTCTCGCCGCCGGCGCCCATTTCCCGCAGACGGAGCGCGCCGCCTCGGGCATTTCCATGCGCGACATGTTCCTGGAGATCATTCGCCGGCCGAGCTTTCTCATCTGGTTCGGCGCGATGTTCCTGACCGCGGCGTCCGAGCTGGCGCCGGGGCAATGGGTCGATGTCGCCTTGTCGCACCGCGTGGGTATGCGCGGCATCCTGCTGCTGGTTTATGTCAGCGGCCTGATGTTCGTCCTGCGCAATTTCGCCGGGATGCTGGTGCATCGCCTGGGCAATGTCGGGCTGCTGTGGTGTTCCAGCCTGCTGGCCGGCATCGGCCTGCTGCTGCTGTCGCGGGCCGAAAGCCCGGTGGGGGCGATCCTGGCCGCCACCGTGTGGGGCTTCGGCGTCTGCTTCATGTGGCCGACCATGATGGCCTCGGTGGCCGAGCGCTATCCGCGCGGCGGTGCGTTCCTGATCGGGCTGATGGGTACGGCGGGCTCGCTGTCGAGCTATCTGGTGCTGCCCAAGCTGGGCGAGGTCTATGACGGGGCCAAGATCGACCTGGCGGGCGGCGCCGAGGCGCTGGCGCAGCTGGCCGGCGAGGCTCTGGCCCGCATCGAGGATCAGGCCGCCTCGGCCTCCTTCGCCACTCTGGCGATCCTGCCGGCGATTCTCCTGCTGGTGTTCGGTGGCGTCTGGCTGAAGGAGCGCAAAGGCGCCGCTGGAACGGATCGCTTCCGCTATTGAGGTTCGCTGGTCAGCGCGGCGAAGCGGAAGCGGAAGGGCGAGATGCCGTCCTTCATCAGGCCGTTGAGGGCGTTGTCAGCCGCCATATAGGTGCCGCCGGTGGTCTCGGGCGCATGGGCCAGGGCCTGGGGCGAGGGGGCGATCAGATAGCCCGCCATCTTCGATCTCGCCACCGTCTCGCGCTTTTCCGGCGAGTCGGTGACCAGATGGACCAGCAGCAGCGACAGGATCTGCTTCACGTCGGGATGATGCAGGTTGCCGGTAATCACCGAGCTGGCCAGGGTGAACTGCGCCGCATGGGAATCGTTGGCGAAGGGCCTCTGCTGGCGCAGCCCCCTGATCGCGGCCTCGGCCTGCTTGCGGGTGTTCTCGAGCTTGGCGCGCGGCAGGCCGAAATGCAGGATGAAGGGCGGCTGGGTCGACTGGGCCTCATAGCCCGGGTCCATCTTCAGGAAAAACTCGATTACCTCGGCCATCACCTTCCTCGATACGCGATGCTCTGCGGTCGGCGCCAGTATAGGGGCACCGTCCTGACGTTCCACGAAATTCGCGCATCATCTTGGCGGCTAAATCTTGAGAAAAACAAAAGGCCGGCGATTTACGTCAAGATCGCGCTTGTCCCGTAGCTCAGCGCCTGGACGACGGCCAGCAGCGCGAAGGTCAGCAGAAAGATCGAGACGATCTTGCCCATCGACCAGGGCCTGACCGCCCGGCGTGCCATGAAGCCGGTCAGCAGCGCCGGCAGGATGACATTGACGGCCAGGCGGCCCATCGCTTCGCTGAACCCCTCGGGCGAGGGCAGCAAATCGGCGCCGGCGAAAAAGACACCCATTCCGATGATGAAAATGACGACGGCGCACAAGAAGGCCTTGGCGTAAGGCCGTTTGGTTCGTAGCGGCGGCATGGCGGACTCCTCTCCAACCCCAGATCAGGTCTGGTAACCCTCGGAGAGGCGAGAGGGTTGCAAAGAAAAAGCCCGGCGATCGCTCGCCGGGCTTCTTTTCGTCGGAACTCGCCGCGCTGATCAGCGCGAGTAGAATTCGATGACGAGGTTCGGTTCCATCTGCACCGGATACGGCACGTCGGCCAGCTTCGGAGCGCGGACGAAGGAACCCTTCATCTCCTTGTGGTCGACCGACAGATATTCCGGAACGTCGCGCTCGCCCGACTGGGCGGCTTCCAGGATCAGGGCCATGTCCTTGGACTTTTCCTTCACCGAGATGACGTCGTTGTCCTTGATCTGGTAGGACGAGATGTTGACGCGCTTGCCGTTCACGCGGATGTGGCCATGGTTGACGATCTGGCGGGCGGCGAACGGGGTCGGGGCGAACTTGAGGCGGTACACGACCGCGTCCAGGCGGCGCTCCAGCAGCTCGATCAGGTTCTCGGAGGTGTCGCCACGGCGGCGCACGGCCTCGTCATACAGCTTGCGGAACTGCTTCTCGCTGACATTGCCGTAATAGCCCTTGAGGGTCTGCTTGGCCGACAGCTGGGTGCCGAAGTCGGACGGCTTCTTGCGGCGGGCGCCATGCTGGCCCGGGGGATTCTCGCGGCCCTTGGCCAGCGGGGACTTGGAACGGCCCCACAGATTCACGCCCAGGCGGCGGTTGATCTTATATTTCGCTTCGATGCGCTTGCTCATCGTATTTCCTTATTCAACAAATTTGTCCCGATAGGCCTTGGTCCGCATCTCTGCGGGGCGGGGAACGGAATGGCTACCGGCCCACTTTCTCGGGAATAGGCGGCGGATTATGCGAATCGCGGCGCGAGAGTCAACAAAAAGGACTCATCTTTCCAAGATGAAGCTTTCCGGGGCTTCGCGCTGCTGCCAGCCCAGGCGGGCCAGTTCGGGCTGGTCGTGCTCCTCGACCGGATAGCCGACACAGAGATAGGCGACCAGATGCCAGGTCTCGGGCACCTCCAGCGCCTGGGTCACTTCGACCGGGTCGATGATCGAGACCCACCCGACGCCGATCCCCACCATGCGGGCTGCCAGCCAGAAATTATGGATCGCGGCCACCACCGAATAATCCAGCGTTTCGGCCATGGTCTTGCGGCCCAGCCCGTGGCCGAGAGGGGTTTCTCGGTCGCAGAAGACGGCGATATGCACCGGCGCATCGTCGAGGCCGGACAGTTTCAGCTGCGCATAGAGCTTGGCCCGCTCGCCGCGGAAATCCGACAAGGCATCATGGTTGCAGCGCTCGAAGCTGCTGCGCACCACGGCGCGGCGGGCGGGGCTCTCGACATTGACGAAGCGCCAGGGCTGGGCGTTGCCGACCGACGGGGCCAGGCAGGCCAGCTCGATCAGATGCTTGACGCTGGCGACATCCAGCGGATCGGTCTTGAACCGGCGTACATCGCGGCGCCATACCAGCAGCTGTTCGAACGTGCTGGCGAAAGTCTGATCGAAGACGGGAGCGTTAGTCATTCTCTTCGCCTTTCCGCCGGCGATAGGTCACCAGCTCGTGCACGATACCATGAAGCGTGCGGACTTCCTGCAAGGTCAGTTCGGCGCGCTCGAACATATTGCGGATATTGCGAACCATGCCCGGGCGCTTCTCGGTCACGCGGTAGAAGCCGCAATCGTCCAATTCACGTTCGAGATGCTCGAAGAAGCCGATCAGATCCTTCTTGGTGGCCGGCGGGGCCGCGCCCTTGGTCATCGATACCGGTTCGGCCGGATCGCCGGCCTGGAACCATTCATAGCCGATCAGCAATACGCATTGCGCGAGGTTCAGCGAGAAGTGCTCGGGGTTCAGGGGCACGGTAATGACCGTGTCGGCCAAGGCGACGTCGTCATTCTCGAGGCCGGTGCGCTCGGGGCCGAACATCACGGCGGTCTTCACGTCGCCGGCGGCGTGATGGGCGCGGATTTCGGTGGCGGCCTGCTTGGGCGTCACCACCGGCTTGACCATGAAGCGGTTGCGCCCGGTGGTGGCATAGACCTTCTGCAGGTCGGCGATGGCATCCTCGGTGCGGTCGAACACCTGGGCGGCTTCGAGGATCTTCTCGGCGCCCGAGGCGGCGGCGATGGCCCTCTCGGACAGCCAGTCTTCGCGCGGACCGACCAGACGCAAATTGGTCAGCGCGCAATTCATCATCGCCCGCGCCGTGGTGCCGATATTCTCGGACAATTGCGGGCGGACCAGAATGATCGCGGGAGGCAGTGACATGAAACTCTCTATCTATGCGCCGTCGCGCAGCAGTTTATAGGTGATGCTGTCATGCAGCGCCGCATAGGAGGCGTCGATGACGTTGGTCGAGACCCCGACCGTCGACCAGCGTTCGCCCTTGCCGTCGGCGCTTTCGATCATGACGCGCGTCTGGGCGTTGGTGGCCGCCTGGGGGTCCAGAATGCGCACCTTGTAATCGACCAGACGCAAATCCGCCAGCTGCGGATAGGCAGGGCTGAGTATCTTGCGCATCGCGGCGTCGAGCGCGGCGACCGGGCCGTTGCCTTCCGCCACGGTCATCAGGGTCTCGCCCTTGACCTCTGCCTTGATGATGGCTTCGGACAAGGTCAGCAGGTCGGTGCCGACATCCCAGCGCCGCTCGTCGATGACGCGAAAGCCGAGCAGGCGGAAATAATCCGGCACCGAGGACAGCATGCGCCTGGCCAGCAATTCGAAGCTGGCCTCGGCGCCGTCATAGGCATAGCCGGCATATTCGCGCTGCTTCACCTCGTCGATCAGCTTCGACACCTTGGGGTCGTTCGGATCGGCATCGATGCCGATGTCGCGGAAGCGGGCCAGGATGTTCGAGCGGCCGGCCTGGTCCGACACCACGATATGGCGGCGGTTGCCGACCGATTCCGGCGTGACATGTTCGTAGCAGCGCGGGTCCTTCTCGACGGCGGAGACATGCAGCCCACCCTTATGCGCGAAAGCGGAATCGCCGACATAGGGCGCGTGGCGGTCCGGCGCCCGGTTCAGGCGCTCGTCCAGCATGCGCGAGACATGGGTCAGCTTGGTGAGGTCGGCCTCGGACACGCCGGTCTCATAGCCCATCTTCAGCATCAGATTGGGCAGGATCGAGATCAGATTGGCGTTGCCGCAGCGCTCGCCCAGGCCGTTCAGCGTGCCTTGGATCTGGCGCGCGCCGGCCCGCACCGCGGCCAGCGAATTGGCGACGGCGGAGGCGGAATCGTTATGGCAATGGATGCCGATATTGGCGCCCGGCACGACCTTGGCGACGGCAGTAACGATCTCCTCGACCTCGTGCGGCAGCGAGCCGCCATTGGTGTCGCACAGCACCACCCAGCGCGCCCCGGCTTCGTAGGCCGCCGTGGCGACGGACAGGGCATAGCCGGGATTGGCGCGATAGCCGTCGAAGAAATGTTCGGCGTCGAAGATCACCTCGGCGACCTTGGTCTTCGCATAGGACACCGATTCCGAGACCATGCGGACATTCTCGTCCAGCGGAATGCCGAGCGCGACGGTGACCTGGAAATCCCAGCTCTTGCCGACCAGGGTCACGGCCTTGGCCGCCGGCACCAGCACCGCCTGCAGGCCGGGATCGTTCGAGGCCGAGCGGCCGGCGCGCCGCGTCATGCCGAACGCGGTCAGGGTGGCGCGGGCCAGCTTCGGCGCGTCGGCGAAGAAGGCGTCGTCGGTCGGATTGGCGCCGGGCCAGCCGCCTTCAATATAGTCAATGCCCAGGGAATCCAGTTCGCGCGCAATAGCCATCTTGTCCGCCGGGCTGAAATCAACGCCCTGCGTCTGCGCTCCGTCGCGCAGCGTGCTGTCATACAGATAGACGCGCTTATCGCTCATGGTTTCCTGTACCGGACTGAAAATAAAGGTCAGGCAGGATGCCCTATGAGGTAGCGTGCCTCAAGGATTTAGCGCTCAGGGGACCATCGGCGGTGGGCCGAGGCGCTTGCACTCGCCGCTGACGCTCTCGCGCAGTATTTCCGCCAGGCGCCGTGCGCCGGGACCGGCGAAATCCGGATCGGCCAGCACCAGATAGAGCTGCACCTCGCGGCGGCCGCCTTCCTTCATCGGCAGCGGGGCGAGGGTGCCCGCGGCGATTTCCCGCTGGATGCGGTATTCGGGCAGCCAGGCGAAGCCGTGGCCTGCGGCGGCGGCCTGGATCGAGCTCGACATGGTGGTGACGGTCCAGCGCTGCTCGACCTCGATCGACATCACCTTGGAGGTGCGCACACTGCCGGAATCGCGCACCACCAGATGGCGGTAGCGCTTGAGATCGCGCGCCGTGACCGGGCGGCCGAGATGATGCAGCGGATGGTCGGGGTGGGCGGCGGCGATGATCGGCATCGGCATCAGCGGTTCGCCCAGGAAGCCCGGCGGCAGAGTGGGGGCGATGGCCAGATCGGCGCGATGCTGCAGCAGGGCTTCGGACGTCCCGGAGATCACAGATTCGATCACTTCGATACGGGTATTCGGCGCTTCCTCGCCGAACTTGGCCAGGCAGTCGAACAGCAGCCAGCTGGGGAACAGGATCTCGACGGCGATGGTCAGCTCCGCTTCCCAGCCGGCCGACAGGGTCTTGGCGGCGCGTTCCAGCAGTCCGGCCTCCTCGACCAGCGATAGCGCGCGGCGATAGAGCATCTTGCCGGTCTGGGTCAGCTGCGCCTTGCGGCCCTGGATCTCGAACACGGCGACGCCCAGCATCTCCTCGATCTTCTGCACCGAATAGGTGACGGCGGACTGGCTTTTATTGAGCTTTTGCGCGGCCTGGGCATAGCCGCCGGCATCGACCACGGCGATCAGCGCGCGCCATTGTTCCAGGGTGATGTGCGGGGCATTCAGCATGGCATTGATCAGTTTATTGGATGGGTTTCAGCAATATATTCGTCTTTTTTATCGCCTGAATAAATAGTTTCATCGCCTCCAGCAAATTCAACACTCTCCGATGGAGGTTTCAAATGACCACTCTCCTGCAGATCAACAGCAGCGTTTTCTCCCAGGGCGGGCAGTCGAGCCAGCTGGCCGACCATTATGTCGCGGCCTATCTGAAGTCGAACCCCGGCGCCAAGATCGTGACCCGCGACCTGGCGGCCAACCCGGTCCCGCATCTGGGCGGTGAGACCGTCGGCGCCTATTTCACCCCCGCCGATCAGCGCAGCGACGCGCAGAAGGCGGCGATCGCCCTGTCCGACGAGCTGGTCGCCGAGATCCAGGCTGCCGACACCATCGTGATCGGCGCCCCGATGTATAATTTCAACATTCCCTCGGTGCTGAAGGCTTACTTCGACCATATCGCCCGCGCCGGTGTTACCTTCAAATATACCGAGCAGGGCCCCGTCGGCCTGCTGACCGGCAAGAAGGCGGTGGTGTTCTCGACCCGCGGCGGCCTCTATGCCGGCACCCCGAACGACGTCGAGACCCCGTTTGTCCGCCAGTTCCTGGGCTTCCTGGGCATGACCGATGTAAACTTCGTCTATGCCGAAGGCTTGGCTTACGGCGACGAGAAGAAGGCCGAGGCGATGAAGGCCGCCAAGGCCGAGGTCGAGAAGCTGGCCGCCTAACTCAGGCGGTGCGGTAAGATCCCACTGTGCCGGCCCCCTTGCGGGGCCGCGCGAAGGCCACCTCTAGGCCCTTTTGGGCCGGAGGTGGACGAGGCGGAAGCCAAGGGCGCGGAGCGACCGCCCGGCGATTGAGGGCTACAAAATGACTAAGCGTGTGGTTCAGGGGATCATCAGGGCAATTCCGGCGTCGGACGGCGCGGGCGTGAAGCTGATGCGCAGCCTGGGCCAGAGCAACGCCGCCCGCATCGATCCCTTCCTGATGCTCGACTGTTTCTCGTCGGAGGAGGCCAGCGACTATATCGCCGGCTTCCCCGCCCACCCGCATCGCGGCTTCGAGACGGTCACCTACATGCTCGACGGCCATATGCGGCACGAGGATCATCTGGGCAATGTCGGCGAGCTGCGCAGCGGCGGCGCCCAATGGATGACCGCCGGCCGCGGCATCATCCATTCCGAGATGCCGCAGCAGGAGAGCGGCCGCATGCGCGGCTTCCAGCTGTGGATCAACCTGCCCTCGTCCGAAAAGATGAAGCCGGCCGGCTATCGCGACATCCAGGCCGACCAGATCCCGGTCGCCCAGCTTGCCGGCGGCGGCAAGGTCAAGGTGGTGGCGGGAACCTCGCACGGCGTGACCGGCCCGATCGACGGCGTCTCGACCCAGCCGCTGATGATCGATGTCGATCTGCCGGCGGGGCAGAGCTTTACCCAGGACCTGCCCGAAGGCCACAACGCCTTCGTCTATCCCTACGAAGGCACGCTGGTCATTGCCGGCGAACGCCTGTCGACCCATCAGGCCGCCATCCTGTCACCCGGCAGCGAAATCGAGATCGCCGCCCATGACGGTGGCACCAAATTCCTGCTCCTGGCGGCCCGGCCGCTGAACGAACCGGTGGTTCAGTACGGTCCCTTCGTGATGAATTCCCGCGAAGAGATCGAACAGGCCATCCACGATTACCAGACGGGTAACTTCGTCGAAGCGTGATCCCCCCTCGCGCTTTTGAAGTCCCCTTGCTCCTCCCCCCAGGAGCAAGGGGATTTTTTCAGCTGTTGTGCAGAAATCCCGCAATGATCGCCGAGATCTCATCCGGTGCGTCTTCCAGGCAGTAATGGCCGACGCCGGGCAGGCGATGTACCGGCGCGGTCGGGAACAGGTCGGTGAACAGCGGCAGGAAGTGATCGGCACCCAGCGTCCGGTCCTCCTCACCCCAGATGGCCAAAGCGGGGCGCGCGCGGATCGTCTGGATTGCCGCGGCGTCAGGCATTTCGAATTTGTGCTCGCCCAGCGCGTTCCCCTTGGCCCAGCCAATCGCGCCCAGGCAGTCGGCGGGAGTCGGGAAGGCCGATCCATAGGCTGCGATCCACTCGTCGCTGATCACCGAATGGTTCTCGAAACCGTTCAGCTTGAGCGTGCTCAGGATGTTGAAGCCGAGCTGGCCGAGGATGGTGTCGAGACTGCCATCCACCTGCGCTCGGTTGATCCATTGGAACCAGGGCGAGGTGCCGGCATTCGCCATTAACCGGTCCAGAGCGTCAGGCTGACCGAAAGCGACCGGGCCGTTGGTGGAGATGATGCGGCGGATGCGGTCCGGATGCCGGGCGGCGAGGCCCATTCCCACCGGTCCGCCGAAATCGTGCAGCACCAGCGTGATATCCTTAAGGTCCAGAGCCAGCACGAAGCGTTCGAGATTATCGACGTGATCCTGCAGCCAATAGCTGCGGTCTTGCGGCGTAGCACTTTTGCCGAAGCCCATATGGTCGGGCGCGACGACCCGATGCGTAGCGCTCAAGACCCCGATCAGATGCCGAAACAGATAGCCCCAGGTCGGCTCGCCATGCAGGCAGAGCACGATTTCGCCATTCCGGGGACCTTCATCGACGTAATGCATGGGAAAACCGGGCGCGGTGGTGAAGTGCGGCGCATAGGGGAAAGTGCCGCCGAAGGTGGCGTCGGGCGGGATCATGAAGGGGCTCCTCAAGTGGTTTCAAATTAAAACCACTTGAGTCATATCGCTTACGGTTTTAATTTGCAACCACGAGAGAGGAGAGTGTTTCGATGGTCAAAAGGATCAGCCACAGCGAGTCGCGGTGCGGTGTCGCCCGTCCGTTGGACGCGATCGGGGATTGGTGGTCTTTGCTGATCGTGCGTGATGCCTTCGACGGGCTGCGCCGTTTCGGGGAATTTCAGAAGAGCCTGGGGCTGGCGAAGAATATCCTCGCTGTCCGCCTGAAAAACCTCGTCGCGCACGGCATTCTGGAGACAGTTCCCGCCTCCGACGGCAGCCCCTATCACGATTATGTGCTGACCGAGAAAGGGCGCGGCCTGTTTCCCGTTCTGGCCGCGCTGAGGCAATGGGGCGAAGCGTTCTTCTTCGAGCCCGGCGAGAAGCACGTGGTTCTGGTCGACAAGAAGCACGGCCAGCCGGTCAGAAAGCTGGAGCTTCTCGCCCAGGATGGGCGCGTATTAGGACCCGAGGACGCCGAAGTGCGCCGTCAACCCCTACGCCATTGAGTCCCGCCGGGACCATCCTCCAGCAGCACGCCTTTGTCGGTCAGTTCCTGGCGGATGCGGTCGGCTTCGGCGAAGTCGCGGTCCTTGCGGGCCTGCAGGCGGCGCTGGACCAGATCCTCGATCTCGTCATCGGTCAGGGCCGAGCCGCCGGCGGGAGTCCAGCGGAACCATTGATCGACCGGTTGCTGCAGGATGCCCAGCACGTCGCCGGCGGCGAGCAGGGCCGATTTCAGCTCGATCTTCTCATCGATCGTCTTGGCCTTGTTGAGGCGGCCGGCGATGTCGTGCAGATGGCTGATGGCCAGCGGCGTGTTGAGGTCGTCTTCCAGCGCGGCCAGCATTTCGGCGGGCAGGGTCTTGGCGGGTTCGGCCGGCACGTCCTCGACGGCGCGCAAGGCCAGATAGAAGCGGTCCATCGCGGCGCGCGACTGCTTCAGGCCCTCGGCGGTCCAGTCGATCGGCTGGTGGTAATGGGCCGACAGCAGGGTCAGGCGGATCGCCTCGCCGGGCGCGGTGGCCAGCAGATCGTTGACGGTGAAGAAGTTGCCGAGAGACTTCGACATCTTCTCGCCTTCCACCTGCAGGAAGCCGTTATGCAGCCAATAGCGGGCGAAGGGCTTGTGATTGGCGCACTGGCTCTGGGCGCGCTCATTCTCATGGTGCGGGAACACCAGGTCCTGCCCGCCGCCATGGATGTCGAAGGTCATGCCGAGATATTCGCGGCTCATGGCCGAGCATTCGAGATGCCAGCCCGGGCGGCCGCGGCCATAGGGGCTGTCCCAGCCCGGCAGATCGTCGGAGGACGGCTTCCACAGCACGAAATCGCCGGCATCGCGCTTATAGGGCGCGACCTCGACGCGGGCGCCGGCGATCATCTCATCCATGGACCGGCCGGACAGGGCGCCGTAATCGTCCATGCTGGAGATCGAGAACAGCACATGGCCTTCGGCCTCGTACGCATTCCCGTTCTTGATCAGCTGGCCGATCATATCCAGCATCTGCGGGATATGGGCGGTGGCGCGCGGCTCGACGTCGGGCGTCAGCGCGTTCAGCGCGCCCATGTCGTCGTGATAATCCTTGGTGGTGCGCGCGGTCAGCGCCGAGATCGGCTCGCCCGCTTCCTTGGCGCGCGCATTGATCTTGTCGTCCACGTCGGTGATGTTGCGGACGTAGGTGACCTTCGGATAGAGCCGCTTCAGCAGGCGATAGAGCGTGTCGAACACCACTACCGGGCGCGCATTGCCGATATGGGCGCGGTCATAGACGGTCGGGCCGCACACATACATGCCGACATGGGTCGGATCGATCGGGACGAACAATTCCTTGCGGCGCGCCGCCGTGTTGTAGAGGTAGAGGCTCATGCTTTTCCTTAATCAGGCAGTCTGGCCCTGCAGCCGGGCGAGAGCGCGCTCGCGGCCGATCAGGGGCAGCAAAGTCTTCAATTCCGGCCCGTCCTCGCGGCCCGTCAGCGCCAGGCGCAGCGGGTGGAAGAGGGGTTTGCCCTTGCGGCCGCTGGCGCCCTGAACGGTCTGGGTCCAGTCCTTCCAGGTCTCGACGGTCCAGGGTTCGGCGGGCAGCAGCTCCGCGGCCTGGGCGGCGAAAGCGGCATCCTCGATCGAGGGTGTCAGAGGCTGCCGGCAGATCTTCCACCAGGCCTCGGCATCGGACAGCAATTCGAGATTGCCGCGCACCGCCAGCCAGAAGGGCTCGTCGGCATCCATGCCGAGCCCGCGCAGGCGGTCGGCCACCGCCGCCAGCGGCAGATCGTGCAGCAGCCGGGCATTGAGGCGGAACAGTTCCTCGGGGTCGAATTTCGGCGTCGAACGGCCGAAGCGGCCCATATCGAAGGTGCGCGCCAGCTCGTCCAGGCTGTCGATCGCGGCAATGGCATTCGAGCTGCCCAAGCCCGCCAACAGGCTGTTGAGGGCCATCGGCTCCAGCCCCTGCGCGCGCAGATCGCCCAGGCTCAGGCTGCCCAGCCGCTTCGACAGGCCCTGGCCATCGGCGCCGGTCAGCAGCGGCAGATGGGCGAAGTTCGGCGGCTGGGCGCCGAGCGCCTGGAACAGCTGGATCTGCGCCGCGGTGTTGGTGACGTGATCCTCGCCGCGGATGACATGGGTCACCGCCATCTCGGCATCGTCGACCACCGAGGGCAGGGTATAGAGGTGGGTGCCGTCCTCGCGGATCAGCACCGGGTCGGACAAATGCGAGGCATGGTAATGGCAGGGCCCGCGCACCAGATCGTGCCAGGTGACCTCGGCGGTCTCGTCCAATTTGAAGCGCCAATGCGGCTTGCGGCCTTCCTCTTCCAGCTTGGCCTTGTCGGATAAGGTCAGCTTCAGCGCGGCGCGGTCATAGACCGGCGGCTGGCCGCGCGCCATCTGGCGCTTGCGCTTGTAATCCAGCTCTTCGGCGGTCTCATAGCAGGGATAGAGGCGGCCTTCCGCTTTCAATTTATCGGCGGCGGCATCATAGGCGGCGAAGCGGTCGGACTGGTTGGCCTTGGCATCCCAGACCAGGCCGAGCCAGCGCAGATCGACCTCGATGGCGGCCTCATGCTCTTTCTTGCTGCGTTCGAGATCGGTGTCGTCGATGCGCAGGATGAACTTGCCGCCCTGGGTCTTGGCGAACAGCCAATTGATCAGGGCGACGCGGGCGTTGCCGACATGCAGGCGCCCGGTCGGGCTGGGGGCGAAACGAACGACTGTGGTCATCGGGCGGTATCGGTATAACCATTGACGATGGGATAGCGGCGGTCCCGTCCATAAGCGCGGCTGGTGATCTTGACGCCGGGCGGGGCCTGACGGCGTTTATACTCGGCGCGGTCCAGCAGGCGGAACACTTGTTTTACGGTGGCCTCGTCGAAACCCTGGGCGACGATCTCGGCCGGGCCCATTTCGCGTTCGATCATCCGCTCCAGAATGGCGTCCAAAAGGTCGTAGGGCGGCAGGCTGTCCTGGTCCGTCTGATTATGGCGCAGTTCGGCGGTCGGCGGTTTGGTGATCACCCGCTCGGGCATCACCGGGCCGTCAGGGCCCAGCGCATCCGCCGGCTTGTGGGCGTTCCGCCAGCGCGACAAAGCGAAGACGGTGGTCTTGTAGACATCCTTCAGCACGGAATAGCCACCGCACATATCGCCATAGAGCGTGGCATAGCCGACCGACATCTCCGACTTGTTGCCGGTGGTCAGCACCATCGAGCCGAATTTGTTGGACAGGGCCATCAGCGTCAGCCCGCGCGAGCGGGCCTGGATGTTCTCCTCGGCGATGCCGGCATTGGTGCCCTCGAACAGAGGCTCCAGCATCTGGGCGAACGCACCCATGGCCGGACCGATATTGATCTCGTCGAGGCGGATGCCGAGCAGGCGCGCCACTTCGGCGGCATCCTCCAGGCTGTCGCGCGAGGTATAGGGCGAGGGCATCATCACGCAATGCACCTTGTCGGCGCCCAGCGCGTCGGCGGCGACGGCGGCCGAAATGGCGCTGTCGATACCACCCGACAGGCCCAGCAGCACGCCGGGGAAGCGGTTCTTGCGCACATAATCGCGCAGGCCCAGAACCATCGCCTGATAGATGTCGGCCAGCGGCTCCAGCGGGGCTGCGACCGGGCCCGGCGCCGGACTCAGCCGGGTGCCGTCCTGCGTCCATTCGGTGATGGTGACGTCTTCGGCCCAGCCGGCAAGCTGGCAGACGCGGCGGCCCTGTTCATTGAGGATGAAGGAGGAGCCGTCGAACACCAGTTCGTCCTGTCCGCCGACCTGATTGACGTAGAGAACCGGCAAGCCGGTCTCGGCGACCCGCGCGGTGGCCTGGGCGGCGCGGATACCCTGCTTGTCGGATTCGTAGGGCGAGCCGTTCGGCACGATCAGCATCTCGGCGCCCTGTTCCTTCAGATGCAGGGCGACGTCGGCGTACCACATGTCTTCGCACACCATGATGCCGAGCCGATGGCCGCGGAACGGCGTCACCGCCGGCAGCGGGCCGGGCACGAAGACGCGCGCCTCGTCGAACACGCCGTAATTGGGCAGATGATGCTTGAGGATCACCGAGGCGATGCGGCCCTCTTCCAGCAGCAAAGCGGCGTTATAGCGGCTCCCGCCCTCCTTCCACGGCGCGCCGACCAGCAGGGCCGGGCCGCCATCGCGGGTCGCGGCGGCCAGGTCGTGCACGGCCTCGGCGATCTGGCGCAGGAACGAGTCCTTCAGCACCAGATCCTCGGGCGGATAACCGGACAGGCACAGCTCCGGCAGGATCACCAGATCGGCGCCGTGCGCCTTCTCCCGCGCGGCCAGCACGCGGCGCGCATTGCCGGCGATGTCGCCGACCGTGGGATTGATCTGAGCCAGCGCGATGGAGAGCTTGGACATGACGTAAAACCTGGAGAAAGTTGCGCCCGCACGCTAGGCGGTGGGGCTGGCGGTGTCAATGTCGCCCCGATTGTTACAGGCCCGTGAAACTTGCCTGGCTGCGGAAAAACCTGACATGCCGCATCCCCGGCCCGGCGTTATACCACCGCCGTCGCATTCAAACGGGGAGACATATCGTGACGCGCATCGCCACCCTTCGCAAATCGTCGCTGCTTGGCCGCACCGCCCTGGTCGCGCTGGCCATCGGCGCCGTTCATCCGGCCTTCGCCGACGAGGAGCAGCCGTCCGAGACCATCGTCGTCACCGGCACCAAGTTCAATACCGACGCCGCCCCGGCCAAGGCCTCGCTCGATACCACCGAGCCGCAGACCATCATCAACCGTTCCTACATCGAGAATTTCGTTTCGCCGACCGCCGATTACGTGACGATCCTGTCGATCGTCCCCGGCATGACCGGCGGCGACCCGAACGGTCCCGGCCTGTCCGACGGCGGCGCCAAGAACACGCTGCGCGGCCTGGGCGACGGCAATTTCGTGATGCAGTATGACGGCATCCCGTTCGGCGACACCAACGGCCCGACCCACCACAACATCTCCTACTTCCCGGCCTCGACCATCGGCTCGGCGGTGGTCGACCGCGGCCCCGGCAACGCCGGCAACATGGGCGCGGCCACGTATGGCGGCACGGTCAAGCTGTTCTCGCAGACCCTGACCGACGATCCGCACGCCATGGGCAGCTTCTCCTACGGCAGCTTCGGCACGCAGCAGGAGGTCGCCAACGCCCAGTCCGGCGCGATCGACTGGCTGGGCGGCACCAAGATCATGCTGAACCTGCAGACCCTGGATTCCGACGGCGCCCTCTCGCTGCAGGATGTGCGCGAGAAGAACGCCCTGTTCAAGTCCGAGACGCCGATCGGCAGCGACTGGAAGCTGACCCTGTTCGCCGACTACTCCTATCTGAAGGAGCATCTGAGCGACAATAACGGCCTGACCCCGGGCCAGATCATGGTCTATGGCAAGGATTTCTCGCTGCAGAACACCAATCCGAAAGATCCGACCTATTGGGCCTATAACTGGACCAACAAGGAAACGGACTTGGATTATGTCCGTCTGCAGGGCGACATCACCAGCAGCACCCATCTCGACAATACGGCCTACACCTACGCCTATTGGAACCACACCCTCAGCCCGAACACCCAGATCCAGACCTTGAGCGAGGTGCAGGCGGGCATCAACGAGGACACCCTGGGCACGGGCTACAAAATCTTCAATGGCACCACCCTGGGCAAGACCGCGCCGGCCAGCGACCTGCTCGGCTACGATAAGGTCAACGCCTATCGCGTGTTCGGGGACATCGTGCGCGTGTCGCAGGATTACGATTTCGGCTGGGTCAGCGGCGAGATCCGCACCGGCGCCTGGCTCGAAGAGCAGACCACGCACCGTTACAAGTACATATTCGACGAGACCTCGTGCGCGGCGCAGAATGTCGATCCGTGGAATGTCGGCCTGTCCCAGGCGGCGGCGCTGTGCGGCGTCGGTCCGGCCAAGGCGAGCCCCGGAAAGTACGAGCAGAACGGCAATCTCGGCTTCGCCAAGGACGACGAATATTCCGGCTGGGAACAGTATCAGCCCTTCCTCGAAGTCGACATCAAGCCGATCGATGGCCTGACCCTGACCCCGGGCGTGAAGTATGTCCACTGGAACCACAATGTGGATGCCCAGATCGCCCAGGGCTCGACCTGCGGTGTCTCGCTCGCCTGCGCCGGCTTCAACAAGCTGGGCCAGCCCTTCACCCAGAGCTTCGTGACCACCGACACGCTGCCCTTCTTTCAGGCCAATTATAAGATCGAGCCGAACTGGAGCGTCTATTTCGAATATGCCAAGGGCATCTACGTGCCCGACGTCACGGCCTTCGAAAACAAGACTCCGGTCGCCTCGGGCAGCTTCCCCAACCCGCAGACCACGACCAATTACCAGTGGGGCACGGTCTTCTACGCCGATCAGTTCACCTTCGACGGCGACGTCTACATGATCAGCGTCAACAACAACTACACCACGGTGAACTGCCCCGACGATCCGAGCGAGACCTGCTACGTCAATAACGGCAAGGCTCTCTACAAGGGCATCGAAGGCGAAGGCACCTATGCCTTCGATCAGATCGGCTCGGTCAATCTGAAGGGCTTCTCGGTGTTCGCCAACGGCGCGCTGATGTCGTCGAAGCAGACCAGCGGGCAGCTCGCCGGCAATTGGGAACCCAACGCGCCGCGCTGGACCGTCGCTCTCGGCCTGATCTACAAGACCGACGATTGGAAGTTCGGCCTGATCGACAAGCTGATCGGCGCCCAGTATGTCGACTCGCAGAACCTCGATACCACCCGCATCAAGTCCTACAACAACCTGAACCTGAGTGCGGGCTACACTTTCGGCAACGTCGAGGCGTCGATCAATGTCGACAATCTGCTCGACAGCCGCTCGGTGGTCTCGATCTCGGAAGGCAACGCGCTGGGCTTCACCGCCAACAGCACCGACCAGTTCTTCTACCAGGCTCCGCGCAGTGTGATCGGCACGCTGAAGGCCCGCTTCTGATCGGCTTGTCGTAAAATCTTAACATGACAAGAAGATCGTAGTGGGGACAGAAGTCCGAGGATATGGGCGCCTGCGGCTGTCGCGGCCGGCGCCCCAGGAGACAAGATCCTTGGATGCTCAGGCCCTGGCATTGGCCGGCAGACGCCGGCACATGGGAGGCGGGAGTGCGGCGCTCGACGGCGCCGCCTCCTGGTGGCGTTCAGGCCTGCGCAGCTTCGTCATCGTCGGTTTGTCGGCGGTCGTGCCCCTGGTGCTGCTCAGTCTGGTGTTCGGCTACCGCGCCAGCACCCAGCAGCGCCAGGCCGCCGAATTCCAGGCTTCGATGCGGATCGAGGGCGCCGCCCACCGCCTCGACAGCATTCTGGCCGCCCAATCGGCGGCCGCCCTCGGCGTCGCCGGCTTCCGCAGCGTCGGATTGGGCGATTACCCGCATCTCTATGAACATCTCCAGCTGATGCCGGGCCGCCACCCGGAATGGAGTAACATCATCCTGGCCGACGAGACGGGTGAGCGGATCATGGATCTGCGCAGCCCGTACGGCCGTCTGCTGCCGCCGCTCGATCTGTCGGCGGTGGCCGCCAACGCCCCGACCGGCGCCGTGGTGATCGGCGGCATCGCGCCGCCCGGCGCTTTCGCCAAGGGCCGCTCGATCCCGCTCTACGCCCCGACCCTGGGTAAGGACGGCCGCCGCCTGGTGGTGGTGATCGCCCTTGATCCGATCTTGTTCGAAACCGTGCTGGAAGAAGCCGGCCTGCCCGCCGATTGGCGCGGCGCGGTGCTCGATTCCGACGGCGAGGTCGTGGCGCGCTCGGAGAATTCACCGCTGGCGGTGGGCGAGAAAGCCAAGGATTCCCGCCGCCTGCTGTCCGAGGGCAAGACCTTCTCGCTGGCCGCCCCGATCAGCCAGGCGCAATGGACCATGCTGTGCGACATTCCCACCGAGGTGCTGGACCGCGAGGTCAACGCCGCCTGGTGGCTGATGCTGGTGTTGGGCGGCGGCGCGTTGGGCCTGGCGGTGGTGCTGGCCAGCCTGGTGGCGCGCGACATGGCCGAGCGCCGCCAGATGGAATTGCAGCGCGCCGATCAGCGCCTGCAGGCCAGCGAGGCCTGGCGCCTGCTGGCGCTCGACGCCGCCGACATCGGCACCTGGCATTGGGATGCGGTATCGGGAACCTTGCAGGGCTGCGAGCGCTGCCGCCAGCTGTTCGACGTGGCCGGCCCGGCGCTGGCGCTGCGGCCTCTGCTCGGCCTGTTCTTCCGGGGCGAGGCGCGGGCGGTGATCGGCGCCGCGTTGAATTCCTACCGCGCCGGCCAGCCCTTCGAGCGTGAATTCCGTGTCCGCCTGTCCGGCGGCGGCCAGCGCTGGGTGCAGCTTTATGGCCGGCCTTCCTTCGACGATCACGGCCGTCCGATCGGTACCTATGGCGTGCTGATCGACATCGACGAACAGAAGCGCGCCGAGGTCGACCATCGCCTGCTGCAGGGCCGCCTGCATTCGGCGCAGGAAGAGGAGCGGCTGCGGATCTCGCGCGAGCTGCATGACCGCGTCGGCCAGTCGGTGACCGGCCTGTCCCTGGCGGTCAAGAAGCTGGAGGCGACCCAGGGTGGGAACTTCAACGACATCAAGGCGATGATCCTGGAAATCAGCCGCGACGTGCACCGCGCCGCCGTCGAATTGCGCCCCACCGCCCTCGACGATTTCGGCCTGCTGGGCGCCATCGAGACCTATTTGCGCGAATGGCAGCAGCGCACCGGGCTGACCGCCGAGACCTTCGTCACCGGCCTGGCGGGCGTGCGCCTGCCGCCGCTGGTCGAGACCACCGCCTATCGCATCATCGTCGAGTTGCTGACGAACATCGCCCGCCATGCGGAAGCCAGCGCCGTCAGCCTGACCCTGACCGTGCGCCCGGAACTGCTGATGCTGATCGTCGAGGATAATGGCCGCGGCATGCAGATCCCGGCGACACCCGGCCATCTCGGCCTGCTCGGCATCCGCGAGCGGCTGGAACTGATCGGCGGCGAGATGAAGATCGAGACCGCGCCGGCCGAAGGCACCGCCGTCTTCGTCCGTATTCCGCTGACTTCGTCGCAGTCCAAGGGAGAAGCCGCATGATCCGCGTATCGCTGGCCGACGACCATCCCTTCGTGCTGATGGGCATCCGCAGCCTGATCGAGCTGGAGCGCGATTTCGAAGTCGCCAGCGCCTCCTCGGACGGCGAAACCGCGGTGGCCGACATCCTGGCTTCCGACCCCGACGTCGCCATCATCGACATCTCGATGCCGAAGCTCGATGGCGTGCAGGTGATCGCCCGGCTGCGCGCCGAGCGGCCCGGGCTCAAGATGCTGGCGCTGACCGTGCACGAGGATGCCGCCTATCTGCATCAGGTGCTGCGCGCCGGCGCCGACGGCTATCTGCTGAAGCGCTCCGCCGCCGAGGAAGTGGTGCGGGCCATCCATGACGTTTCCGCCGGGCATCGCTTCATCGATCCGGCCATCGCCGGCAAGGTCACCGAGATCGCCTCGGGCGAACCGCCGCCGCTGGAGCTGCTGTCCGAGCGCGAGATCGACGTGCTGCGCCTGCTGGCCCAGGGCTTCACCAGCAAGGAAATCGCCGATCGCCTGGATATCGGCATCAAGACGGTCGAGACCTATAAGAGCCGCGCCACCACCAAGCTGGATCTGCGCACCCGCGCCCAGATCGTCCGCTTCGCCGCGACCCAGGGCTGGCTGGCCGATTTCTGAGGGTCAGACCAGCAGCAACCAGTGCTGCGCATCGGCTGGGTGGGCTGCCGTGATCTGCACATCAGCGAGAAACTCGGGCGACGCGCTGAAGTCGACGAGCAATTGAGCGTGAGCTTGCAGTTCTGCTGCCGCATAAGCTGCTGTCCCCGGTGTGATATTGGCGAGTGAGGGAGCGATGACATTGGCTTGATACCAGGCGACGTCGCCGCTTGCCGGGGCCCGATGTAGTAGATTTTGGTAGGTATCGCTTATGAACTGGGCGTCGCCGGCGGATGTTTGAGCGTAACCGTGGGCCGCATTGTTCGTATATTCGGGCGATGCGAGGAAGGATTGCGCGAACGAGATTAAAGGCAAGGAAGGGGTCGTTTTTAGAAGGTTCTGATAATAAGCGAGACCAGCGACGTCCGGTTCACGTCCGAATACCGCGCCGTAAAGTTCTGTGATGTTGCCGGTTGTGACGGTCGTCGTGCCGGGACTGGCTGCGACGATTTCGGTCAAATCATTGAATTTGATTGCATTGACCTCGGTCAGGAAATGCGAGTCGGCAGCCGATGCGACTTCGATGGTGCTTCCATCTTGAACGGAGACGGTGAATTGGCTGGAGTTGCCAGCGAAACTTGCAGTGACGCCGTGCCCAGCGACCCCAGAAACGCTCCCACTGTTTCCTGTTACCGAAATGTCCAGATCGTAATTTCCGGTGATCAGCGCAAGGGCGGGAGCGTCGGTTAGCATCTGGGTTTCCGATAGTGAAAGTGTCGGAATCCCAGTGTCAGTCAGGGATATGCTGGTGAGCGCGCTGGAACTGGCGATGGTTTCGATCAGGTCGAAACTGCCGGACACATTGGCGGCTGTATCGGCGATTGCTGCGCTTGCGATATGGCTGATCATCGAAAGGGGCAACGCCCCCACGGTTGTCGGGCTGGTGACATCGATGGAAAACTTGCCTGAAATCGCCTGCAGTACGGCGGTGTCGTCGGTCATTTGCTGTCCCGTGACCGTCAGTTCGGGCGCGTTGGCATCGGTAAGGAATATGACGTTCAACAGATGCAGCGAAGCGAGTGAAGCCAGGTCGTCTAGATGGCTTTGAATGTTCGCCGCGCTATCGATTATCTCGGCAGGAGAAAGTGTTCGCCCCGCTTGAAATGAACTGATGGCTGCCTGCGCGGTAAGGCCAAGGGCTTGAGATCCGAGAGAGAGGATATAGGGAGTGCTCTGTCCTTCATAAGTCGCCACTCCATAGACTTGGTCACCGTTTGTAATAGTCAGAGCGCTTTCGAGAACCCAGGGGGAATTGGCGGGAAGAAGACTATTCAGGTCAATCGCCTGACCATTATCCCACAGCACGGCATGAGGGATATCCCTGGCGCTGTTCGGGTTGCTGGCTTCGCCGACAATAAGGCCTGAGTCATTCACCGAGGTAGCTGCGACATTGGTGAAGCCGGATAGTGAAGGCAGGGCGGCTATCGTGCCGTTCTGCCATAGGAAGGCGGATGTGCCGCTATTGCCGACGATCTGCCCGGAGCTGTTTATCGCGGTCGCGATACTTGAGCTGTTCCCCGGGAGGGTTCCTAGATCGGTGATTACGCCGTTTAGCCAACTGACAGCGTGCTCCGCACCCTGCGCAGTCGCCGACTGGCCGACGATTTCTCCGTTATTGTTGATCCCGATGGCCGAAGAAAGCACGCCGCTACCGGAAGCGGTGGCGCCCGGTAACGTGGGAAGAAGCGTAAAGACCCCGTTCTGCCACTGAAAGGCGGAATAAGGACCGCCTACGGAACCGGTCCAGCCAACCACTTCGCCTTGGTTGTTGATGCCCTGCGCTTCAGTCCGTCCGGTGGAGGGGCCAATCAGAGTGAATGTACCGGATTGCCAGAGGAACGCCTGCTCCACATCGGTCTGGCTGAATGCCGAAAATAGAAATCCGACAATTTGGTTATGGTCGTTGACGGCCTCCGCCAGGCTGTATGGATAGCCGGTCGAGCCGGTGAGCTGCGTTACCGTCGTCCCTTGCCAAAGCTCGGCCACATCACCGACGCCCTGAGACGATTGATACCCGATCAACGAACCAGAATTATTCCCCGAGAACGGAATAGTGATCGTGTCTGAATAAGCTGGGGGCGTCTGGGGCAGGCCGGGGCCAACCGCATAGAGTCCTGTTATCGTCAGAAGGTCGGTATTGGAGGAAGCGGATGACATGGAATCCCCGCGGCGAGTTCATCTCCAGAATTTTGCAGTTTCTATTTGAGGTTGCAATTTCTTTTCATTATTCGCGCAGACGCTTCAGCAGCCAGGCGCTTTCCTTGGCGGGGCAGACGCCCTTGAGGCCGCCTTCGACGTCGCGCGTCTCGACGATCTCCAGATCGTAGAACGGCTCGTAATGGGCCTCGACCCACTTGTTCTCGACCGAGAAGGGCGGGCCGTCGATCACGCTCTGATCGTAGATGAAGGTGACCAGAAACTGCGGCGCGCGCCCGGTCAGCTCGGGCAGATAGGCGGCATAGCGCTTGCGCATCGGGTCGGGCAGGGCGACCAGGGCGGCGCGGTCATAGACGGCGTCGACCGGGCCCAGCGTGGTGTCGCCCAGCTCGAAAATATCGCCTGCCAGGATGGTGACGCCCTCGGCTTCGAAGCGCTCGAACAGGCCGTCCTGGGTGACTTTTGGGGTGAGGCCGTGTTCGGCGAAGAACTGCTCGACCGCCAGCCGGCTCAGTTCGGCGCCGACCACTTGATAACCCTGGGCGCGCAGCCAGGCCATGTCGTGGCTCTTGCCGCACAGGGGCACGAAGACGCGCCCGCCGGCCGGCACGCCCAGCGTCGCGAAATGGGCGGTCATCAGCGTGTTCGGCGCGCCTTCATGAAAGCCGATCTGATTCTTCTGCCAGCGGCGGTGCCAGAAATCGTGTTCCACCTCAGCCCTCGCAGGCCAGTTTGCGCTTCTTCAGCGAGCAATGGCGCAGCACGTCGCCGTCGGAGGACTTGACGGTGATGCTCCAGTCCTTGCTGTTGCCGATGCGGTCGATCACCACATAGCCGAAGCCGGGCAGGGACATGCCGCTTTTGATGGTCTGGCCGCCCGAGACCAGGCCGGTCAGCTTGGCCGGCACGTCGGTGTCGAGATTGTCGCCACCTTCGCCATTGATCAGCTGCGGCGCCATCGGCTTGGCATAGTTCTCGATCTGGAAATTGTGGATATGGCCGGACAGCATCAGGGTCAGGCCGGATTCGTCCTGGCCCTTCAGCGCTTCCAGCAGGGTGGCGTTGCCGCCCTCGACGATCTTGCCGTCGCCGCCCTTTTCCTTCTTCAGCAGCTTGGAGACGCCGCGGAACGGGTGGTGGGTGATGGTCCAGTCGGCGTGGGCGGCGATGGCGGCGGCGATGTCGCGGCGCAGTTCGTCGGCGGCCGGCTGCTTCACTTCGGCGTCGTTCGCGTCATTGTCGTCCAGCACCGCCAGCTTGATGCCGCCGATATCGACGAACATCGGCGCCTCGCGGCCCAGGCAGGTGCCGGTCGAGGGAGCGCGGCCCAGCAGCGTGGTCCAGCCCAGGCCGGCGCGCTTGCAGTCTTCGTGGTTGCCGCGCTCGATGATCCACACCGAAGACTTCAGCAGGTCGGTGGCCGGGGTGAAGAAATCGGCGTTCCAGGTCGGCCAGTTGTCGCCGGTGGGCGAGCCGGCGCAGCGGTCGTCGCCCGGCTTGCAGGGGGTTTCGCGGTACAGGAAGTCGCCGACATGGATGACGAGGTCGGGATGTTCCTGCGCGGCGTGGCTGGCGACGCGGTGGAAGGGCCAGAAGTTTTCGTCGTTGCAGCTCTGCACGATCGCGCCCTTGAGGCGGCAGCCGGTGTCGCCCAGCAGAACGATATGGCGCGGCTTGGCGACCGGCACCGGCAGATCGGCGCCGCCGGCAGAGGCCTTTTTGGTGCCGGCCGGGATCGAGCCGATGCAGAGCTTCACCTTGAAGGCGTCGCTGGGCTGCTGGCGCAGGGTCATCGGCGTGCTTTGGCCGTCGGTGACAATGGCCGGGCAGGATTCGTCGTCGGTGATCACCCGGCCTTCGACCGTGCCGTCGGCGCCATATTGGCTCCAGGCGGACAGGGTGCCGGCATAGACCGGCAGGGAAAGAGTCAGCAGGACGGCAGGGATAAGACGACGCAGCACGGAAGCACCCTTTCCAAAACAAAATGCCCCGGCAGGATATCGGTCCGCCGGGGCATGGCAAGTCAGGAAAATGAGAGTTTACGAGGCCTGCGCCATCTGCTTCAGCTGATTGCGCTCGTCCTTCAGCGCTTCCGAGATCAGGAAGGCCAGTTCGAGCGCCTGGGTGGCATTGAGACGCGGGTCGCAATGGGTGTGGTAACGGTCGCCGAGGCGCGCTTCGCTGATCGCCTGGGCGCCGCCGATGCACTCGGTGACGTCCTGGCCGGTCATTTCGAAATGCACGCCGCCGGCATTGGTGCCTTCGGCGCGGTGGGCGGCGAAGAAGCCCTTCACCTCGGCCAGCACGCGGTCGAACGAGCGGGTCTTGTAATCGCCCATCTTGACCGTGTTGCCATGCATCGGATCGCACACCCACACCACATTGCGGCCTTCGCGCTTAACGGCGCGCAGCAGCGGGGCCAGCTTGCTGTCGACCAGATCGGCGCCCATGCGGGTGATCACGGTCAGGCGGCCGGGCAGGTTGGCCGGGTTGAGGATGTCGATCAGGCGGATCAGATCGTCCGGATTCGAGCTCGGGCCCGCCTTGCAGCCGATCGGATTGCCGATGCCGCGCAGGAAGTCGACATGGGCGCCGTCGAGCTGGCGGGTGCGGTCGCCGACCCACAGCATGTGCGCCGAGCAGTCATACCAGTCGCCGCTGGTCGAATCGATTCGGGTCAGGGCCTGCTCGTAGGGCAGGATCAGTGCTTCGTGCGAGGTGAAGAAATCGGTTTCGCGGATCTGCGGGGTGGTCTCGGAGGTGACGCCGCAGGCTTCCATGAAGGCCAGGGTCTCGTCGAGACGGGCGCACAAATCGGCATAGCGCGCCCCTGAATCGCCGGCGACGAAATCGAGGTTCCACTGATGCACCTTGTGCAGGTCGGCATAACCGCCCTGGGCAAAGGCGCGCAGCAGGTTCAGGGTCGAGGCCGATTGGTTGTAGACGCGCACCAGCCGTTCCGGGTCCGGCGTGCGGGCCTCCGGGGTGAACTCCATGCCGTTGATCATGTCGCCGCGATAGGCCGGCAGCACGACGCCGCCGATTTCTTCGGTGCCGGACGAACGCGGCTTGGCGAACTGGCCGGCCAGGCGGCCGACCTTGATGACCGGACGGGCGGCGCCGAAGGTCAGCACCACGGCCATCTGCAGCATGACGCGGAAGGTGTCGCGGATATTGTTCGGATGGAATTCGGCGAAGCTCTCGGCGCAGTCGCCGCCCTGCAGCAGGAAGGCTTTGCCCTCCGCCGCGCGGGCGAGCTGGCTGGTCAGGCGGCGGGCTTCGCCGGCAAACACCAGCGGCGGATAGACCCGCAGCTGCTGCTCGACCTTCTCCAGGTGACCTGCATCCGGATAGTCGGGCACCTGCTGGATCGGCTTGCCGCGCCAGGAGTCAGGTGACCATTTCTCTGCCATAA
>JAJPHO010000007.1 GCA_021325215.1 Alphaproteobacteria bacterium
ATGCGGTGCGTGATGGAGAGCAGCGCCACCAGCGGCAGGCGGTAAACCTGCAAATGGGGCGAGAGCGGCCGATTGAGTGAATTCATCGGACAGGCCTTTGTAGTTGGGTCCCGCAGAGAGACAATGGTGCGGTGCAAGGACCTTCGGTGTAATCCCCTGGCACCGGGCTGTCAATCGGCTCGAACCCGTTCTTTTCATTCAATTGTCACTGTGTGGGGGCTGGCGCCGGGTCTAGGAAGGGGTGAATTCCTGGGGGAGCGCGTTCGATATGCCCAAGCTTGACCGCCGTCATTTTCTGAAAGCCGCCGCGAGCATGGCTGCCCTGCCGGCGACCCTGCGCGAAGCTCTTGCGATCCCCGCCGCGCGGCGCACCGGCACCATCGCCGACGTGCAGCATGTGGTGATCCTGATGCAGGAGAACCGCTCCTTCGACCATTATTTCGGCTGCCTGTCGGGCGTGCGCGGCTTCTCCGACCCGCGTGCGCTGACGCTGCCGTCGGGCAAGTCGGTGTTTCACCAGCCGGTGGGCGGGGGAACGACCGACGTCGTGCTGCCCTTCCGCTTCGACACCGATGCGACCAGGGCGGAACGCATCGCCAGCCTGGACCACAGCTGGAAGGCGCAGTGGAATCTGTGGAAGAACCACGATGCCTGGGTACCGGTGAAGACGCCGCTGACCATGGGCTATTTCACCCGCAAGGACATTCCCTTCTATTACGCCCTGGCCGACGCCTTCACGGTGTGCGACGCCTATCACGCCTCGGTGTTCGGCCCGACCGGGCCCAACCGTCTGTTCCTGTTCTCGGGCACGTCCGGCCTGGGCGCCAAGCATTCCGGACCGCAGGCGGTCGAGAATATCGATGACGGCAATTGGAGCGCCGATCCCCGCGGCGACCATCCCGATTTCACCGCCTTCCCCTGGACCACCTATCCCGAGCGGCTGGAAAAGGCCGGGGTGAGCTGGAAGATCTATCAGGAGCGCGATAATTTCGGCGACAATCCGCTGGCCTGCTTCGCCAGTTTCCGCGGCGACCAGAACAATGATCTGTGCCGCAAGGGGCGCTCCTTCGTCGAAGGCCCGGCCGAGCATTCGTTCGGGCAGAAGCTGGTCGAGGCCTTCGCGGCGGACGTCGCCAAGGATTCGCTGCCGCAGGTGTCGTGGATCGTCGCGCCCACCGCGGCCAGCGAACATCCCGAGGCGCCGCCCTCGATCGGCGAGGCCTTCTCCGCCGGTATCCTGACCGCCCTGGCGTCGAACCCGGCGGTGTGGGCCAAGACCGTGTTCATTCTGAATTATGACGAGAATGACGGTTTCTTCGACCATGCGGTGCCGCCGGTTCCCGCCACCAAGCCGAAATTCGGCGCCAGCACCGTCGCCACCGACGGCGAGGAATATGAAAATGTGCCGTTCGGCCTCGGCCCGCGCGTTCCCGCACTGATCGTCTCGCCCTGGAGCAAGGGCGGCTGGGTCAATTCCGAACTGTTCGACCATACCTCGGTGATCCGCTTCCTGGAGAAGCGCTTCGGGGTGATCGAGCCCAATATCACGCCCTGGCGCCGCGCGGTGACCGGCGATCTGACCTCGGCCTTCGATTTCGCCGCGCCCGACGACAAGGCGGTCATGGTGCCCGGCATCACCGGCCTGATCGAGCGCATGGTGGCGTCGTCGAAGCTGGCCGATCCGGCCGTTCCGGACAGCCAGAAGCTGCCGGAGCAGGAACCCGGCCAGCGCCCGGCGCGCGCCTTGCCCTATCGCCTGGCGATGAGCGAGAAGGTCGGCGAGTCGGTCGAGCTGAGCTTCGAGAACAGCGGCACGGCGGGCGCCTGCTTCCATGTCGTTTCGGCCGGCGTGATGCAGCCGGGCCCGTGGACCTATACCGTCGAGGCCGGCAAGAGCCTGACCGGCAGCCTGCCATTGGCCAAGGCCTATGACCTCGCCGTGTCCGGCCCCAACGGCTTCTTCCGCCAGCTCAAGGGGTCGGGTGCTTCACCGCTGCGGGTCGAAGCCAAGGGCGACGCCAAGGGAGCGCTGTTGCTGACCCTGATCAATGACGGCGACAAGGCGGTGGATGTCTCGATCGCGGACAACTACCGGCCCGGCGCCGAAACAACCCTGACCGTCCCGGCCCAGGGCCGCGCCGAGGACAAGCGTCCCGGCGAGCAGCTCGGCCATTGGTACGATCTGACCGTCACCCGCGCCGACCAGCCCGGCTGGCAACGCCGCCTGGCCGGCCATGTCGAAACCGGCAAGGCCAGCGTCAGCGATCCGCTGATCGGGGTGGTTTAAAACCGCCGCGGCATCAGGACGGTGTAGTCGAATTCCAGCACCAGCTGCGGGTGTGTCTCGGCATCGCCGGGGAAGTCGCCGCAGGGATGGTCCTTGGCGGCGAAGCTCTTGATGCGCAGCGCGCCGATATCGGGGCGGCCCGGCAATTCCCAGGCCGCTTCGATGCGCGACCAGGCATAGATGGTGTCGCCGCCGAAGCAGGGCGCGACGTGGCGCCCGCCATTGATGGCGGCGATCTTGACCGCGTTGCCCAGGCCGTTGAACGACAAAGCGCGGGCGATGCTGATGATATGCCCGCCATAGACCAGCCGGCGGCCGAACCGGCCCGAGGCCTCGGCATGCTGGTTGAAATGGACCTTGGCTGAGTTCTGGTAGAGGCGGGTGGCGAGCATGTGCTCGGCCTCCTCGATGGTCATGCCGTCGATATGGTCGATGCGCTCGCCGGCCGAATAATCCTCCCAGAAATGCGGCGAACCGCCCATCACCGGGTCGTAATGGCCGAAATTCAGGCCGTCCGGCACGATCAGCCTGTCCGGAGGCACGAACGGCGCGGTTTCCGGCACGTCGGACGGGCCGGTTTCGGCATTGGGGTCGCGCTTTCTCACCATCACCCAGCGCACGAAATCGAGCACCGTTTCGCCCTGCTGGTTATAGCCCGAGGTGCGCACATGGACGATGCCGGTCTGGCGGTTGGCGTTTTCCTTGAGGCCGATCACTTTAGAGGTGGCGTGCACGGTGTCGCCGGCATGGACCAGGGTCGAAAAGCGGCCCTCGGCATAGCCGAGATTGGCCACCGCATTGACCGAGATGTCGGGCACGCTCTTGCCGAACACCAGATGGAACACCAGCAGATCGTCGACCGGGCGCGAGGGCAGGCCGCAGCTGGCGGCGGCGAATTCGGAGGAGCTGGTCAAGGCGAAGCGGCTGCCATAGAGCGCGCCGTACAGGGCGATATCGCCCTCGGTCACGGTGCGCGGCGCGCCGTGGCGGAATTCGAAGCCGAGCCGGAAATCCTCGAAGAAATTGCCGGGGTTGGTTTTGTTGATCAAACCTCGCCTCTCCCCAGAGCCTCGATCTGACGTGCGAGGGCCATGGTGCGCTCGGCCATGTCGACATGCAACTGTTCGACCAGCTTGCCGCCGACCACCACCACGCCGGCGCCGGCGGCGCGGGCTTCCTGGAAGGCTTCGACGATCTTCGCCGCCTGGGCCAGTTCGGCCTCGGAGGGGGCGAAGATCCGGTTGGCGGCGTCGATGGTCTTGGGATGGATCAGCGTCTTGCCGTCGAAGCCGAGCTCCAGCCCCTGGCGGCAGGACTCCTCGAATCCCTCGGCATCCTCGAGATCGAGATGCACGCCATCGAGGATCGCCAGCCCGTAGGCGCGCGCCGCCAACAGGCACTGGCCCAGCGAGACCAGCATGGGCAGGCGCATCCGCGTATGGGCGGCGTGCAAATCCTTGGCCAGATCGGACGTGCCCATCACCAGCCCGCCGAGGCGGGGGCTGCTGCCGGCGATCTCCGCGGCGCGCAGGACGCCCATCGGCGTTTCCATCATGCACCAGATCGCCTGGTCGTCCGGGGCGCCGGAATTCTTCAGGATCGCTTCGGCCTCGCGCACCTGCTCGGCGCTTTCGACCTTGGGCAGCAGCACGCCGTCGGCGCCCGAGCGGGCGGCGGCGGCCAGATCGTCGCGTCCCCAAGCGGTGGCGGTGCCGTTGACGCGCAGCAGGATCTCGCGCCCGCCATAGCCGCCTTGCGCCAAGGCATCGAGGATCAGGGTGCGCGCCTCACTCTTGGCGTCGGGGGCGACCGCGTCTTCCAGGTCGAAGATCAGCCCGTCGGCGGGCAGGGTGCGGGCCTTCTCCAGCGCCCGGGGATTCGAGCCGGGCATATAGAGGACGGAGCGGCGCGGGCGGATCGATGCGGTCATGACGCCTCCTGCGATGCGGCGGGGGCCGGTTCGCCCAATACCGCCTGGTTACGGCCATTCTCCTTGGCGCGGTACAGCGCGGCATCGGCGCGCGAGAGCAGCGATTCCAGGCTTTCCCCGGACGGCTGCCACTCGGCGATGCCCGAGCTGGTGGTGACGCGGACCGGACATTGGCCGCAATCGATCGGCTGGGCCGCCAGCGTCGTGCCGACGCGCTCGGCCAGCTGCAGCGCGGCCGGCGCCGGGGTGCCCGGCAGCAGGGCGACCAGCTCCTCGCCGCCATAGCGGGCGACGATGTCGATGCTGCGCATGCAATCGCGGATCACCGCGCACGCGGCTTTCAACACCTGATCGCCGACATGGTGGCCATGGGTGTCGTTGATCGATTTGAAATGGTCGAGGTCGAACAGCACGACGCTGAACGAATGAGACATCCGTCGGGCCCGTTCGCGTTCGGCTTCGGCCAGTTCGAAGAAGCGGCGGCGGTTCAGCAGGCCGGTCAGCGGATCGGTATGGGCCAGTTCGGTCAGCTTGCGGTTGGCCTCGGTCAGCTCCATCGTGCGCTGCGCCACCATCTTCGCCAATCCGGCTTCGCGGCGGTGCAGCCGGGCGGTGCGCAGCCGCACCACGCCCCCCATCGCCAGCAGCAGCGCCAGCACGGCACCGGCGCGGGCGGCGGCGGTTTCGTACCAGAACGGCGCCACCGTGACCGGGAAGACGGTCTCGGCCACCGGCGCCGGCGCACCCTTGCTCCAGGCGCGCAGCGCCAGACGGTAATGGCCTTGCGGAAGATTGGTGTAGCTGGCCTCGGCCTGGCCGGGATTGGGCAGCTCGACCCAATCCTTGTCGAACCCTTCCAGGCGATAGCTGTATTGGGTTTCCGATGCCGCGGCATAATCCAGCAGGGCGAATTCCAGGGTCAGGCTGCGCTGGTCGGCGCCGAGCCGCAGCCCGCTTTGCGCGGTCGGCAATTCGCCGGACGGGCGGCGCTTGTGATTGACCAGCATGCCGGTGACCGCCAGCGGCGCCGGCGGCGGTGCGTCCTTGAGCTGGTCGGGGAAGATGATGGTCAGGCCGTCCAGCGCGCCGAACAGCAATTCGCCATAGGGACCGATCGCCGACGACCAGGGCAGGTGGGTGCGGCGATAGATGCCGTCGCGGATGCCGAGCGGGCGCGAGCGGGTCAGCTTGCCGTCGGCGAATTCGACGATGTCGATGCCGTCGGTCGAGCTGAGCCAGATGCGGTCGCGCGCATCCTGCAGCAGCGCCGCCGGCACCACATGCGGATGCCAGTCGCCGACGTCGGACAGGCGGAAGATCAGGTCGCCGCCGCCGGGCGGCAGGTCGGCCAGGCCGACCGCATCCTGGGTGCCGATCCAGTTGCGCTCCAACCGGTCGCGCTTGATCGACAGCACATTGTTGCGCAGCTGGCCGCTCGGATCGTTGGGCACCGGGCGGTAATTGCTGAAACCGGGCTGGCCGGGCTTCAGGACGCTGATGCCGGCGATGGTGCCGATCCACACCGAGCCATCGGGCATCAGCACGATCTCACGCACCTCATCATTGACCAGGCTGGCCGGGTCCTTGGGGTCGTGCTGGAAATGGGTCAGCTTGCCGCTTTTCGGCGCATAGCGGTACAGGCCGGTATAGGTGCCCAGCAGCAGGTCCTCGCCCTGGCGCGCCACCGACAGGGTGATCTGGTCGAAGCCGGGGATCGACAGCTCGGTCATGGCGAAGCTGTCGGGATCGATGCGGGTCACCCCGCGCGAACCGGCCAGCATGGCGCCATCCTCGTCCAGCATCAGGCACTGCACCTCGCGCTCGGCCTGGCGGCCGGGCAGCGTCAGATGGCGGATCTCGGCGTGTTCGAGGTCGATCACGTCGACCCGGCCCAGCCCGAGGCCCAGCCACACCCGGTTGCGGTGATCGGTGGCGACGGCGGCGACATTGGGATCGGCCAGGCCGCGCGGCGATTTGTTCGAGGCGAACAGAGCGCGCGCCGCATGGGGGTTGAGGTCGGTCCAGGACACGCCGAGCTGGGTCGCCGCCCACAGATTGCCGGTGCGGTCGCGATAGAGCGCGCGCACCAGATCGCCGGACAGCGACATGGGCTGCGACGGGTCGACCGAGATCTGCCTGGCCGGGCCTCCATCAAGAGGCGCCGCGATGATGCCGACGCCGTCGGTGGCCATCCAGACCGGGCCGTCGGGCGACAATTCGACGATGTCGCGCACCGTGCGGCCATGGGTCAGGCTGTCGGCGCCGCTGGTGCCCGGCACCCCATGGACGGCCAGGGTCGTGCGGTCGACCCAGGCGCCGCCGCTGCGGAGCGTGCCGAACCACAGGCGATTATGCGCGCCCTCGCGCAGCGCCCACACCGCGTCATGGGTCAGGGGCGACGAATCGGGGATGGGGGTGAAAGCGGTCTCGCCTTTTCGCCGCACGGCCAGGCCGGTGTCGCCGCCGACCCACAGATCGCCGGCGGAATCTTCCAGCACCGAGAAGGCCGAGACGGTCAGCGCATGTCCGGCGGCGTCGGTCAGGGTTTCGTTGCGCGCGGTACCCTTGTCGGGATCGACATGCAGCAGGCCGCGGCGGTAGGCCACCCAGACGCCGCCATCCGACGCTTTCGCCAGGGCGTAGATCTTCTCGCCGAATTTCGGCGCGCCATCCATCTGCAGGGTATGGAAGCTGTCGCCGGCGGGGTCGAAGCGGGCCAGCTGGCCGTCATTGCTGCCGATCAGCAAAGCGCCGTTTGCCAGCGGTGTCAGGGCGCGGACATAATTGTTCGGCAGCGAGGCGCCGTCGCCTTTGACGTTGAAGAAGTTCTGCAGCCGGTAGCCGTCATAGCGCACCAGCCCGTTGATGGTGCCGAACCACATGACGCCGGTGGAATCCTGCGCCACCGCGGTCACCATGCCGTTGGCCATGCCGTCGGCGGCGGTCAGGTGGTTGAAGCGGGTGGGGACGATGCGGTCCCAGGCCTGAACGGCCCGGTCTGCGGCCCAAACGGGTGTTGATGCCAGCGCCAGCACGGCGCTCAGCAGCAGGCGCCCCGGCATTCCCTTTCCCATCCCCATATTGACCCGATCTTTCAAAAGGAATGGCGCTTATAGCACCAATCACACCGCGCGGGGCGCGCGAAGTGGCGTCACCAAAATTTCACTGAGAAGCCCCGGCGTTTGGTATCTGCTAAGAAAACGATTTACCAATACGTCACGAGGTCTTCCGTGTTGCATTACCGTGCCGCCGCCGCTGCTTTTCTCCTTCTGCTCACCTTGTCCGCGCAAGGCCCTGCCGGCGCCGTCACAGTATCCGAGGCGCTGGCCGCCGAAACGATGCTGGGCAAGGTCGACGCGATGAGCCCGGAAGACCGCGCCGTCTTCATCCGCGACAATCGCGGCCAGCTCAACCAGGCGCTGATGACCGAGCAGATCGTCAGCACGATCCGCCACACGGTGCAGCAGACCGCGCTGGCCTCGCAGCGCCTCTATCACCGGCCTCTGCTGTGCGGGCTGATCGCCGACGAGGAACAGGGAGACGACGATCAGGAGGTCGGCGGCGCTCCGCCCCTGCCGCCGCCGGCGCCGCTGCCCGAGATGGTGAAGGCCTTCGACGCCGAGCTGAAAAAGGCCCTGAAGCTGCCGGACGGCCCGGCCACCGAGGCCCGCCTGGCGCAGATCGACGTCACCGACGTGATCGTCAACCGCATGATCGCGGACGGCAAATGTACACAAAAGTGAAACAAAACCGGAGAAAAATGACCGAAACATTACAGTTGCATTTCCCCTTCATTTCATAACTATCGGTTTAATTTTCATCATTGTGTAACGGGGCAAGCGTCCCGAAAGTAAATATAAAGTGTTCGACATCCTGTGGAGGACCGACATGTCGAGCGCCAAACTCAAGAAAATTCTCGCCTCAACCGCCCTGACCCTCAGCCTGACGGGTCTGGCCGTCGCACCGGCCTCGGCGATCGATCTGAAGTCGGCGCTGCAGAACGCCTCCACCAACAAGACCGCCGGCGAGAAGCTGTCGGGTATCAACAATTTCGTCATCATCTACCTCGAGAACCGCAGCTTCGACGAGCTGTACGGCACCTTCCCGGGCGCCAACGGCCTGTCGAGCGTGACCAGCTCGGCGCAGATTTCGATGCCGACCTCGACCCAGGCGGCGGCGCTCGCCACCGCCGAGGGTGTCCAGCTGCCGGCCGGGGGTGCTAAGCTGGCGGTGGTCAATCCGATCAACAATTCCAACGGTGCCGGCAACACCAATCCCGGCACCGACGCGGCGCCCAAGGGCGCTTATGCCGACCCGAACTTCAACGGCGCGGTCGCCAACGGCTATTTCCAGTTCGGCGGCGCCGGCGATGGCGCGACCCTGGCGGGCGCGACCGGCGGCAAGGGTGCCTACAATGCGCTGAACGACGTGACCGGCGATCTGGTGCACCGCTTCTATGAAGAGCAGGTGCAGATCGACGGCGGCAAGATGGACCGCTTCATCGCCGGCACCCATGCCAGCCCGGATGCCGGCGGCCTGGTGATGGGTCTCTACGCCAACGACGTCGCCTCGAAGACCAAGATGTGGGCCCTGTCGCAGCAATACAGCCTGCTCGACAATTTCTACCACAGCGCCTTCGGCGGCTCGTTCCTGAACCACGCCTTCCTGGTGTGCGGCTGCGCTTTCCAGACTGACAGCAACGCCACCGTGGCGGCGACCAAGCTCGACAGCAACGGCATGCCCCTGCTGCAGGCGATCGGCGCCAACGCGCAGACCGGCGGCACCGCCACCGCTCCGGCCAGCAACGACACCGCGGTGTCGGCCGACGGCAAATACTGGATCAACACCAGCCACTCGATCTATCTGCGCACCGCCACCGACACCAATAACGGTTCGCTGGTCCAGGGCCAGACCCTGCCGCATATCGGCGACCGCCTGACCGCGGCCGGCGCCAGCTGGAAGTGGTACAGCCAGTGGTACAAGCGCGCCGCCGCCGAAAGCGCCGCGGTGATCGCCAACTCGACCCTGTCGGGCAGCACCTGGACCGTCAACACCGCCGCCCAGGTGACCGACCCGGCCTATCATTATCCGGTGGTGATCGGCGGGGTGTCCTATACCGACCCGCAATATGCGCCGTGGGGCACCATCAGCCTGAAGACCTTCGACGGCTACATGAACACCACGGGAACCGGTACCAATCCGGATATCACCGATCCGACCAAGTTCACCCAGGCGATTGGCTTCCAGTGGCACCACAATCCCTTCGCCTTCTTCTCGGACCTGGCGATCGGCAGCGCGGCCCAGAAGGCGCATCTGCAGGACCGCGACGATTTCCTCACCGACATCGCCAACAACACCTTGCCGAACGTCGCCTTCTACAAGCCGGGCTGGTTCAACAACCAGCACCATGGCTACTCGAACATCGCCAACGGCGACAATGAAGTGCAGACCATCGTCACCGCGCTGCAGACCACCAATTCGTGGAAGGCCGGCCAGATGATGATCATCGTCACCTATGACGAGAATGGCGGCACCTGGGACCATGCCGCTCCGCCCAAGCGCGACTCCTGGGGTCCGGGCACCCGCGTTCCGGCCATCGTGATCTCGCCGGCCGCCAAGACCGGCTATGTCGATCACACCCAGTACGACACCGGTTCGATCCTGCGCACCATCGAGGCGCGCTGGGGCCTGCCGCCGCTGAACTCGTCGGACGCCAATGTGGCGCCGCTGACCGGCATGCTGAAGTAATCCAGACCACGACGTATCAGGAGAAACCCAATGAACAAGTACGTTCGTGCGCAGATTGCCGCGGCGATTCTGGCGATCACTGGCGCCGCTCCGGCGATGGCCCAGGATGTGATCCCCTATGTGGTCGGCTTCGGTGGCTATTCGCTGGGCACCCAGAGCGGCGGCGGCGACGTCGTCTCGGGCACCGGCTTCGGCGGTGATTTCGGCAGCAGCGCGGCCTATGGCGGCGGTCTGGGCGTCAAGATCCCGGTCGACAATATCGCCTTCCGCTTCGACCTGACCGGCAATTTCAATCCCAGCCTGGGCGGCGACAACCACACCGGCACGCTGAGCGACGGCACGCCGGTCAGCGCCAAGGTCAAGGCCAGCTCGGACGCCTATCTGGCCACCGCCTATATCGACTTCGACGCCGGCCTGCCGGTGGTGCCCTTCGTCGGCTTCGGCCTGGGCGGCGCCCACAAGAAGATCGGCACGCTGGTCTATTCCAGCCCGGCGGGCAGCTTCGCCACCGTCAATGGCGGCAACCATGAAGGCGTGGCCTGGACCGGCACCGTCGGCGCCACCTATACCGTCATTCCGCATGTCGAGGTCGATTTCGCCTATCGCTACATCGATGCCGGCACGGTCAATTCGGGCAGCACCTTCACCGACCTGACCAACGGTTCGACGCAACAGCTCGACTCGCAGATTTCCTCGCGGCTGCAGATCCATCAGTTCACCGCCGCGTTGCGTTACCTGTTCTGATCACCTCCCCCGCGGTCCGGCGCCGGACCGCGGGGTCTTTGACGATTTAGGATTGCATGCAGAGAGCCAGGGCACGGAGCATCTCGGGAGCTCCTTCCTTCAATTCGGGGGAGGGCGGCTTCACCCTGCTCGAATTGATGATCGTGATCGCCATTCTGGGCTTGCTGGCCTCGCTGGCGGCGCCGCCTTTGCTGCGCTATCTCGACAGTTCCAAATCCGGCACCGCCAAGGTGGAAATCCAGAGCCTGGGCGCCGCCCTCGATCTCTACGCCTTCGAGAACGGACGCTATCCCACCACCCAGGAGGGACTGAAGGCGCTGCTGGAAAAGCCGTCTTCCGCGCCGCATTGGCATGGGCCGTATCTGAAGCGGCCCGAGATGATCAGCGACCCCTGGGGCAAAATCTTCTTCTATCGCGCGCCCGGCCATCACGGCGCCTATGACCTCTATAGCGGCGGCGCCGACGGTTCCAGCGACCCCGGCGACAACGCCGTGAAGGAATTGCGCAGTTGGTGAAGGCCGGCATTCGCGGCTTCACCCTGCTCGAACTGCTCGTCGTCCTCGCCGTGATCAGCCTGCTGGCCGGTGTCAGCCTGCCTTATCTGCGGTTCGGCGGGATCGATGCCCGCACCGCGGCGCGGGACGTGTCGTCGGAACTGGCGCTGGCGCGCTCGCGCGCTTTGGCGACGCGGCGGCCGGCGCGGCTGGTGATCGACGTCGGTTCCGGCCGGTTCGGCATCGACGGCGCGCTGGATCACGAACTGCCCAAAGGGATCGCGCTCAGCTGGTCGCTGGCGCCGGGGCAGGTGGAGGGGAAGGTGGGTGTCGTCACCTTCTTCCCCGATGGCGGCTCGACCGGGGGGAGACTGGCCTTCAGCGGTCGGGGCCGCGACGCGGCGATCGAGATCGACTGGCTGGCGGGGAGCATCCGCCGTGTCTGAGGATGGGGGACAAAAGGGATTCACACTGCTCGAAGTGCTGGTCGCCAGCGTGATCCTGGCCGGCTCGCTGGCTGCGCTGCTGCCGGCTCTGTCGGGCTCGCTGCGGCAGATGCGGGCGGCCGGGACGCGCCAGGCCGCCTTGCTGGTGGCGCAGTCGGTGCTGGCCGGGGTCGAGGCCGATCCGCTCGACGCGCCCCGCCAGGGCGTCAGCTCGGGTCTGCGCTGGAGCGTCAGCGTCAGCCCCGAGGGCAGCGCTTCGGGCGATCTGGCCGCCTATCGCGCCAGCGTCGTGGTGTCGCCCGAGGGCGGCGCGCCGGTGCAGCTCGACACCATCGTGCTGGGGCGCAGATCATGACGAACCAGCATGGCTTCACCCTGCTGGAGACCTTGATCGCCATCACGCTGATGGCGTTCCTGGCGCTCGGGCTGACGGCGGCGCTGAAACTCGGCCTGGCGTTTCCCGGCGCCGCCCAGGGTCTCGACCGGGCCGGGCCGGTGGTCGCCGTGCAGAATTTCCTGCGCCGCGAACTCTCATCGGCGCTGGCCTTGCCGGCCGCCGATTGGGATGGCGTCGCCTTCCTCGGGTCCTCCTCGGCGTTCGAGATGATCGGCGCCATGCCCGAGCGCGCCGCGGCGGGCGGGCTGCATGAGGTGCGCCTCTCGCTCGATGGCGACCGATTGATGCTGCGCTGGCGCCGCCTCGATCCGCCCGGTCCGGCGCAGGAGCGTGCGTTGCTCGATCATGTCCGCGCGGTCGATTTCGCTTATTGGGGCAGCCGCCACGACACCGAAGCCGCTGCCTGGCACTCGGATTGGCGGGCGGCGCAATATCTGCCGGCGCTGGTGCGCGTCCGCGCCACGCTGGATGGCGCCGATTGGCCGGAGATGCTGGTGGCGCTGCCGGTTCAGCCCGAGGAGCTGCGGCCATGACGCGCTTCCTCGATTGGTGGTTCACCGGGTTGGCCGAGTTGGTGCCCGACCGTTGGCAGTCCGGCGGCGAGATGCGTTTACCGCTCAACTGGCTGGTGCTGCGCACCTTCCGTCTGCCGGCGGCGGTCAAGGAGAACCTCGACGGCGCCGTCACGGCGGAACTCGACCGGGTGACGCCTTTCACCGCCGCCCAGGTCTATCTGCAATACCGGGCCGGTCCGGTGCGGGACGGCGAGATCGAGATCGACCTCGCCGTGGTGCCGCGCCGTCTGGCCGATCCGCAGCTCAAGGACGGCATCGTCCGCGCGGTGGCTGCGGAAGGCGCGCCCGATTGGCTGCGCGGCCGCAATTTCCTGCCGCGCCGAAACGCGGGCTGGCGTCCCGATCTCTCCCGTCCGGTGCTGCTGGTCCTGCTGCTCGCCCTGATGCTGCCGGGAGCAGCCGCATATTGGCATGACCGGCATCTGCAATCGCGCCTGGCCGATGCCCAGCGCGCCGCCGCCGAAACCCTGCGCCTGACCCGCGACCTGGCCAGCCGCCGTTCGGGCCTGTCGCCGCTGGAGATCGAGCGGGCATCGCACCCCTCGGTGTCGCTGCTGCTGGCCGATCTGACCCGTGGTATGCCCGATGGCGCCTATATCGACGAGCTTTCGATCGACGGGCAGAGCGTTTCTTTCTCCGGCTACGCCGTCTCCGCCGCCGCGCTGATCCCCGGGCTGGCGCAGAGCGGGCGCTTCACCGATGTCCATTTCACCGGCGGCGTCACCCGTGAGACGGAACGCGGTTTGGAGCGCTTTCAGATCGCCGCTTTGTATGCGGGGACGCCATGAGGAAGATAGCCGCCCTGGCGATTCTGCTCATCGCGCTGATCCTGGCGGCCCAGCTGGTCCTCGCCCCGCTGCTGTCGAACGGCGCCGAGACGGATGAGGCGGCCCGCCGCTATGAGGCGATCGCCGCCCGCCGCGAGTCTCTGCGTCAGGCCTTGGCGGCCCTGCCGCCGGCGCCGGCCGATCCGGGCAGGCTGGCGCAGCCGACCGATGCGCTGGCTCTCGCCGATCTGCAGGGCCGAATCGCCGCCTGGGCCGCCGAAACCGGCGTGCTGGTCGCCACCGCCGAGCCGCTGCCGGCGGAGGAGGGCGCCGATCCGACCCGCCTCCAGCTCAGCCTCGATCTGACCGGGCCGCTGGCCGGGTTGCAGGCCCTGCTCTACCGCATCGAAAGCGGAAGGCCGGTGCTGACCGTGACGCGTCTCGATCTGACCGCGCGTCCGGATCGTTCATTGTCGGCGCACCTCGTCATCGCAGCCTGGCGGAGCGAGTCATGAGCCGCGCCGACCGCATCGCTCTGGCTTTTGCCGCGCTGATCGCCGCCGGCACCGCTGTGCGCTTCCTGGTGCCCGGCGGCAGCAGCGTCGCCGCGCCGGTGCCGGACATCGAGGCCGAGGCGCCGCCGCCGGCTTTGCCGCCGCTCGACCAGCTTGGCGTGGTGACCGAGCATGACCTGTTCTCGCCGGCCCGCGCCGCCGGTTCGTCGTCTCAGAGCCAGTTGGGCGGCGCGACGCTGGTCGGCATCGTCTTCTCCGGCGGCCGTCAGGCGGCGCTGCTACGCCTGGCGGACGGCACGCCGAAAACGCTCTCCCCGGGTGCCGCTTTCGCCGGCTGGACACTCGTCTCGCTCGACAAGAACCGCGCTACCCTGCGCCGCGACGGCGCCACGACAACCCTTTCGCTGAACCGGACCCACCCGTGATGAAGATGGCCCTGCGACCCCTGACCTGCCTGATGCCGGCTTTGCTGCTGGCCGCCTGCGCCGAGCAGCCGCATTCCAATATCGAAACCTTGACCCCGCCGCATGCGATCCTGCCGGCCAGCGTCCAGCCCGCCAGTTCCCAGCCGCTGCCGGCACCAATTGTTCGGAACGACGCCATCGTGGCGGGTCATTCCCCGTTCGGCGCCCGCGATACCGGCATGGTGGCGCCGGCCGGCGACGATGTGACCCTCGATTTCGCCGATGCCGACATCGCCGCGGTGGCCCGTTCGGTGCTGGGCGACATCCTGCATCTCACCGTCGCCATCGATCCACGCGTCAATGGCAAGGTGACCCTGCAGACCTCGGCGCCGGTCAAGCGCGATACGGTGCTGCTGCTGCTCGAAGACGCTTTCCGCATGAATGGCGCGGCGATCGTGGCCAGTGGCGATCATGTCGAAGTGGTGCCCGCCGACGCCGCCAAATTCTCCGGCGGCACGGCGCGCTTCGGCACCGCGCGCGGACCCGGCTGGCGCACCCAGATCGTGCCGCTGCGCTATGCCGATGCGGTGAATGTACAAAAGAACCTCGAAGCGATGGCGCCGATCGGCGCGACCATTCATGCCGATGCGGCCAGCAACACGCTGCTGCTGACCGGTTCGGGCACCGAGATCGCCAATCTGCTCGACACCATTTCGGCCTTCGATTCCGATGCCTTGAGCGGCAAATCCTTCGCCCTGTGGCCGCTGCAGGTGGCGGATGTGCGGACCATGGCGGCCGATCTGGAAGGTATCTATGGCCATCCGGCGCCGGGCGAGGCGTCGCCCAGCATCCGCTTCCTGCCGATCCTGCGCCTCAACGCCGTGCTGGCGGTGGCGCGCGATCCGGAGATGCTGCGCCAGGCCCATCAATGGATCGACAAGCTCGACCAGGCCGATGGCGCCGCCGAAGCGCAGCTGTTCGTCTATCGGGTCGCCAGCGGCCGCGCCAGCCATCTCGCCGAGGTGCTGTCCAAGCTCTATCCCGACACGGCGGTGGAGACGGTGGGCAGCGAGCACAATAATCAGAGCGGCAGCGAGAAGGCCCGCTTCAGCACCAGCTCGGCCAGCGGCGGATCGGCAACCACTACCTCGCCGTCGCCCAGCGGGACCGGTGCGGTGATCGATCCCGCCAAGCAGGCCGGCAATAGCGGGTCCGCCGCCGCCGCGCCCGCCGGCGTGGCGATGTCGCCGCTGGCGGAAAATGCCACCCAGGCCAAGACCGGCGGCACCCGCATCGTGGCCGACGCGGTCAACAACACCCTGCTGATCCATACCCGCCCGGCGCTCTATCGCCGCATCGAGGCGGATCTGCGCAAGCTCGACGTGATGCCGTCGCAGGTCAGCATCGAGGCGACCATCCTCGAAGTGACCCTGACCGACCAGCTCAGCATGGGAACCCAGTTCTTCCTCAATTCGGGCAAGAGCGGTTTCAAGCTGGCGCCCAATTCGACCGGTACGGTCGGGCCCATCGCGCCGGGCTTCTCCTATCTGTGGTCGGCCGGCTCGGCGCAATTGGTGGTCGACGCGCTGAAGGGCGTCACCGACGTCAATGTCGTCTCGGCTCCGACCATGATGGTGCTCGACAACGAGACCGCCAAGTTGCAGGTCGGCGATCAGGTGCCGGTCATCACCTCGACCTCGGAAAGCACGGTGACGACCGGGGCTCCGGTCATCAGCACGGTGGAATATCACGACACCGGCATCATCCTGTCGGTGACGCCGCGCATCTCCGGCGGGGTGGTGACCATGGAGCTGCAGCAGGAAGTCAGCCAGGTCACCCAGACCACCACCTCCTCGATCGACAGCCCGACCTTCCAGCAGCGCCGTTTCTACAGCTCGGTGACGGTGGGCGACGGCGAGACCCTGCTGATGGGCGGGTTGATCAGCAATCAGCGGACCCGCAGCAACCAGGGCATCCCCTATCTGTCCGACGTGCCGGTGCTGGGCGTCCTGTTCGGCCAGCGCGCCGACACCAACAACCGCACCGAGCTGATGGTGATGATCACCCCGCATATCGTGCGCAGTCCGGTCGAAGCCGCCGCCGCGTCGGACGAAATCCGCCGCCGCATCCGCGAGACCGTGACCCCGAAAGTGAACGTCCTGCCATGAAGCGAGGCTTCGCCCTGCTGTCGGTCCTGTGGTGCGTCGGCCTGCTGGCGGCGGTGGCGGCGGTGCTGTTGCGCGCCGTTCACGCCGATCTCGCCCAGGCCCGCACCGATCTTGCCCTTGCGCGAGCCGAGGCCGCGGCGGATGGCGAAGCGCGATTGGCGATCCTCAAGGCGCTCGATCAGCCGCTGTTGCCTTGGGACGGGCGCGAGCGGGGCGGGGTGATCTATCAGGATGAAGGCGGGCTGGTCGATCTCAACAGCGCGTCGCCGGCTCTTCTGGGCGCGCTGATGATGCGGGCGGGCGCCGCGCCCGAGAAAGCCGCCGCGATCCTGGCGGCACGCGGACCGGAGACGGCGCCGAAGCCCTTCTATTCGACCTTGGACCTGGCGCGGGTGCCGGGCATCGACACCGGCCTGCTGCGTCGCCTGCTGCCCTGGGTCACCGTCGATTCCGGCCAGCCCGGCATCGATCCCAAGACGGCGCCGCCGGCCCTGGCGGCCGATCTGCCGGCGCCGGCGGCGATGGACAGCCGTCATGCCGCCGTACGCATCTCGGCCCAGGCCGCGATCGACGGGGTGGTCGCCTGGCGGACCGCCGATGTCCGGCTGACCCGCCAAGGCGTGCTGCCCTACCGCATTCTGACCTGGACCACCGAGGGGCCGGGATGAGGGCCTTCGCGCTGTCTCCCACGCCGGTTCCGCCGCTGCGCGTGGTCATCGGCGCGATGCTGGTGGCCGGCTCGGCGGCGATCCTGGCGCCGGATCGGCTGCCGGCCGGCTGCGCCTTGGGTTGGACCCTCCTGGTCCTGGCGCTGATCGACTGGCAGGACGGCATTCTGCCCGATCTGCTGACCTTGCCGCTGGCGGCGGCGGGGGTGATCGCCGGCGGATTGCCGTGGCAGGATTCGCTGATCGGCGCGGCGGCAGGTGCCGCGCTGCTGGCCGTGCCGGCGCTGGCCTATCGCGTCTGGCGCCGACGCGACGGGTTGGGCTGGGGTGACGTCAAGCTGGCGGCGGCTTCGGGCGCCTGGCTGGGCTGGCCGGCGATGCCGAATTTGATCCTGGCGGCGGCGCTGCTCGGCATCGGCGCGGTGCTGCTGCGCCGCTGGCGGCAAAAGACGGCCTTGGACGAAACCATTCCCTTCGGCCCGGCGCTGGCTGCCGCGACCTGGGGTCTGTGGCTGGTGCAATCATGAAATTCCCCGATGAGCCGCTCTGCGCCGACTCTCTCTCGCCGCGTTTCCTGCGCAGCGCCCGCATTCTGCCGCTGGCCGAGGAAGCCGGGGTCCTGACCCTGGCAATGGCCGATCCGGCCGACCGCGCCGCCGCCGAGGCGGTCGCCTTGGCCACCGGATTGCGGGTTCAGCCGGTCGCCGTGCCCGTCTCCGAGCTCGACAGCGCTCTCGACCGATTGTTCGGGACCGAGGAAAGGGCCGGCGGGCTGGGCGATCTGATGGCCGCCGCCGCCGCCGATCATCAGCCGGACACGGAAAATCTGCGAGATCTGGCCTCCGAGGCGCCGGTGGTGCGGCTGGTCAACCGGCTGATCGCCGAGGCGGTGGAGCGGCGGGCGTCGGACATCCATGTCCAGCCTTTCGAGCAGGAATTGCGCGTCCGCTACCGCATCGACGGGCAATTGATCGAGCGGGAGCCGGTGCCGCGCGCCGCCGCCGCCGCCATCGTCTCGCGCCTGAAATTGATGGCCGGTCTCGACATCGCCGAGCGCCGCCTGCCGCAGGATGGCCGCATCAAGCTGCCGGTGCGCGGACGCGACATCGATTTCCGCGTCGCCACCGCGCCCTCCATGCATGGGGAAAGCGTAGTGCTGCGTATTCTCGACCGGTCAGGGGTGACCCTCGATTTCGCCGCCCTCGGCCTGGCGCCCGAGCCGCGGGAGGCGCTATTGCGCCAGCTCGACCGGCCGAACGGCATCGTGCTGGTCACCGGCCCGACCGGAAGCGGCAAGACCACGACGCTCTATACCGCGCTGGAACGGCTCAACCGCCCCAACCGCAAGCTGGTCACCGTCGAGGACCCGGTCGAATATCAGATCCATGGCATCAATCAGATCCAGGTGAAGAGCGAGATCGGCCTCGATTTTGCCGGCGTGCTGCGCTCGACCCTGCGCCACGATCCCGATGTGGTGATGATCGGCGAAATCCGCGATCTCGACACCGCCCGCATCGCTGTGCAGGCCTCGCTGACCGGCCATCTGGTGCTGTCGACCCTGCATACCAACGGCGCGGCGGCCACCATCGCCCGTCTGGTCGATCTCGGTATCTCGGATTATTTGATCGCCTCGACCCTCAATGCGGTGGTGGCGCAGCGCCTGGTGCGCGTGCTGTGCCCGGACTGCCGCGAGCCGCATGTGCTGCCGGCGCCGCTGGCCGCCGAGCTGGGGCTGGAAGGGCAGCCGCCGGTGTTTCGTCCGAAAGGCTGCCCGGCCTGTCTCGGCACCGGCTATCGCGGCCGGGTCGCCCTGTTCGAGGTGCTGGAGATCGACGAGCCGTCGCGCGACCGCATGCTGGCCCGTCAGCCAGTGCCCAAGGCGGCGCGCAGCCTGTTCGACGATGGCCTCGACAAGGTGCTGGCCGGCGTGACGAGTCTGGAAGAGGTCTGGGCCGTGGCGGGGGATCGATGATCTATTCCTACCGCGCCGTCGACCGTGCCGGAGCCCTGGTCACCGGCGAGAAGGATGCCGAGAGCGAGGCAGCGGTCGTGGATTGGCTGAAATCGCGCGATCTGGTGCCGTTGCGGGCGGTTCCGGCCAAGTCTCCGCGGCTGTCTCTCTCCGGCGGACTTCCAGCGGCCCGCCGCGCGGTGCTGACGCGGGAACTGGCGGTGCTGCTGGAGGCGGGGCTGCAACTCGACCAGGCGCTGTCGTTGCTGCACCGCTCCGCCGCCAAGGGGTTCGAAGCCACCCTGTTGGCCGGCATCCTCGCCAAAGTCCAAGGCGGCGCCGCCTTTTCCGAAGCCCTGCGCGCGGAAGAAAAAATCTTCCCGCCCGATTATGTCGCCATGGTGCGAGCCGGCGAAGCCAGCGGCACCCTGGCGCCGGTGCTGGAGCGTCTGGCCGATCAGCTCGAACGCGCCCATAAGCTGCGGGTCAAGGTGCAGGGCCAGCTGATCTATCCGGCGGTGCTGACCTTGGCGGCCGTCGGCTCGGTGGCGATCCTGATGACGGTGGTGGTGCCGGCCTTCGCGCCTTTGTTCGCCGAGGCCGGCCGCGAATTGCCGCCGATCACCCGGGCCATGATCGCTTTCGCCGACGCGACCCGCCTGGGCGGACCCTGGCTTGCCGCGTTGCTGCTGGCCGCCGGGCTGTGGATCGGCCGCCTCGGCCGCGCCCATCCGGTTCGGAGGGCGCTCGATAAGCTGCTGCTGACCCTGCCCGTCCTGGGATCGTTGCGGACCCGGATCGAAGCCGCGCGCTTTTGCCGCACATTGGGAACGTTGCTGTCCAATGGCGTGGCTCTGGTCCAGGCCCTGACCTTGTCGCGCGCCGCGCTGGGCAATGGCGTGCTGTCCGACGGCATCGGACGCGTCACCGACGGCGTGCGCCGTGGTCTGCCGGTTCATCGCTGCCTGCGCGGCGAACCGGCCTGGCCGCCTTTGATGGCCGAACTCTGCCAGGTCGGCGAGGAGACGGGCCGTCTGTCGGGCATGCTGCTGAAGCTGGCCGACATGTTCGATGAAGAGGCCGCTCAGCGGCTGGAGCGGTTTGTCTCGCTGCTGACGCCGCTGATCACGCTGGGTCTCGGTTTGATGGTGGCCGGCGTGCTGGCCGGCCTGCTGCAGACGATCCTGAGCGTCAACGAGCTGGCGATGTGAAGCCATCCGTCAGGGTGCGCAGGAAAGCCAGCAGATCGTCGATATCCCGGTCGGACAGTTTGAGGTCGCCGAGATCGTCCTTATTGACGGTCTGCGCCACTTCGGGCGCCCAATGGCCGGGTTCGGCGTCGCGCTTGTTGTAGAATTCCAGCACCTCGCGCAGCCCGACCAGCGAGCCGTTATGCATATAGGCGCGGCTCTTCTCGTTCACGGCGATGTTGCGCAAAGACGGCGAGCGGAACTTGCCATTCTCGGATGGGCGCCTGAGGAAGGCGCCGAGGCCGTTGTCGATATAGGCGGCGCCGTCGGGATTGAACTCTTTCGGCTGGGCGTAGAAGGGGTTCTTCGGATTCCTCGGAGCGCCGATATTGTCATAGCCGAAATCGGTGAACAAAGGCGGCTCGCCGCGCGGTCCGGGCGAGGAGGGGTGGCAGCGCTCGCAGCGCGCCTGTCCCTGGAACAGCTGATAGCCGCGCACTTCCTGGGCGGTCAGCTGTACCTTACCGGCCAAAGCCAGATCGTATTTCGAGCTGAATGGACTGACCTCCGGCCCGCCTTCATAGGCCGCCAGCGCCTGCAGGATGCGTTGGACGCCATTGGTCTTGCAGTCGAGCGGCTCGGCGAACGCCTGGGTGAAGTCGCCGGCATAGGGGCCGGCGGCGATCTTGGTGCAGACCGAGCCGATGTCGGGATTGTTCATCTCGACCGGATTGAGGAACGGACCCTTGGCCTGCTCGACCAGATCGGCGGCGCGGCCGTCGCGGAACTGGCCGCCGGAAAAGGTCTTTTCGACCTTGTCCCGATGCAGGATCGGCGTGAAGGCGGCGTAGGAAACGCTCGGCGGCGCCCGGTTGCCGAAGCGGCCCTTGACCGCGCCTTCGACGATGGCGCCGGCCGGGCTGGCGAAACCGGCATCGGGAGAATGGCACGAGGCACAGGATTGGCCGGCCGGTTCCGACAGCGACGCGTCGAAAAAGATGGCTCGGCCAAGCTGTTGGACAGGGGTCATGGCCGGCTGGGCGATGGCGGCCTGAGCCGCGAAAAGCAGCGGGAACAGCCAGAATCCCCACCCTATCCGTACCCGCATCGCTTACATCCCCAGTCCGGCCAAGGGCGGATTTGCGACTCATTCGCGGCTTCCGTCAATCGCGGAGCGGGACCTGCAACAGAAGTTTCATCTGAACAAAATGCTGGCGTCGGGGCGGGGCTGACCCTATCAAGGAGACCATGACGCAAAATTTCCTGTTCCTGCGCGGAATGGTCATCGGTTTCGCTCTGGCCGCTCCGGTAGGGCCCGTCGGCGTTCTGTGCATCAAGCGGGCACTTGTCAACGGGCGGCTGGCCGCCTTTTGCGCGGGGTTGGGCGCGGCGCTGGCCGACACCATCTTCGGCTCGGTCGCCGGCCTCGGCCTGACCGTGGTGTCGTCTTTCCTGCTCAGCCATCAGCTGTTGATAAGGCTGATCGGCGGCAGCTTCCTGATATTCGTGGGTATCCGCGGCTACGGCCAGAAGCCGTCGGCGGAGGACGAGGACATGTCGAGCAGCGGCATGATGAAGGACTTCGTTTCGTCCTTCGTGCTGGCGATCAGTAATCCCGCCACCATCCTGGCGGCCATTCCGGTGGTTGCCGCGGTCGGCGCCCTGGGTCTGCGCGACACCGATTCCGCCACTTGGCTGGTGACCGGCGTCTTTTCGGGCTCGACGGCGTGGTGGCTGCTGCTGTCGGGAGCCGCGGGAGCCGTCCGCTCCCGCTTTTCCCCGAAGATTCTTCACCTGCTGAACCGCATTTCTGCGGTTCTGCTGACGGTGACCGGGGTCTTCATCCTCGCTTCGCTCGGATTGAAGTACTTACTTCCCTAAGTAATCCTGGGCCAGCACTTCGGCGATCTGCACCGCGTTGAGGGCCGCGCCCTTGCGCAGATTGTCCGAGACGCACCAGAAGGACAGGCCGTGCGGCACGGTCGGGTCCTTGCGCAGACGGCTGACATAGACCGCGTCCTCGCCGGCCGACTCGACCGGGGTGACATAGCCTTCATTGGCGCGGTGATCGATCATGATGACGCCGGGGGCGTCGCGCAGGGCGGCGCGGGCCTGGGCCTCGGTGATGGCGCTTTCGAACTCGACGGTGATCGATTCGGCATGGCCGACGAACACCGGCACGCGCACGCAGGTGGCCTGCACCGGGATGGAGGGATCGAGAATCTTGCGCGTCTCGGCCGCCATCTTCCATTCTTCCTTGGTCGAGCCGTCATCCATGAAGATGTCGATATGCGGGATCACATTGAAGGCGATCTGCTTGGTGAAGCGCTCCGGCTTGACCGGATCGTTCACGAAGATGGCGCGGGTCTGGTTGAACAGCTCGTCCATCGCTTCCTTGCCGGCGCCGGACACCGACTGGTAGGTCGAGACCACCACGCGCTTGATCCTGGCGATATTGTGCAGCGGCTTGAGCGCCACGACCATCTGGATGGTCGAGCAATTCGGATTGGCGATGATATTGCGCTTCTTATAGCCGGCGATCGCCTGCGGATTGACTTCCGGCACCACCAGCGGCACGTCGGGGTCCATGCGGAAATGCGAGGTGTTGTCGATCACCACGCAGCCGGCGGCCCCGGCGCGCGGGCTGTGGACCGCGGAAACCTTGGCGCCCGGCGAGGACAGAGCGATGTCGATGCCCTTGAAATCGAAGGTCGCGAGGTCGCGCACCTTGAGGATTTCATCGTCGCCGAACGAGACTTCGCGCCCGACCGATCGTTCGGAGGCCAGCGGAATCACCTCGTCGACCGGGAATTGCCGGTCATGCAGCGTCTGAAGGATCTCGCGGCCGACATTTCCCGTCGCACCGATCACCGCAACTTTGTAACCCATGATGTCCTCTTTCCTTAGCTTCGGCTCGATCTGCGGGTCCATAACGAAACGGCCCGCCGGTTTCCCGCGGGCCGTTTGGTTGAACCTGATGTTCCCAAATGCCCGCGCGTCAGCCGCCCTTGGTCTTGGTGGTAGTGGTGGTGACGGTGGTTTTGGAAAACGTAATGACAGAAATTCCTGCGCACAAGGCACGCAGGGTAGTATGGAAAGCCGGCAGGGAGTGCGCGAACATCATTCCAAATTCTCCGTCGGGAAAGAGAATTACCCGACGGGCAGCCTAAACGCAAGCCTATGTCTCGGCGAAGGGAGAGCGGCATGTCTGGTGAACAACGCAAGAAGAAAACCCAGATCGTCATCGTCGGCGGCGGCGCTGGCGGGCTCGAACTGGTAAGGCGGCTCGGCGCCCGCTATGGGCGGCGCGAGCACGACATCATCCTGGTCGACCGCAACCGCACCCATGTGTGGAAACCGCTGCTGCACGAGGTGGCGGCGGGATCGCTGGATGCCAATCTCGACGAGGTCGGATATCGCGAACATTGCGCGCGCTGGGGCTATCGCTACTTCCACGGCACGTTCGAGGGCGTCGACCGCAAACGGCGCGAGGTGCTGATCGCGCCGCTCAAGGACGATGACGGCAGCGTCCTGATCGAGCAGCACCGCATCCGCTATGATTATCTGGTCATGGCGGTCGGGTCGGTCACCAATGATTTCGGCACGCCGGGCGCGCAACAATACTGCATGATGCTGGACAGCCGGCACGACGCCGACCGCTTCCGCAATCGTCTGCTCAATCACTGTCTGCGCGTTTCGCGCGCCATGGCCGCCGATCCCGACCGGCCGCAGCAGGTGCGCATCGCCATCATCGGCGCCGGCGCGACCGGCGTCGAACTGGCCGCCGAGCTCTATAACGCGGCGGCGGGCCTCGGTTTCTACGGCCTCGAAGTGTTCGACGAAACCAGCCTCAAGGTCGAGCTGATCGAAGCGGCTCCGCGCATCCTGCCGGCTCTGCGCGACAGATTGGCGGAATCGGCGACGCACGAACTGGAAAAGCTGGGCGTCACGGTGCGCGCCAATACCCGTGTCGCGGCGATCGAAGCCAATGCGGTGGTTACCTCCGCGGGCGAGCGGATCGCGGCGGACATCATCGTCTGGGCGGCCGGGGTCAAGGGAACCGAGATGCTGGCCACGCTGGATGGGCTGGAGGTCAGCCGAAGCAATCAATTGGTGGTGCGTCCGACGCTGCAGACGACGCTCGACGACCGCATCTTCGCCATGGGCGATTGCTGCTATCTGCTGCCGCCCGGCCAGGACCGGCCGATCCCGCCGCGTGCCCAGGCGGCGTCGCAGATGGCGGTGACGGTGGCGGAAAATCTGGACCGGATGATGCGGGGCGACAACCGGCCGCTGGCCGATTTCGTCTATAACGACAAGGGCTCGCTGGTCTCGCTCAGCCGCTATTCGGCGTTCGGCAATCTGATGGGCAGCCTGGTCGGCGGGCAGATGGCGGTCGAGGGCTTCCTGGCCCGCCTGATCTATCAGTCGCTCTATCGCATGCACCTGATCGCCATCCATGGCTGGCTCAAGGGCCTTGCCCTGATCGCGGTGGGGACGGTGAACCGGGTGGTCAGGCCGAAGCTGAAACTTCACTGATCGAACAGGTACTCGCAGCTCCGGCTCTCCGGGTCGCGCGCCAGGATGCGGTCATAGAGGCCTGTAACCTCCGTGATCGCCCGGTCGCGATCCTCGGGCAGCAGGAAGCCGGCGGCGATCTGGCGGTCGGCGGCGGCTTCGGCCTTGCGGACATAATCGGCGCGGCCGTGATAGCGCTCTTCCAGGCTGGCGCGCGGATCGTGGGCGATTTTGCGTTCGGCCTTGGTGGCGGCGAAGGGCACGAAGCTGCCATCGAAGCGCGCCGTCGCCCAGGGGAAGCCAGTGTCGGGCGCGCGCTGGTTCCAGCCGGTGTGGGTGCCGAGCGGCGCTTCCAGATCGATCAGCCGCACGCCGCCGCGGTCATTGCCGTCGGAATCCGGCGCCGGCACCAGGGTGACGAAGGGCTTGGCGTGCAGATTGTCGGTGGGCGGCGCGATGCCGATGCCCTGGGGAAAGGCCTTGTCATAAGCCGCCACCGGGATCAGCGTGCCGTCGCCGATCGCGGGAAAGGCGCTGGGCGGCGGGGCTTCGCCGCCGGTCCAGCGGTCGAGCGCCAGGATCAAAGCCCGCATCGCCAGATAATGGTCGGTGGTCGAGACGCAATTGGCGTAAGGCCAGCGCTTATGGCTGCGGCCGCGGTAATGCTGAGCGCCGGATAAGGCATAAAGGCGCGCTTCGGGCGCCGGCGCGACGTCGGCGGTGCCGTCCGGCGTGGTGCCGATCAGCGAGGCGTCGCGGTTCCAGAACTCCGTCGAGGTATTGACCACGAACAGCTTGGGCAGACGGCCTTGGGCGTCGCGGGCATGGTCGAAGGAGGACGCGGTCGAGCCGGTCCAGGGATTGGTGGTCGGCGCCGTGGTGAAGGGGAAGCGGTCCGACGGATAATCATGCTCTTCCAGCATCGAGGGATGGCGGGTCGGCTGCACGAAGCGCCCGTTGAACCCGCCCGATCCGCCGCCGCCCGGCACATGCATATAGGCCCCGTCGAAGGCCAGGCGCCCGCTTTCATCGACATCCAGCCCGTCATGGATCATGCGGCCGATCAGCCGGCCCGATTGGCTGATGCCGAAGATCAGCGTGCGGCGCGGCACCGGCTTGCCCTCGAACGGATGGTCGCGGAACCAGGCCAGCAGGTCGCGGATGCCCGCCATGCCGGCGCCGGTCACCTTGGGGTCCTGGGTCTGGTAGGACACTTCGTACAGCATGCCGGGCCGGAAGCTGTCGTTGAGGCGGATGCGGCCCGGTCCGCCCGATTGCTCGGGGCCGAGGAAGGACCATTCCTCGCGCGGGATCGGCTGGCGCGGATCGTCAGGCTTGGCGCGCCGGGTCAGCACCGCCTCGGGATCGTCGGCGATGATCGGCTCGTAGGTCAGGCCGTTGATGCCGGCGTAAGTGGACGTCTCGCTGACGGCGGAGACGGTGAATTCATTGACCACCTTGCCGCGGATCGGCGACCCGTCGGGCATGCGCGCCACCGGCGGCGCGAAGACCAGCGGCTTGACGCCCGGTCCCTTGGGCGCGACGTCCCAGGTCCAGGCCGAGAACAGCAGGGTGAAGCCGTGCCGCATCAGGAAACCGTCGCCGGCATCGTCGCGGGTGGTGGGATCGTTGTTGGCCGGTGATTTGCCGTCGATCTGGCCGAGAATGGCGATCGAGCCGCGGTTATTGACGTCGTACAGCAGAGTCGACGCTTCGGCCTTCACCGGCCGCAGCAGGATGAATTCGCTGTCGAACACCACCTTGCCGCGCGAATCCTTCGGCGCCAGCTTGAGGTCGGCGATGGTCTGATTGGCCGGAAGGGCGGGGTCCAGCGCGTAATGGGCGATGCCGCGGATCTTCTCGTAAGGACCGGCTTCGCCGAAGGATTCGCTCTCGGCGAACGGCGTCCGTTCGAGAATGTCGATCCGCTCAACCCCGGCCAGCGCCGGGGTCGAGACGAACAGAAAAGCGGCGAGAGCCTTAAGCGCCGAGCGCCGCAAGGACCGCGTCGCCCATACCGGAGGTCGAAACCTTGGTGGCGCCGGGCTGCATGATGTCTGCGGTGCGCTTGCCGGAATCCAGCACGGCCTTGATGGCGGTCTCCAGCTGGTCGGCTTCGGCGGCCATATTGAAGCTGTAGCGCAGGCACATGGCGAAGGACAGCAGGCAGGCCAGCGGGTTGGCGATGCCCTGGCCGGCAATATCCGGGGCCGAGCCATGCACCGGCTCGTACAGCGCGCGGCGCTTACCCGAGGCGTCGGCGGCGCCGAGGCTGGCGGAGGGCAGCATACCCAAGCTGCCGGTCAGCATGGCGGCGCAGTCGGACAGCAAATCGCCGAACAGATTGTCGGTGACGATCACGTCGAACTGCTTCGGGTTACGCACCAGCTGCATCGCGCAATTGTCGGCATACATGTGTTCGAGCTTGATGTCCGGATGCTTCGCGGCCCCCAGCTTGGTCACTTCCTCACGCCACAGCACGCCGGATTCCATCACATTGGCCTTCTCGACCGAATGCAGCTTCTTGCCGCGCTTGGCGGCCAGTTCGAAGGCGACCTCGGCGATGCGGACGATTTCCGAGGTGGTGTAGACCTGGGTGTTGATGCCGCGGCGCTCGCCGTTCGGCAGGGTCTCGATGCCGCGCGGTTCGCCGAAATAGACGCCGCCGGTCAGCTCGCGCACGATCATCACATCGAGGCCGCGCACCAGCTCGGTCTTCAGGGTCGAAGCCTCGGCCAGCGCGTCGAACACGAAGGCCGGACGCAGATTGGCAAACAGCTCCATGTCCTTACGCAGGCGCAACAATCCGCGCTCGGGCTTGGCGGCGAACGGCAGATTGTCCCACTTCGGGCCGCCGACCGCGCCCAGCAGCACGGCGTCGGCATCCATCGCCTTCTGCATGGTCTCGTCGGTCAGGGGGGTGCCGTGCGCGTCGTAGGAACAGCCGCCGACCAGACCGTCCTCGACCTTGAACGAGACCTTGCCCTTGGCATTGAACCAGGTAATGACCCGCTTCACCTGTTCCATCACTTCGGGGCCGATGCCGTCGCCGGCGAGGATGAGCAGGGACTTCGGGGTCATTTGGGAGGGTCCTCCGGAGGAAAGAAAAATTTATTCACCACAAAGATCACGAAGATCACCAAGGAAAAGAAGAAGTCTTCTTTGTGCTTCCTTCGTGTCCTTCGTGACCTTTGTGGTTAAATCAAATTACAGCCAGGGCTGGGAAAGCTTCCGAGCAGTCTCGAAGCTGTCGATCTTGCTCTGCTTTTGCAGGGTAAGGCCGATGTCATCCAAACCGTTCAGCAGGCAATGCTTGCGGAACGGGTCGATGTCGAAGTGGATTTTGCCGCCGTCGGGGCCGGTGATTTCCTGCTTTTCGAGATCGATGCTGACGACGGCGTTGGCGCCGCGCTTGGCGTCGTCCATCAGCAGGTCGACCTGCTCCTGCGGCAGCACGATCGGCAGGATGCCGTTCTTGAAGCTGTTGTTATAGAAGATGTCGGCGAAGCTGGGCGCGATCACGCAGCGTATGCCGAAATCCAAGAGCGCCCACGGAGCATGCTCGCGCGAGCTGCCGCAGCCGAAATTGGCGCCGGCGACGATGATCTGCGCCTTGCGGTAGGCCGGCTGGTTCAGCACGAAATCGGGGATCTCGGCGCCGTCTGGCGTATAGCGCATCTCGTCGAACAGGTTCTTGCCGAGACCGGTGCGCTTGATGGTCTTCAGGAACTGCTTGGGGATGATCATATCGGTGTCGATATTGATCAGCGGCATCGGCGCCGCGACGCCGGTCAGGGTCGTGAATTTATCCATGGCGTGCCCCTTACAGCGAACGGACGTCGGTCAGATGACCGGTGATGGCGGCGGCGGCGGCCATCGCCGGGCTGACCAGGTGGGTACGCCCGCCGCGGCCCTGGCGGCCCTCGAAATTGCGGTTCGAGGTCGAGGCGGCGCGTTCGCCTTCCTTGAGCTTGTCGGCGTTCATGGCCAGGCACATCGAGCAGCCCGGTTCACGCCATTCGGCGCCGGCGGCGCGGAAGATCTCGTCCAGACCCTCGGCCTCGGCCTGCTCCTTGACCAGGCCCGAGCCCGGCACGGCCAGCAGGCGCACGCCCTTGGCCAATTTACGCCCCTTCAGCACTTCGGCGGCGGCGCGGAAATCCTCGATGCGGCCATTGGTGCAGGAGCCGATGAACACGGTGTCGACCGGGATCTCGGCCAGCTTCTGGCCGGGGGTCAGGCCCATATAGGCCAAGGACCGCTCGACCGCGGCGCGCTTGCCGGGGTCCTGGATGTCGGCCGGGTTGGGCACCACGCCATCGATCGGCAGCACGTCCTCGGGGCTGGTGCCCCAGGTCACCATCGGCACCAGCTTGGTGGCGTCGATGACGATGGTGGTGTCGTACTTTGCGCCCTCGTCGGTGGCCAGCGTCTTCCAATAGGAGACGGCGGCTTCCCAGGCGGCGCCCTTCGGCGCCATCGGGCGGCCCTGGATATAGGCGAAGGTGGTTTCGTCGGGGGCGATCAGACCGGCGCGGGCGCCGGCTTCGATCGACATGTTGCAGACCGTCATGCGGCCTTCCATCGACAGGCCGCGAATCGCTTCGCCGGCATATTCGATGACATGGCCGGTACCGCCGGCGGTGCCGAGCCGGCCGATGATGGCCAGCACCAGATCCTTGGCGGTCACGCCTTCGGGCAGGGCGCCGTCGACGCGCACCAGCATGTTCTTGGCGGGACGCTGGACCAGGGTCTGCGTCGCCAGGACATGCTCGACCTCGGACGTGCCGATGCCGAAGGCCAGAGAGCCGAAGGCGCCGTGTGTCGAGGTGTGCGAATCGCCGCACACGATCGTGGTGCCGGGCAGGGTGAAGCCCTGCTCGGGTCCGACGATATGGACGACGCCCTGGCGGACATCGTCCATGCGGAAATAGTCGATGCCGAAATCCGCCGCGTTCTTTTCCAGGGTCTGGACCTGAACGCGGCTTTCCTCGTCGTCGATGCCGCGGGAGCGGTCGGTGGTGGGCACATTGTGGTCGGCGACCGCGAGAGTCGCGGACCGATGCCGGACCTTGCGGCCGGCGGCACGGAGTCCTTCAAAAGCCTGGGGGCTGGTTACCTCATGGACGAGGTGGCGATCGATATAAAGGAGGCAAGTGCCATCCTCCTGCCGGTCAACCAGATGAGCGTCCCAGATCTTGTCGAATAACGTCCGTGCTTGTGTGCCCATTACCAAACCTATCCTTATGCGTTGTCCTTCTCGGCCTTCTTCTCGGCAGCGGCGGCGTCGCGCTCGGCGGCAGCCAGCTTGGCCGAATAGCCAGTGGTCTGCTCGGCGATACGGGCCGACTTGCCGCGACGATCGCGCAGATAATAGAGCTTGGCGCGGCGCACGTCACCACGGCGAACCACTTCAATCTCGGCGACGTTCGGGGAATAGAGCGGGAAAATACGCTCGACGCCTTCGCCGTAGGAGATCTTGCGCACGGTGAACGAGCTGTTCAGGCCAGCATTGCGGCGGGCGATGACGACGCCCTCATAAGCCTGCAGACGCTCGCGGGTGCCTTCGATCACCTTGACGTTGACCTTGACGGTGTCGCCCGGGGCGAAGTCCGGGATCGACTTGCTGGCGGCGAACTTGGCGATCTGCTCCTGCTCCAGCGACTCAATAATGTTCGTCATGATTTAACCCTTCTTTCCATCAGCTTTTGCGACGTAAGCGTCCCAAAGATCGGGGCGCCTCCGCCTGGTTACGTCCTCGGCCTGGCGCTGGCGCCACAGCCTCACATTCTCATGGTGACCGGACACCAACACATCCGGCACCGAACGGCCCTGCCACTCTTTGGGCCGCGTATAATGGGGATATTCCAGCAATCCCCGTTCGAAACTCTCATCCTCGAGCGACTCCTGGTTCCCGGTCACCCCGGGCAGAAGCCGCACGACGGCATCCATCAGCATCAGCGCCGCCGTTTCGCCGCCCGACAGCACGAAATCCCCGAGGCTGATCTCCTCGGCTTCGTGCGCGTCCAGCACGCGCTGGTCGACGCCTTCGAACCGGCCGCACAGCAGGGTCACCCCCGGCTCCGCCGCCAGTTCCCGCACGCGCGTCTGGGTCAGCAGACGCCC
>JAJPHO010000068.1 GCA_021325215.1 Alphaproteobacteria bacterium
AACAGCTGCTCGCCCAGCGACTGCCAGATGGTCAGCAGCATCGTGGTGAACATGATCTGCAGCAGATGGCCGCAGCCCCAGAAGATCGCCTCGTCATTGGTGCCGAAACGCTGGCCCTCGGCGAAGCCGAAATAGGCCAGGCCGCAGCACAGCAGCGCCAGCAGGAACAGCACTCCGGCGGTGCCGATGCCCAAAGTGAGCGACAGGCCCCAGCGCGGCGGGCGCGCCAGCAGATGCCCGACCGGCAGAGCGACGCCCAGCACCAGCAGGCCGAGGCCCGAATAATAGAGCGGCGAATTGAGGATCGGCACGTAATCGACCAGCATCGGCGCGCCCTGATTGGCCAGGGCCGGGAACAGCAGCAGCGCCGCACCCGACACCGCCAGGGCCAGGCCGGTGCGGCTGGCGATGCCGCCCGGACGCACCAGCGCGGCAAGGCCGCCCAGCATGGCGAGGAACCACACCACGAAGGCCATCACCACATGGGTGACCAGGGTGACCTGGAAGAAGGTGTCGATCGGGAAGGGGAACCAGCGCTCGGCACCGGGTGAGCGCAGGGTCGGCAGCAGCAAGGCGAGAAATCCCGCCGCCGCCAGAGATCCGACCGCCAGCAGCATCCAGCCGGCCAGGATCGAGCGTTCGGAACTGTCGAGCCCGACCGGCGGTACGCCGGCGGGCATGTCCAGGGTGTCTTTCATCTACCTACACATAAACGTGATAGAGCAGCCAGTAGACCACGATGCCGCTCACCGAAACGTAAACCCAGATCGGAAAGGTCCAGCGCGCCAGCGCCCGATGCTTCGCGGTCTCGCCGCTGGCCAGCGCACGCCGGCCGCGCAGGTAAGTGAGCACGATCATCGGAGTCACCACCACTGCCAAAACCACATGGGTGAACAGCAGGGTGAAATAGATCGGCCGCGCGGCGCCTTCGCCGCGGAACTGGAACAGCGGATGCAGATAATGGTGCAGCAGGTAGGTCGCCAGGAACAGGCCCGAAACGACCACCGCCGCCGTCATCACCGCTTTATGGGCCAGACGGTTGCCGGACTTGATCAGGGCGAAACCGACCAGAGCCAGGGCGCCGGCCAGCGCATTGAGGCCGGCGGTCACATGCGGCAGAGCCTCGACCAGGGTCATCCGCCGATCCCATGCTGGTGAATTCGCACCGCGATCAGCGCGTAGGCGCCCAACGCCACCGCGGCCAATCCAACCGCGATCATCCAGTTGCTGAGCTTCGTCGAACGCCTTGCCGGCTTGGTGCCGCTCATTGTCACTCCCCCCGAGGTTCCTGATACGTCCCCACGCAAATGAGGCAGGTACTGTAGGGGAGCTGGATCACGGAAAAAAGGGTTAAGACGCCTTGCGGATGAGGAATTCCAGAACCCCGGCCTCGGGCTGGCCGGTTTCCACCAGCTCGTGGCCGGTCTGGCGGCAGAAGGCGGGAAAATCCCGGCTCGCCACCGGATCGGTCGCCAGCACGCGCAGCAGGGCGCCGGCCGGCAGCCCGTTCAGGGTCCGCTTGGCCTTGAGAATCGGCAAGGGGCAGTTGAGCCCCTTGGTATCGAGGATGGTTTCGCTCATTCCCAGCCGACGCAGATGCCGTCGGGGTTCAGCTCGCCGCCGGGAGCGCTGCCCGGCGCGGCGAAACGCTGCTTGAAGGTGAAAGCCAGCGGCGTCGGGCCGAAGCGGTCGAGATGCCACAGCTTGGCCAGACCGTCATTGAGCGTGGGCCGGGTGCCGGCGGGAATCCACCACAACACCTGATAGGCGCGCTCTTTGGGCGGCGGCTGGAAGAATTCGCGGCGGCGCTGCATCACGCCGGTATGGGCGGATTTGTAGACATAATCGAACAGGGTCTCGGCGCTGTCCCACACCGACATATTGACCAGCAGCAGGGGATCGATGGCGTATTGGATGCCGGTGGCGTTCTGCCCGCTCTCGTCGGTCAGCCGCCAGACGAAGCCCGGCGCCGCCTCGGCCAGGGCGTTGATCTCGTCGAGCGCATCGAAGAAGGGCTGCACCCGCGGGTCGCCCTGGGGCCCCACCATGGTGCCGATATTGATCTGCGCGAGATGCCAGGCTTGCGTCATTCCCACCCCCCATCCGGTATCGTACCGATTAGATAGGGTGGAGAGCCCCGCCCGCGCAAGCGGGGCTCTGCCCGTCTCAGCCCTTCGTGCTGGTATTGGCGGTCACGAACGCGGCGAAGGCGTCGTGCAGCTGCTTCAGCGCATCCTCGTTCACATAGACCATGTGGCCGGTGGTGAAGTGCTTGATCTCGATGTTCTTGCGCAGTTCGGGCGGCAGGCCGAGATGGTTCATCTCGTACTCGCCGGCATAGAACGCGGTCGAAAGATCGAAATAGCCGCTGCACAGCAGAACCTTGAGCTTCGGATTGGTCCGCATGGTGACGGCCAGGTCGGGGATCACGTTGGTGGTCTTGGCCAGCGGCATATTGGCGCCCGGCGGCTGGTGCTTGGTGTCCCAGGTGCGGTAGACGTCGGCGTGCGAGTTGAACTCCGCCTCGCGGCCCCAGCCCAGCGGCCCGCGGGCATATTCGTTGAAGGCCGAGACATAGGCCGAGCTGATGGCGGCCGATTGCGGATCGTAATCGGCTTCCTTGGCCATCGGATCGGTCGGCGGGCTGGTATAGCGGGTGTCGAGGCGCCCGGTCACCAGGCCTTCCTGCTCCAGCAGGGTCTTGCGGAACATGCCGCCATCGATGCGTAGATTGGCCTTCTCGATGTAATCCGCCGGCAACCCGATCAGGGTGTGCATCTTGGCGGCGATGGCCTTCTTGGCGTCAGCCGGCAGAGAATCGCCCGCCGCCAGGGCCGGACCGTATTCCTGGGTGTCGAAGCGGCGCACCTCGGCTAGGAAGGGCTCGAGGTCCTTGGGCTGATTCGGCAGCTTCTTGTGATACCAGGCGGTCGCGGCATAGGTCGGCAGCGACATCTCGAAGGACAGATCCTCGCCCAGCTCGTTGCGGGCGCCATCCGGGCTGGAAGCGTAATTGAGGATCTGCGACAGCAGCATCACGCCGTTCATGTCGACGCTGTCCTCGGCCTGCAGGCGGCGTACCAGGGCGGCGGAGCGCAGGGTGCCGTAGCTTTCGCCGAACAGGAAGCGCGGGCTGTTCCAACGGTCGAAGCGGGTCAGGAATTTGGTGATGAAGATCTCGAAGGCGCGGGCATCCTGATCGACGCCGAAGAAATCCTTCTTCAGCTCTTCGTTCTTCTTGGCCAGCGCCTCGACCTTGTCCGGATCGACGGTCTTTTCGTCCACGCCGATGCGGCCGAAGCCGGTGCCGGGCATGTCGATGAAGACGAGGTCCGAGACGTCCAGCGGCGAGCTGTCATTCTCGACCACCTTGTAAGGCGCCGCCGGGCCGCGCTCGGCATCGCCGGCCACCACGCGCTTGGGGCCGAAGGCGCCCATATGCAGCCACAAGGTCGCCGAGCCGGGACCGCCATTGTAGATGAAGGTGATCGGACGCTTGCCCTCGCCTTTCTTGAAATAGGCGACGTAGGACATCATCGCGCCGGGCAGGTTCTTCTTGTCCTCGATCATCAGGGTGCCGGTCACGGCGGTGTATTCGATGTGCTTGCCGCGCACCGTCACCGCGCCCTGGCTCTCATGGCGCTGCTCGGCCCACGGATTGGCCTTGGCCGGCTTGGCGTCAGCCGCCGCCTCCTTGGACGGTTCGGCGAAAACGGGCGCCGCCGCCGAACATAGCAGCAGGGCGGCCAAGGACCAGCGAAACGACGTTTTGGCAATCGAGAACATTATTTCCCCCGTTCGTAAAACCAGACGGTTCAGATCGTGCCAAAGCTTGCCAAAGGGCGCTACCCGTCTCATCTTGCCGGAGAACCGAGACAGCAAGGATTCCCCAAAATGAGCGATCAAGTGACCATGGTCGATATCGAGACCGCCCGCGAATGGATCGATCAGGGCAAGGCCGTGGTGGTCGATGTGCGCGAACAGCACGAATATGATTCCGGCCATATCAAGGGCGCCATTCTGCTTCCGCTCTCGACCTGGGACGCCGACGATCTGCCGCCAGTGCCGGAAGGCAAGCATCTGCTGCTGCATTGCCGCTCGGCCAACCGCTGCGGCGTCGCCGCCGCCAACCTGCTCGAAAACGGCTATGAGGGCCATATCAACCGCCTGGCCGGCGGCATGCTGGCCTGGCAGGCGGCCGGCGCTCCCGTCGTCTTCGACTGATCTTGTCCATCTACCTGCCGATCGCCGGACTGTCCCTCAATCTGATCGTGCTGCTGATGCTCGGCGGCGGGGTCGGGTTCCTGTCGGGATTGTTCGGGGTCGGCGGCGGTTTCCTGCTCACCCCGCTGCTGATCCTGATGGGCGTGCCCTCGCCCGTCGCCGTGGCGTCCGCCGCCAATCAGGTGGTCGGCGCCTCGGTATCCGGGGTGATGGCCCATTGGCGGCGGCACAATGTCGACTTCCGCATGGGCTTCGTGCTGGCGGCGGGCGGCATGATCGGCTCGGCGGTCGGGGTGCAGATCTTTTCCTGGCTGCGGCGCCTCGGCCAGGTCGATCTGGTCATCAACCTCTCCTATGTGATGTTCCTCGGCTTCGTCGGCTCGACCATGCTGCTGGAAAGCGTCAAGGCGATGCGCCAGGCGCGGCGGCCGGTGATGCCGCACAAGCGCCACCGCCATCGCTGGGGCAATCTGCCCTTCAAGATGCGCTTTCCCCGCTCGGGCCTGTATGTCAGCGCGCTGATGCCGCTGGGCGTCGGCGCGGTGGGCGGCATCCTGGCGGCGATCATGGGGGTCGGCGGCGGGTTCATCCTGGTGCCGATGATGATCTATCTGCTGGAGATGCCGACATCGGTGGTGGTCGGCACGTCGCTGTTCCAAGTCATCTTCGTCACCGCGAGCGTCACCTTCCTGCAATCGGTGCAGACCCATACGGTCGACGTGGTGCTGATGCTGACCCTGCTGTCGGGCGGGGTGATCGGCGCGCAGCTGGGCGCGCGTTTCGGCAGCAAATTGCGCGCCGAACAGACCCGCCTGCTGCTGGCCCTGCTGGTGCTGGGCGTCTGCGTCCGCCTGTTGTTCCTTTTGATTGAAACGCCCGACGATTTATTCGCCTTGACGTAACCGGGCCAACACAGACAGATAGATCATTATCGCAAAGGGAGGGGGCGATTTTGCGTAAAACGGTGGTGGCCGCGCTCATGGCCTCGCTGGCCGTGGCCGGCTGCGGGTACAAGCATCGTCCGGTCTATAATGTCGACGATCCGCTGCCGCGCTGGGATCAAAGCCTTCCTTCGGACCGCCTCGAGGATCTGATCGTCTCGGCCTGTACGTCGCTGGGCTGGAAGACCCAGCATGTGGCCGAGGGCCATCTGCTCGCCACCCAGGCGCGCGAGAAATTCTCCGCCACCATCGACATCTTCTTCGACCATGACCACTGGCGTATTCAATACAATACCAGTGTCGGGCTGAATGGCGACGGCAGCACGATCCACGACCATTACAATGTCTGGGTGCGCAATCTCGAACGCGAGATTCAGATGCGCTTCAACAGCACGCTGCCGCCGGCTGGCTGATTGAAGCGGGGGACTCTGCCTTGGCCCTCTCCTTTCGGATCGCGAATTGGGCAGCCTGGCCCGTCGAGGACGCCGCGCTGCCGATGGCGATGCGCCGCCGCGCCAGCGCGGTCGGGCAGCGGGCGCTGAAGACGGCATTGGCCGTGCTGCCGCCGGACCTGGCTCCGCGCTATGTGCTGAGTTCCCGCCACGGCGAAATCACCCGCACCACCAACCTGCTGACCGCCCTGGCCGAGGACGGCGAGGTTTCGCCGGCCGAATTCAGCATGGCGGTGCATCACGGGCTGGCCGGCCTGCTGTCCATTCATACCGGCAATAAGCAGGGCCATACGGCCGTCGCCGCCGGCGCGGACAGCTTCGCCTATGGCCTGATCGAGGCGGCCACCACCGCCGCCGAAAGCGGCAAGCCGGTGCTGCACCTCCATTTCGACGAGCCCCTTCCCGGCATCTATGCGCCGGTGGCCGGCGACCCCGACAACGATGCCATCGTCGCCCTGCTGATCGATCCGGCCGTGGGGGAGACCTATACGATCGCGCCGGCTCCGCAACCGGATGGAACCGGCGACCTGGCCGCGGGGTTCGTCGAGTTTATCCGCTCCGGCGCGCCGTCGGGCGGAGCCGGACGCTGGCGGTGGTCGCATGGTGGCTGAACGTTTCGACAAGATATGGCGCGGCTTCGGCACCGGCTTGTTCCTCGCCCTGATCGGCGTGGTCGGCTCGCTGCTCGCCCTGACCCTGTTCCCGCTGCTGTGCCTGGTCTCGCCCGACCGCGTGCAACGGCAGCGCCGCTTCCAATCGGTGCTGAAGCTTTGCTTCAAGCTCTACTGCCTCGGCATCCGTCTGTTCGGCGCCGCCGACATCCGCCTGACCGGTGTCGAGAAATTGAACGGCCTGCGTGGCGTGATCGTCGTTGCCAACCATCCGTCGCTGCTCGACGTCGTGCTGATCATGTCGGCGATCCCCCGCGCCCAGTGCATCGTCAAGGCGGCCTTGTGGCGCCATCCCTTCTTCCGCTTCACCGTGCGCGGCGCCGGCTATATCCGCAACGATCTCGAGCCGGAAGCGTTGCTGGCCGCCTGCAAGGAAACCCTGGCGGCCGGCAACAACCTGATCGTCTTTCCGGAAGGCACCCGCACCACCCCCGGCCAGCCGTTGAAGCTGCAGCGCGGCTTCGCCAACATCGCCACCCTGGCCGAGGCCGACATCCAGCTGATCACCATAACCTGCAACCCGCGGGCGCTGTACAAGAACGGTGCCTGGTGGAAGGTGCCGGCCCGGCGCCCGCGCTTCGTGATGGAGGTGGGCGAACGACTGGACATCCAGCACTTCTTACGATATCGATCACGGCCGCTGGCTGCCCGGAAATTGGTGGCTTTTATTGACGATTACTTTACGGAAAAACTGCTCGATGACCGCCCTGGAGATGGATCTGAAACGCCTCATCGTGTCCTCGCTGAAGCTTGAAGATCTGCAGCCCGAAGAAATTTCCTCCGACGAAGAGCTGTTCGGCGACGACGGATTGGGGCTTGATTCGATCGACGCTCTCGAACTGGGCGTGGCTCTGCGCAAGGCTTACGGCATCGTCATCGAGAGCGTGAACGACGATGTGCGGGGTCATTTCCGCACCGTTTCCAGCCTGGCCGCCTTCATTGCCCAGGCCGGCAAGGCGGGGGCCGGAGCATGACCCGCGAAGAGATCTTCGCCGCCCTGTCGAACGCCCTGCAGGAAATGTTCGAGGTGCCGGCCGAAAAAATAACCGAGCAGGCCCTTCTCTATCAGGACCTCGATCTCGACAGCATCGATGCGATCGACCTCGTAGTAAAACTGCAGGAATTGACGGGTAAGAAAATAAAACCCGAACAATTCAAATCGGTCAGAACGGTCGGCGACGTGATCGACCATGTCCAGGCTTTGCTGCGGGAATAAGGTGCGGCTGCTCCCGATCGCCCTCGCCGCCGCCGGGTTGCTCTATCCTTTTGCCGTCTATGCGCTGATCGGCTGGCTGCCGCCCGGCCTGCTGCTGGCGATCCCGCTGGCCCTGATCGCCGGACGCCTGGCCATGGCGCGGGGCAGGCCGGCGCTGAAGCCCTTCACCCCGATCCTGGCGGCGGTGGCCGCCATCACCCTCTGCCTGGCCTTCGCGGACCGCATGATCGCGGTAAAGGCCTATCCCATCCTGATGAGCGCGGGCATGGCGGGGGCTTTCGGGCGGTCGCTGCTGGCACCGCCGACCCTGATCGAATTGTTTGCCTCGCTGCGCACGCCGGCCCCATCCCGCGAGGCGCGGGCTTATATGCGCAAGGTGACCTGGGCGTGGTTCCTGTTTCTCTCGCTCAACAGCCTGATCTCGGCTTTGACCCTGGCCAGCGGCGAGATGCGCCTGTGGACCCTTTATAACGGCCTGATCTCCTATCTGCTGATGGGGCTTCTGTTCGGCGTGGAATGGCTGATCCGCCGGCGGGTGGCATGAGAATCGAGGTCCCCGACAGCCGCGCGGTCACCGCCATAGCCGACCACGTCCGCCGCAGGGGGATGCGGCGCGTGGTGCTGGTGGAGCCCGACGCCCATCGCTTCGCCGCCCAGCTGTTCGGCGTGCTGAGCGCCGGAGCCACCGCGGTGCTGCCGGCCAACGCCCAGCCCGACACGCTGGCGCTTCTGGCCGCGCAAGGCGACCTGCCGCTCGGCGAAATCGACGGGAGAGAGGCCGAGCCGTGGGATGGCGAGATCGACGCCGAAACCGCGCGGATCGAATTCTTCACCTCGGGCTCGACCGGCACCCCGAAGCGCATCGTCCGCACCCTGGCCGAACTGGCCCGCGAGATCGACGTTCTGGAGGCGCGCTGGGGCGCCGGGATGGGCAAGGCTCCGGTGTTTTCCACCGTGCCGCACCAGCATATCTTCGGCCTGACCTTCCGCCTGCTGTGGCCGCTGATCGCCGGCCGTCCCTTCGCCCGCTTTGCGCAGGAATTGTGGGAACCCCTGCTCGCCGAACTGCCCGACGGCGCCGTGCTGGTCGCCAGCCCGGCCCAGCTGTCCCGCCTCGGCGGCCTGACCGAACGCCGGCGGCTGGCCGGCCTGTTCACCGCCGGCGCGCCTTTGTCCGTCGAGGCCGCGCGCCAGGCCGAAGCGCTGTTCGGCCGCTTGCCGGACGAGATCTATGGCAGCACCGAGACCGGCGCCATCGCCACCCGCCGCCAGGCGGCGCCCGGCACGGCGTGGACCCCGCTGCCCGACACGGTCATCTCGATCGCCGAAGACGGCCATCTGCGCCTGCGCGTCCCTTATGCGAACGATGGCGGCTGGATGGATCTGCAGGACCGGGTCGAGAGCGCCGGCGCTGGTTTCCACCTGCTCGGCCGGCTCGACCGGATCGCCAAGATCGCCGGCAAACGCATCGATCTCGGCCAGGTCGAACAGGCGGTGGCGCGCCTGCCCCTGGTCGCCGAGACCGCGATCCTGACGCTGGGAGAGGACGATCCGGTGCTGGCCGCCGCCGTCGTGCTGACCGGGGACGGACGCGCCGAATTGCAGCGGATCGGCGCCTTCCGCCTGTCGCGCAGGCTGCGGGCCGGGCTGGCGGCAAGCCAGGAGTCAGCCGGCCGGCCGCGCCGCTGGCGCTTCATCGAGGCGCTGCCGCGCACCGGCCTGGGCAAACCCTCCCTGCCCGCCCTCGCCCTCCTGTTCGCGCCGCCGACGGAACCGGAGTTTCTGGCTGTGCGGCAGACTGCAAACCAGGCCGAGATCGACATCGAAATCCCCAGGGACCTGCGCTGGTTCGACGGCCATTTCCCCGAGGCCCCGGTGCTGCCCGGCGTGGTGCAGCTCGATTGGGCGATGGCGCAGGGACGCCGCCGCTTCGGCCTGCCCCAGACCGCGGCGCGGGAATTCCAGGTCAAGTTCAAGAGCGTGATCGGGCCCGGCGAGCGGCTGACTCTGCGCCTGACCCTGGACAGCGCCGCCCGGCGCCTGAAATTCGCCTATGAGCGTGCCGGGTCCGCCTGCTCGACCGGCTCCATCGTGCTGGACGCGCTTTGATGATCCGCGCCTGCGCCATCATCCCGACCCGCAACCATTGGCGCGTCCTGCCGGGAATCGCCGCCGCGCTGACCCGCTCGGGCCTGCCGGTGATCATCATCGACGACGGCAGCGACGCGCCGGCGGCCGAGGTCATCGCCGCCCTGAACGCGCCGGACCAGGGTGTCGACGTGGTTCGGCACGCGGTCAATCGCGGCAAGGGCGCGGTGGTCATGGAAGGTTTTCGCCTGGCCCATGAGCGCGGCTTCACCCACGCCATCCAGATCGACGCCGACGGCCAGCACGATCTGGCCAGCCTGCCCGGCCTGCTCGCCGCCGCCCGCGCCCACCCCGAAGCGCTGGTCAGCGGCGCGCCGGTCTATGACGATTCGATTCCCACCGGCCGCAAGATCGGCCGCTGGATCACCCATCTGTGGGTCTTCGTCGAGACGCTGAGCCTGCGCATCACCGACAGCATGTGCGGCTTCCGCGTCTATCCGCTGGAAGCGACGATCCGGCTGCTCGACGAGGAGACGATCGGGCTGCGCATGGATTTCGATACCGAGATCATGGTCCGCCTGTTCTGGCGCGGGGTGCCGCCGCTGATGCTGCCGGTCAAGGTGATCTATCCCCCGGACAACACCTCGAATTTCGACCTTTTCCGCGACAATGTGCGGATCAGCCGGATGCATGCGAGACTGGTATTCACCCTGCTGTTCCGCCTGCCCCGGATACTCGCCAACCGTCCGCAGCGCCTCGACCGGCCCGCCCATTGGGCGGCGCTGGACGAACGCGGAGCCCATTGGGGCCTGCGCCTGACCGCCGCGCTCTATCGCATCCTGGGGCCGCACGCGGCCTTGGGACTGATCTTGCCGGCGGTGCTCTATTTCCATCTCAGCGGCAAAGCCCAGCGCGAGGCGTCGCGCGATTATCTGCGCCGGGTGCTGGGCCGCCCGCCGAGCCGCCTGGAATTGTTCCGTCATACGCTCGATTTCGCCGCCCGCGCGCTTGAAACCTTCGGCGCCTGGTCCGGCGCGATCCGGCCGCAGGCGCTGGAGATCGAGACACCCGAGGCGCTGGCGGCGATGAGCGCCGATCCGCGTGGCCGCCTGCTGGTGGTGTCGCACCATGGCAATGCCGATTTGTCGCGCGCCCTGATGGCGCCCGAGCTGCGCCGGCGCCTGACGGTCCTCGTCCATACCCGGCACGCGGAGAACTACAACCGGCTGCTTCGCCAATTCAGCCCCGAGGCCGCCGAACGCACGATCCAGGTCACCGAAATCGGACCGGACACCGCGATCAAGCTGCGCGAACGCATCGAACGCGGCGAATGGATCGCCATCGCCGGTGACCGGGTGCCGGTGCTGTCGGAAGGGCGCACGGTCAGCGCTCCCTTTTTCGGAGACCCCGCCCCCTTCTCGCAGGGCCCGTGGATCTTGGCGGCGCTGCTGGCCTGTCCGGTGTCGCTGCTGTTTTGCCGCCGCACCGAGAGGAAGAGCTGGCGCCTGTCGCTCGAACCCTTTTGCGAAGAGTCCTTCGCCCCGCCGCGCCAGGGCCGCGCGCACGCCATCGCGGCGGCGGCCGGGCGGTATGCCGCCAGGCTGGAACAGGAATGCCGGCGCGCGCCTTGGCAATGGTACAATTTCTTCGATTACTGGTCGCAAGAGGACAAGCGATGATCTCGGCCGCCGTGGTCTGCCAGGCGCAATTCTATGATCTGGACCCCATGCAGGTGGTGTGGCACGGCAATTACGCCCGCTTCCTCGAACAGGCGCGCACCGCCTTGATGGAGAAGATCGGCTACAGCTTCGCCGAAATGGCCGAGTCCGGCTTTCTGTGGCCGATTGTCGATCTGCGCATCAAATATGTCGGCCCGGTCGTCCTGCGGCAGGAAATCGAGGTCACCGCGACGCTGAAGGACTATCTCAATTCGCTGAAGATCGATTATCGCATTACCGATCGCGCCTCCGGCGACGTGCTGACCAAGGCGCAGACGATGCAGGTGGCGGTTTCCGCCGACACCGGCGAAATGGCTCTGGAATCCCCAGCCGCCCTGATCGAGCGTGTGGAGGCGCTGCTGTGAAGCGCCTGCTGTCCGTCCTCGCTGTGCTGGCCGCCACCGCCGCCCACGCCCAACCGCAGACTCTGGCGGAGGGCCAGGTGATCCGGGGCCGGTTCGCGCAGGAGCGGCATCTGCAGGGCTTCGCCAATCCAGTCAAGTCGGAAGGCCATTTCCTGCTGGCGGCCGGACGCGGCCTGCTGTGGGTCGCCGAAAAACCCTTTCCGGTCACCACCGCCATCACCGCCGGCGGGCTGACCCAGGCGGTCGGCGGCAAGCAGACGGCGAGTTTCGACGCTCAGCGCCTGCCCGCGCTGGCGCGTCTCTATGCCGCGATCGGCGGCGCGCTGTCAGGCGATTGGGGCGCGCTCGACGCCGACTTCCAGGTGCAGCGCGAGGGCGGCGGCATCCGCCTGCTGCCGCGGCGGGCCGACATGACGGGGGCGGCGATCAAGAGCATCTCGCTCAAAGTCTCGCGCTTCGTCGACGAGGTCGAGATCGAGCGGCCCAATGGCGACAGCGACCATATCCTGTTCACCGGGCAAAGCCTGTCCGACGGCCCGCTGTCGGCCGAGGAAAGCGCGGCTCTGAGCCGGGACGGCCGATGAGGCGCATCGCCGCGCTGCTCTGGCTGGCCGTCGTCTGTGCCGCCGTTCTGCATGTCGGGCTGTCGGTAAGGCACGGCCTGCCGCTCGATTCCGACCTGATGGCGCTGCTGCCCACCGAAAAACTCGACGGCGCCGTGCGCCAGGCCGAGGAGGCGATCAATGCGCGGCTCTCGCGCCGCCTGATCGTGCTGTTCGGCGCGGCCGATCCCGCACTGGCCAAAGAGGCGGCGGAAGGGCTGGAAAACCGGCTGCGCGAAGCCGGGCTGCTGACGCCGGGCTCGGACATTCCCGACGGCGACGCGATCAAGCGCCTGGGCGCCGCCTACTTCCCGGCACGCGCCGGACTGCTGTCCCAGGATGACCGGCGCCGTCTGGCCGAAGGCCATGGCGAGGACCTGCGCGACCGCGCCCTCGGCCAGATCTTCGGCTTCGGCGGACTGGGCGACGGACGGCTGCTGGCGCGCGACCCCTTCTTCCTGTTTCCCGCCTTCCTGACCGGGCTGCCGCTGCCTCCCAGCCGCGTCCGGCTGGAAGAGGGGCGCCCGGTGATCGAGGATAAGGGGCTGACCTGGGTCGGCGTCACCGGGATGCTGACCGGCGATTCCACCTCGCTGTCGGTCCAGAAGCGCTTCGCCCAGGCCTTCGGCACGCCGCCGGCGGGCGTCAGGATTCTGCGCCTGGGCGCCATCTTCTATGCCAGCGCCGGCGCCGGCAGCGCCCTGGCGTTGAGCACGGCCATCGGCGGGGTCTCACTGCTGGCCACCGCCCTGCTGCTGCTCGCAATCTTCCGCTCGGCGCGCCCCCTGCTTCTGGGGTTGCTGTCGATCGGTGTCGGGCTGGCGGTCGCCTTGTCGGCCTGCCTGCTGGTGTTCGGCACCCTGCATGTGGCGGCGCAATTGTTCGGCGCCTCGCTGATCGGCATCGCCGCCGATTACAGCCTGCTCTATTTCGCCCAGATCTTTTCGCCCGCCGCCGACGCGCGCCAGCGCTTGCGCCAGGTGCTGGCCGGCATCACCCTCGGCATGGCGACCACGGTGATCGGCTATCTGACCCTGGCACTGTCCCCCTTTCCCGGCTTGCGTCAGGTCGCCATGTTCTCGGCGGTCGGGCTGGTGGCGGCCTATCTGACGGTGATCCTGTGGTTCCCGCGGCTCGACCGTCTGGCGGCCAAGCCGCTCGCGCCCCGGCTGATCCGCGCCGCCGGTGCGGTCGAAGCGTTCTGGCGCGGACGCGGCCCCCTCCTCCTGGGCCTCGCCGCGCTGGCGGTCGCCGCGGCCGGCTATCGCCTGCTGAGCATCGACGACGATGTCCGCCACCAGCAGGCCCTGGCCCCGGACCTCACCATTCAGCAGGCCGACGTGCAGCGTCTGCTGGGCTGGGCGCCGTCGACCCAATTCTTCCTGGTCGAAGGCGCCGATGACGAACAGGCTCTGCAGCGCGAGGAAGCCCTGGCCGAACGGCTGCGCCCCGCCGTCGCGGCCGGCGCGCTGTCGGGCTGGATCGCGCCGGCGGGCCTGGTTCCCTCCCAGGCCCGCCAGGCATCCGACCGCGCCCTGGTGGAAGAGCGGCTCATCCGTCCCTATCTGCCCGATCTGTCCGCCAAGCTCGGCATGCCGCTGACGGCCCCCCAGGCCGGCCCGCCGCTGACCCTGCAGGCCGTGCTCGACAGTCGGGCCATCGCCCTGCTGCCGGCGATGCTGATCGCGCCCGGCCGCCATGTGGTGCTGCTGCAGGACGCCAAGGATCTCGCCGCGACGGCCAGGGCGGCGGACGGATTGGCGGGCGTGCGCTTCGTCGATCCGACCGGCGAGATCAGCGCCGTGCTGGCCGCCTATCGCGAACGCGCCGTGCTGCTGATGGCCGCGTCGCTGCTGCTGATGGCGCCGCTGGTGGCCTGGCGCTATGGCGCGCGCGGCACGCTGTTCGTGCTCGGGCCGCCGGCCCTGGCGATCCTGCTGACGCCGGCCCTGCTGGCGCTGATCGGCCTGCCCTTCACCTTTTTCACCGCCCTGGGGCTGGTGCTGGCCTTGTCGATCGGCGTCGATTATGCGGTATTCTGCGCCGAGGATGGCCGCCTGGCGCCGGTGACGATGCTGGGCGTGACCCTGGCCATGTCGACGGCGGTGCTGTCGTTCGGGCTGCTGGCGGTCTCGGACATCGAGGGCATGCGGACTTTCGGCGCGGCCATGCTGGTGGCCGTTCCGCTGGCCTGGGCGATGGCGCCTTTGGCCGCGCTGGCGCATAAGAGAAAAAGATGAAGATTTCCGCCGCCCTGCTCCTGCTTTCGCTCGCCGCCTGCAGCACCGTGCCGGCGCCGCCTCCCGGCACGGTGATGGTGGCGCCCGGCGCCCTGTTCGCCCTGCCCCCTCCCGCCGCCTTGGGCCGCGACATCGAAGCGGTTCAGCTGGTCAACGCCCGCCATGGCGCGGACAGCTTCACCTTCGAGGGTCATCTCTCGGTGACGCGCGAGCGGGTCCTGCTGGCCGGCACCGACGGTTTCGGCCAGCGTCTGATGCAGATCACCTGGGACGGGAAGACCGTAACGGCGCAAAAGGCCTCGTTCCTGCCCGACGGCTTGCGCCCCGAGAATGTGCTGGCCGACGTGATGATGATCTATTGGCCGGAAGCCGAAATCCGCAACCGCATCAGCGGCGCCGCGCTCCAGGATCTGGTGACGATCGAGCGCGACGACGATCCCTGGCGCGGCCATGCCCATCTCACCAACCGGGTCTGGGATTACGAAATCGACGTCCAATCCTCGGTGGTGGCGCCATGATGCATCTGCCGGCCATGGCGGTGGCGTCCTCGCTGGGAACGGGCAAGCGCGCGACGGCCGAAGCATTGTTCGCCGGCCGAAGGGTGCCCATCGGCAAGATCGGCAGCCTGCCCGAGGCGGCGGCCAGCCGCAATAACCGCCTGCTGGCCGCCTTGCTGGACGAGATCGCTGCCGAGATCGGGCAGGCCAAGGCCCGCTATGGCGCGCATCGCATCGCCATCGTGCTGGGCACCAGCACGTCGGGAATCGCCGAGGGCGAGGCCGCCATCGCGCAGCGGCTGGAAACCGGCATCTGGCCCGGCGCCTATCGCTACTCTCTTCAGGAACTGGGCGATCCCGCCGCCTTCGCCGCCGCCCATCTCGGCCTGACCGGCCCGGCCTATGTGGTCGCCACCGCCTGTTCCTCCAGCGCCAAGGCCTTCGCCAGCGCGCGCCGGCTGATCCGCCAGGGCCTGGCCGACGCCGCCATCGTCGGCGGCGTCGACACGCTGTGCGGCCTGACCCTGGCCGGCTTCGGCGCCCTGGAGGCGCGCTCGGCGACGCCCTGCAATCCCTTCAGCGTCAATCGCGACGGCATCACCATCGGCGAAGGCGGCGCGGTCTTCCTGATGACGCCCGAACCGGGCGGGGTCGCCCTGGCCGGAATCGGCGAAACCTCGGACGCGCATCATCTCAGCGCGCCGGAGCCCAACGGCGCCGGAGCCCTGGCGGCGATGCAGGCGGCGCTGGACGATGCCGGGCTGCCCCCGGACGCCATCGGCTATGTCAATCTGCACGGCACCGCCACGCCGCTCAACGACGCGATGGAAAGCAAAGCGGTGCACATTCTGTTCGGCGGCGGCCTGCCCTGCAGCTCGACCAAGGCGATGACCGGCCACACGCTGGGAGCGGCGGGCGCGGTCGAAGCCGCCTTCGCCTGGCTGACCCTCTCGGCCGGCAGCTGGAACCCGGACCGCCGCCTGCCGCCGCATCTGTGGGACGGCCAGCCGGACCCGGCCCTGCCGCCGCTGACCTTCGCCACCCGCGATCACCGTCTGGAAAAGCCCGCCATCCTCAGCAATTCCTTTGCCTTCGGCGGCAGCAATTGCGCGCTGGTGCTGACCGCATGACCTGCTGGCCCATATCCGAACTGGTGCCGCACGCGGCGCCGATGATCCTGATCGACCGCTTGCTGTCGTTCGATGACGAGAGCGCGCTGCTCGAAACGACCGTGCGGGCCGAACACCCCTTCGCCACGCAAGACGGCGTGCCGGCCCATCTCGGCATCGAATATATGGCGCAGGCCTGCGGCGCCTTGACCGGCTGCTGGGCGAAACAAAGCGGTAAGCCGGTACAGATCGGCTTTCTGCTGGGTACCCGCCATTTCCGCGCGGCCGTACCCGTGCTCCCGCTCGGCCTGCTCCTGACGGTGGCCGTGAAGGTGATGGTCCGCGACGCCCAGATGGGCGTGTTCGGGTGCCGGCTGCTCGATGGCGACGTGATGGTGGCCGAAGCGCAGCTCAACGTGTATCAAGCGGAGAGCGCCGAGGGAGCGCGCGCGATTTTGACGAGAGGGCAATGAGCAGAACGATCCTGGTCACGGGGGCCAGCAAGGGTATCGGCCGCGCCATCGCGCGGCGGCTGGGGCAGGACGGGTTCTCCATCGTCGTCCATTTCCGCTCGGACCGCGCCGGCGCCGAGGCAACGCTGGCCGAGATCGCCGCGGCCGGCGGCAGCGGACGCCTGATCTCGTTCGACACCTCCGACCGCGCCGGCACGCGCGACGCGCTGGAGGCCGACATCGCGGCGAACGGCGCCTGCTGGGGCGCGGTGCTGAATGCCGGCATCGCCCGCGACGCGGCCTTTCCCGCTTTGACCGACGAGGATTGGGACGGGGTGATCGAGACCAATCTCGACGGTTTCTACAATGTGCTGAAGCCGCTGGTGATGCCGATGATATCGGCGCGCCAGGGCGGACGCATCGTCACCCTGTCCTCGGTGTCGGGGCTGGCCGGCAATCGCGGCCAGGTCAATTATTCGGCGGCCAAAGCCGGCATCATCGGCGCCACCAAGGCGCTGGCGCTGGAACTCGCCAAGCGGAACATCACCGTCAATTGCGTCGCTCCCGGACTGATCGAGACGCAGATGACCGCCGACGTTCCGATGGAGGAAGCCCTGAAGCTGGTGCCGATGCGCCGCGCCGGCCTGCCCGAGGAAGTGGCCCATGCGGTCGCCTTCCTGGTGTCCGACCAGGCCTCCTACATCACGCGCCAGGTTCTGTCGGTCAATGGAGGCATGCTGTGAGGCGCCGGGTCGTCGTCACCGGCATCGGCGGCGTCACCGCCCTCGGCAACGACTGGCCGACCATCCGCGCGCGATTGCTGGGCGGCCGCACCGGCATCCGCCGCATGGAAGGCTGGGACCGCTTCGAAGGCGTGAATACCCGCCTGGCCGCGCCGGTCGACTCCTTCGCGATGCCCGACCACTGGCCGCGCAAGAAGACCCGCACCATGGGCCGGGTAGCGCAGCTTTCGGTGTTCGCCTCCGAACGCGCGCTCGGCCAGGCCGGGCTGATCGGCGATCCGCGATTGTCGTCCGGCCGCACCGGCGTGGCTTACGGGTCCTCGTTCGGCAGCCCCGACTCGGTGCTCGGCTTTTACGAGCTGAAGATGCTGGGCGCCTCGAAGAACCTGAACGCCACCACCTATATCCAGATGATGGGACATACGACGGCGGTGAATATCGGCCTGTTCTTCGGACTGACCGGGCGCGTGATCCCGACGTCATCGGCCTGCACCTCGGGCAGCCAGGCCATCGGCTACGCGTTCGAGGCGATCCAGGCCGGCAAGGCCGACATCATGGTGGCCGGCGGCGCGGAGGAGCTCGACATCACGGACGTCGCCGTGTTCGACACCATGTTCGCCACCTCGACCAAGAACGAGCACCCGGACGCCACGCCCCAGCCTTTCGACAGGAACCGTGACGGACTAGTCATCGGCGAAGGCGCGGCGACGCTGGTCCTCGAGGAGCGCGGGCACGCTCTGGCGCGGGACGCCACGATCCTGGCGGAGATCGCCGGCTTCGGCTGCAATTCCGACGGGCAGCACATCACCCAGCCCCAGGCCGCGACCATGGAAGTGGCGATGCGCCTGGCGCTCGACGATGCCGGCCTGGCGCCGGAGGCCATCGGCGTCGTCAACGGCCACGGCACCGCCACCGAATGGGGCGACATCGCCGAAAGCCAGGCGACGGCGGCGGTGATGGGCAAGCGGATGCCGATCCATTCGCTGAAGAGCTTCTTCGGCCATTCCCTGGGCGCGTGCGGCGCCATCGAGGCCTGGCTCGGCATCGAGATGATGAAGGAGGAATGGTTCGCGCCGACGCTCAATCTGATCGAGATCGACGAACGCTGCGCCGAACTGGACTATATCCGCGACGAGCCGAGAAAACTGGCGACCGAATTCGTGATGAGCAACAATTTCGCCTTCGGCGGAATCAACACCTCGCTGATCCTCAGGCGCCCCTGACCCCTATTTCAGAGCCTCCAGCCGCTTCTTGAGCTCGGCCCGCTCGGGCTGGTCGTCCGGCATCTTGGCCAGCAGCTTCTGCCAATATTTCCGCGCCTCGGCGGTGTGTTTGGCCGACGCCTCGGCGGCGCCGAGATAGTAGAGCGCCGTCGTATTGTCGGGCTCGATCGCCAGCACGTCGCGCAGGGTGGCGATGAAATCGGCCGGGAGCTGGTCTTCCGAGGCGTCGCCGAGCTGGACCTGCGCCAGCGCCAGGCGCGGCTCCACGGCTTGCGGTTTCAGCTTGATGGCGTGCTGGGCGGCATCCTTGGCCTTGGCTGGCTCATTCAGCACCCGGTAGCTGAGCGCCAGGCGCATCCAGCCATCGAAATCGTCCGGCTTGTCCTTGAGCTTGGCCGCCAGCCCGTCGACCATCGTGCGGATGGTGGCCGCGCGCTGGTCAGGGGCCATGTTGGCGATGGCGGCGCCGGCCGCGCTGTCGGGGCCGCCCTGGGGAATTTCCGGCGCGGCAGGCGGGATCGACGCGGCGTCGAAAGCGCCCTGCTTGGCCGCTTCGGCGATGTGCTGGCGCAAGGCGGTCAGCCAGGGCGCATCCTCGGCGCTGTCCTTTTCGAGGTCGCGCCAGATCGCCACGGCTTTCTTGAAGTCCTGCAGCTGCGCATAGCCGAGGCCGATATAGAAGCGGGCCTGCGGGTTCTGTTTGTCGCCAGCCAGGGCGCGAAGGAACAGATGGCGGGAGTCCGGGCCGACCAGACCGTTCTGGCTCAGCACGCTCGCCTCGCCCCAGGCCGAATACATCGCCGGATCGTCGATGCCCAGCGCCTGCGCCTGCTTGAAGGCGTCGGCGGCTTCGGGATAGCGCTGCAGCGCCATATAGCCCTGGGCCAGGCGGCGATAACCCTCGCCATCCGGCTGGACCTCCAGACGGGCGGCCAGCTGCTCCAGCAGAGCGGTCATCTTGAAGGCCGGATCGGCGGCGCGGGCGGCGAAGGGCCGGTCGGGCAAGTCCGGCGAGCCCAGGCGGCTATAGATCAGCCCGGCGACCAGCGGCAGACCGAGGCCGAGCAGCAGGGCCAGCGGCAATTGCAGGCGCGATTTCGAGCGGGCGACGCTGTCCTGGGTTTCCGCGGTCAGAATACGGCGATGGATCTCGGTACGCGCCGCCTCGGCCTGATCAGCCGGCAGCACGCCGTGTTCCTGGTCGCGCTCCAGCTCGGCCAGCTGCTCGCGATAGACCTGCAGGTCGAAGGCGGAACGGGCCAGCGGATCGCGGGCGCGGCGCAGCAGGGGCGTCACCAGCAGCGCCGCCGTCGCAAACGCCAGGACGGCGAAGATCACCCACAAGGTCATGACGCGGATTCGTCCTTCAGCAGGCGGTCGAGCCGCGCTTTTTCTTCGGCCGACAGAACATCGGCGACGGGCTTCAGCTTGCGCTGGCGATAGACGGCGAAAGCCGCACCGATACCTGCCAGCAGCAGGATGGCCGGTCCGAACCACAGAACCAGCGTGGTCTTCTTGAGGGGCGGCTTCAGCAGCACATAGTCGCCATAGCGGTCGACCAGGAATTTCCTGGCCTGTTCGTCGCTGTCGCCGGCGGCCAGGCGCTGGCGCAGCAGCACGCGCAGATCATGGGCCAGCGGCGCATCGGAATCGTCGATCGACTGGTTCTGGCAGACCAGGCAGCGCAGATCGCGGCTGACCTCGCGGGCGCGCGCTTCGAGCGCCGGGTCCTTCAGCATCTCGTCGGGCTGCACGGCGAAGGCCGAGCTCGCCAGAATCCCTGCCAAAACGGCGATGAGGAGCTTCTTCATTTGCTCAGCTCGGCGATCAGCGGCAGCAGCTTGTGCTGGATCTCGTCCGGCGAGAACGGCTTCTTCCAGGCATAGCGGATGCGCCCTTCGCGGTCGATCAGATAGCTTTCCGGCACGCCATAGAGGCCGAAATCGATGGCGACGCGCCCGTCGAGATCGGCGGCCACCACCTGGTAGGGATTGCCGAGACCGGCCAGCCAGGCGGTGGCGTCCTCGGGCTTGTTCTTATAGGCGATGCCGACCAGCTGAACCTTGTCGGCCAGCGGCGCCAGCAGCGGATGCTCGCCGCGGCAGGGCACGCACCAGGAGGCGAAGAAATTGACCAGGGTCACCTTGCCCTTGAAGTCGGCGGAGGAGAAACCCTGCCCGCCCTCGATCAGCGGCGGCAGCGAGAATTGGGGCGCCGGCTTGTCGATCAGCACGGTCTTGATGTCGTCGGGCATGTCGCCCTGGTTCATCTTGACCAGCCGCACGCCGAAAAAGCCGAGCAGCACGACGAACAGAGCGAGCGGAATCAGGACCGGCCAGCGCATCTTCGATCCTCAGGCTTTCACGGCAGCAGCAGCCGCCGCGCGCTTGGGGGCGCCGATGCGGAAGCGGCGGTCGGACAGCGAGACCAGCCCGCCCAACACCATCACCACGGCGCCCATGAAGATCCACGGCGCCATCGCGTTGTAATAGAGCCGCGTCACATAGCCGCCGCCGGCATTGGGCTCGCCGATCACGACATAGAGATCGCCGAGGAAATTGGTGTGGATGGCGGCGTCGGTCACCGGGCGCGGCGGATTGCGGTAGGACCGCTTCTCCGGATGCATGACGATGACGCGGCCGTCCTTGCGCGCGGTGAACTGAGCGCGCAGCGCCGTGTAGTTCGGGCCCGGCACATTGTCTTCGATGCCGTCGAGGGTGACCTGATAGCCGGCGACGTCGATGGTCTGGCCGATCTGCATCACCTGGATATGCTCGGTCTTCCAGGCGGTCGAGCCGGTGATGCCGGCAATGACGATGCCCAGGCCCAGATGCGCCAGGGTCATGCCATGCGCGGCGCGCGGGGTGTTGCGCACCCGGCGCCAGAAACCAGCCTTCAACCGCACGCGCTCGGTCCATTCGAGCAGGCTGGCCAGGATCAGCCAGGCCGACAAGGCGATGCCGCCCGCCGCCCACAGCGGCCCGGCGGTGCCGCCGGCGATCATCCAGGCGGCGATGGCGGCGACGATGGCCAGGGCGAAGACGAATTTCAGCCGCGCCAGAACGCCGGGCAGATCGCCGCGCTTCCACGACAGGAACGGCCCGAGCGCCATCAGCAGCACCATCGGGATCATCAGCGGCAGGAACACCGCATTGAAGAAGGGCGGACCGACCGACAGCTTGCCAAGATCGAGCGCGTCGGCGATCAGCGGATAGAGCGTGCCGAGCAGCACGGTGCCGGCCGCGGTCGACAGCAGCACGTTATTGATCAGGAGCGCCCCCTCGCGCGAGATCGGCGCGAACAGGCCGCCGCCCGCCATCTTGCCGGCGCGCAGGGCGAACAGAACCAGCGAGCCGCCGGTGACCAGACCGAGCAGGCACAGCACGAACACGCCGCGCGCCGGGTCGGAGGCGAAGCTGTGCACCGAGGTCAGGATGCCCGAGCGCACCAGGAAGGTGCCCAGCAGCGACAGCGAGAAGGTCAGGATGGCGAGAAGGATGGTCCAGCCTTTGAGCGCGTCGCGCTTCTCGACCACGATGGCCGAATGCAGCAGCGCGGTGCCGGCCAGCCACGGCATGAAGGAGGCGTTCTCGACCGGGTCCCAATACCACCAGCCACCCCAGCCCAGGGTGTAGTACGCCCACCACGAGCCCATGGCGATGCCCAGCGTCAGGGCGCACCAGGCGGCCAGGGTCCACGGACGCACCCATCTCGCCCAGGCGGCGTCGACGCGGCCTTCGATCAGCGCGGCGATGGCGAAGGAGAAGGCCATCGAGAAGCCGACATAGCCGAGATAGAGGAACGGCGGATGGAAGGCCAGGCCGGGGTCCTGCAGCAGCGGATTGAGCCCCTGCCCGTTCATCGGCGCCGGATCGACGCGCACGAAGGGGTTCGAGGTCAGCAGGATGAACAGCAGGAAACCGACCGAGATCATCGCCTGCACCGACAGCACGCGGGCCTTCAGCGCCTCGGGCAGATTGCCGCCGAACAGGGCCACCGCCGCGCCGTAGAGCGAGAGGATCAGCACCCACAGCAGCATCGAGCCTTCGTGATTGCCCCACACGCCGGAGATCTTGTAGAGCAGCGGCTTGTCGGTGTGCGAATTCTCGACCACGTTCAGCACCGAGAAGTCGCTGACGATGTAGCATTGCATCAGCGCGCCGAACGCCACCGCGATCAGCAGGAACTGCGCCAGCGCCGCCGGCCGGGCCAGCGCCATGCGCGCCGGATCGCGGGAGGCGGCGCCCATCAACGGCACGACCGCCTGGGTCAGCGCCACCAGAAGCGCCAGAATCAGCGCGAATTGTCCGGTCTCGGGGATCATTTGGCTGTATCCGCCCCTTCCTGCCAGCGGCCGGATTTCTTCAGCTGCTCGGCCACTTCCTTAGGCATGTATTTCTCGTCGTGCTTGGCCAGCACCTCGGAGGCGTGGAACACGCCGTCGCGGCCGATGCGGCCCTCGGCCACCACGCCCTGGCCTTCGCGAAACAGATCGGGCAGCACGCCGGTATAGGTCACCGGCAAGGTCGCGGTCAGGTCGGTGATGGTGAAATTGGTGGTCTCGTGATCCTTGGCCACCGAGCCCTTCTCGACCAGTCCGCCGATACGGACGCGGCGATCCGGCCCGATCTGCTTTCCGGCCATTTCCGACGGCGTATAGAAATAGACCAGCGTATCGCCCATGGCGGTCAGCACCAGGGCCGTGGCGCCGCCGAGCGCCAGCATGCCGAGCAGGACGAAATAAAGCCGGCGCTGCTTTCGGGTCACGGCAGCTGGTCCCGCAGCTTGGCGAGATCGCGCTCGCGCACCCTGAGGTTCCACCAGGCGGTAACGGCCAAGCCGATCATCACCAAGGCCGACAGCGCGTAAGCCGGCCAGACGAAGGCGGCATAACCGCCCATGGAGAAATAGTTATTCATTGGTTTGCTACCTGCATCAGGCTGAGGCGCAGCGCGCGGATCTTGGCGGACAGGATCTCGCCCTTGACGCGCAGCAGCAGCACGGTGACGTAGAAACAGGTATAGCCGACCGCCATCAGCATCAGCGGCAGCAGCATGCGCGGATCGATGCTGGGCATGCCCATCTTCGACACGCTGGCGGGCTGGTGCAGGGTGTTCCACCAATCCACCGAGAATTTGATGACCGGCACATTGACGAAGCCGGCCAGGGCCAGGATCGCCGCCGCCCGCGCGCCGCGCGCCGCGTCGTCGAAGGCGTTCAGCAACGCCATATGGCCGAGATAGAGGAAGAACAGGATCAGCACCGAGGTCAGCCGCGCATCCCACGCCCACCAGGTGCCCCACATCGGCTTGCCCCACAGCGAGCCGGTGACCAGGCACAGCAGCGCGAAGCAGGCGCCGACCGGCGAGGCGGCTCGGGCGACCAGATCGGCCAGCGGATGTTTCCAGATCAGGGCGAAGGCCGACGCGACCGCCACCGTGCTGTAGCCGGCCATGGCCAGCCAGGCCGACGGCACATGCACATACATGATGCGCACCGACTCGCCCTGCTGATAATCGGCCGGCGAATCGAACAAGGCGAAATAGAGCCCCGAGCCCAGCAGCAGCAGCGTCGCCGCCGCCGTCCAGGGCACAACGGCCGTGGCCAGGCGCATGAAGCGCGTCGGGTTGGCGTAACGGTCGAAGAAAGAGCTCATGGCGTTCCGTTCTACTCCGCGGCGGCGTTGAAGACCAGTGCGATACTGCCGTCCGCGCCCCGGTTCGATACGACCCCCAGATAATCGGCGATCGAGGCGTGGGCGGTTCCGTGCGGCGCGGTATGGGTGGCGGTGATCACCAGCACATCGGCGCCGGCGCGCTCGCCCGCCTCGATGCCGGCGGGAGCATCCTCGAACACCAGGCAGTCGGCCGCATCGAAGCCAAGGCGCTGCGCCGCCAGCTTGTAGCCTTGCGGATCGGGCTTGCCGGCGGTGACGTCATCGGCGGTCACCATCACCCGGGGATGGGGAATCCCTGTCGCGGCCAGGCGCACCCGCACCAGCTCGGGATCGGCCGAGGTCACCAGCGCCCAGCGGTCGGGCGGCAGCGAGGCGAGAAATTCGCGCGCTCCGGCGATCGCCAGCACACCGTCCAGTTCCACGCGCTCGGCCCGGGAAATGCTTTCCGCCTCGGCTTCGGCATCGAGATCGGGCCGGTTGAGGCGGCGGATGACGTCGATCGTGCGAACACCGTGAATGATCGACATGAGATAAGCGACATCGACCCCGTTCTTCTCGGCCCAGCGGCCATAGATACGTTCGGCCACCGCCGTCGACGTGATCAATGTTCCATCCATGTCGAACAGAAAGGCGGAATAGCTTTTACGCACCATGTCGAACATACGATCGTCCTCGTCCCTTTATTCCACAGCCTGGCGCAACGCCGCCACGGTGGCGAGCGGAGCCAGCGGCAGGGCGGCGAGCAGAAGGCCGCCCAGGATCAGCAGATGCCCGTGGACCGGCAGTCCCTGGGCCGCCGCGTCGACCGCGCCGACCGAGAAGATCAGCACCGGCACGTAAAGCGGCAGGATCAGCAGCGACAACAGCACCCCGCCGCGCCGCGCCCCCAGCACCAGAGCCGCGCCCATGGCGCCGATCAGGCTGAGGGTCGGAGTACCCAGCAAAAGCGTCAGCATCAAGGCGAGGAAGGCATCCTCGTGCAGATGCAGCAGCAGCGCCAGCACCGGCGCCGCCAGCAGCATCGGCAGGGCCGTGGTCAGCCAATGGGCGGCGATCTTGCCGATCACCAATATTTCCAGCGCCGTCGGCGTCAGGGTCAGCAATTCCAGCGAACCATCCTCGTAATCGCCCTGGAACAGCCGGTCGAGCGACAACATCGAGGCCAGCAGCGCGGTCACCCACAGGATGCCGGCGGCGGTGCGCTCGAGGAGATTGCTTTCCGGCCCCAGCCCGAAGGGAAACAGGGTGACGGTCAGCACGAAGAAGCCAACCACCATCAGGCTGTCGCTGCCTTGACGCAGCGCAAGGCGCAGATCGCGTAGAATGACCGTGGCGAGGCGGTTCACATCCAGACTCCCATCACCTGTTCGGCGGTCGGCGCGAAATCGCCCATCTGCAGAACTTCGGCGCCCGGCAAGGCGATTTCGGCGTGGGTCGACAGGGCGACCAGCCCGCCGGCGGCGCGGTGTTCGGCCAAAGCCTGCTCCAGCCGTCCGAGGGAATCGTGGTCGAGCCCGACCGACGGCTCGTCGAGCAGCCACAGCGGGGCCCGCGCGGCCAGCAGGCGGGCCAGCGCCAGGCGCCGCGTCTGCCCGGCCGACAGCAGCTTGCCGGGGGTCTGGGCCAGAAGCTTGAGATTGAAAGTGTCGAGGGCCAGGGCGATGCGCTCGGGCGGCGTCGCCGGATCATGCAGGCGGGCCCAGAACAGCAGGTTTTCCTCGACGGTCAGCACCGGCTTCACCGCATCCTGGTGGCCGAGATAATGCAGGCGCCCGGCATGGGCCTCGCGCTCGTTCGCCAGCGCCTGGTCGCCCCAGAACAGCTGTCCCGACGCCGGCTTCAGCAGGCCGGCCAGCAGGCGCAGCAGGCTCGATTTACCGCTGCCGTTGCGGCCGAGCAGCAACAGCGCTCCGCCCGGCGGCATGGAGAAATCCAATCCCTGGAAGATCAGCCTGTCGCCGCGGCGGCAGGATAATTGGTCGGCGCGGAAAGCGGCACTGTTGGCGAAGCTCATGGGGCGGAACCATAACAAATTCCGCCCGTTCGCCAAGGTGGCTTTTACGGGTTAAGAGGCCACCTCCGCCGACGAGCGGACCGTGGACAGGAAGGACACCGCCTCTTCATGCAGGGCGTCGACCGACTCCTTGAGCGAGGTCGAACTCCAGATGACGCGCACGGTTCCGGCGCAGGTCAGGGCCGAGGAGCGTGCCAGCTTGGACACGGTCAGCGACACGGTGCCGGCCTCGCGCGCTACTTCCTCGATATTGACGGCGATTTCGCGGGTCATCGCCTCCTGTTCCTGCACCGCCCCGGCGATGGCCGACGATGCCTCGTCCATGGCGCGGATGGTTTCCACCACCTGGTCGATGCTGTCCGACATGGTTTGCGTCGAAGCCTGCACCGTAGCGATCTGGCGGGCGATATCCTCGGTGGCGCGCGCCGTCTGGTTGGCCAGATGCTTGACCTCATTGGCCACGACGGCAAAGCCCTTGCCCGCCTCGCCGGCCCGGGCCGCCTCGATGGTGGCGTTCAGCGCCAGCAGATTGGTCTGGCTGGCGATGTCGTTGATCAGCCCGACCACGGCGCCGATCTCGCTCACCGCGTCGGACAGGCCGCCCATCTGGGCGGCGGTGGCGCTGACGCCTTCGACCGCCCGCTGGGCGATCCCGCTCGACTGGGCGACCTGGCGGGCGATCTCATTGACCGATTCGCTGAGCTGCCGGGTCGCCTCGGACACGCTGGAGGAGCGGTCTGTCGTGGTCTTGGCGGCGTCACCCACTTCCATGGACTGGCCGCCATTCTGCTCGGTGCGGCGCGCCATGTCGTGCGCGGTAGCGTCGATGCCCTTGGCCGCCTTCTCCACTTCGGCGACCTTGGCCGTCACCGTCGCTTCGAAATTGTCGGCCATGCGCCGCAGGGCTTCGGCCTGCTCGCGGGCATAGGTGCGGCGCTGCTCTTCGTTGGCGGCGCGCAGACGCAGGGCTTCGAGGGCGTTGTCCTTGAAGACCCGCACGGCGCGGACCATGTCGCCGATCTCGTCGCGCGCGGCTCGGGTCTCGATCTCGACGGACAGGTCCCCCTGCGCCAGCAATCCCATGGCGCGCACGGTGCGGCTGATCGGCGAAATGACGGTGCGGCTGACCATCACCGCGAAGGCGCCGAGCGAGAACAGGGTGACGACCACCATCACCGCCATCGCCATGTAAATTCCGCGCCGGCCGTTGGCGGCCGCGTCGTCGGCGATGGTCTTGGCGTCGGCCTGGATCAGATCCTTGGCCTTGGTCAGCAATTCGGTCGGGGCGCGGTCGATGCCGGCCACCGCCTTGTCGCCCACCTTGCCGTCGAAATTGGCGCTCTTGAACTGGTCGAAGCCGGCGCGATAGGCGGCGCCCATCTTCTTATGGGCCTCGACGAATTCGGTCAGCAGCCTGGCCGCCTCGGGATTGGCGATCGACGCGGCCAGCCGCCCGGACTCCTCCTCGACCTTCTGCTCCTGGCGCTGGAAGGCGCCCCAATGCTTGTCGAGCAGCTCCGGGTTGGCGCCGCGCAGCAGCGTATCCTTCCATTCCTGGACCTGCTTCTTGAAGTCGGACTCGGCGGCGATCACCGCCACCGCGTCGCGCTGGCGCTGCATCACGTCGCCCTCGAAGGTCCTGAGGCTGCGCCACGACATCGACAGGCCGGCGGCAGCCGCGAGAAGGATGAGGAACATGCCGGCGGCAGCCACCGCCAATGTTCTGCCGCGAATACCCATGACCACTCCCCCTCGGTTGCATGTCGCGGGATGTTACACGCTCGTGACTACCCCCGCACCTCCTCCTTCATACCACGGATGAAGGCGGCGAAGTCGTCATGCAGGCGGCGCGACTGGCCGGCCAGGGTCTCGACGGCGGAGGTGATGGTGCCCGCCGCCTGGTCGGTCTCGTCGGTGGCGCGGCGCAGGACACCGATGCTGTCGGTTACCACCAGGGTGCCGGCGGCGGCGTCCTGGGCATTGCGCGAGATCTCCATGGTGGCGTCGCCCTGCTGGGAGACGGCGGAGGCGATCTCGCTGCTGATGCTGTAGATCTCGCCGATGGTGCCGGAAATGCGTCCGATCGCCTGGACCGCATCCTTGGTCGCGGATTGCACGGAAGCGATCTGCTGGGTGATGTCCTCGGTCGCCCGCGCGGTCTGGCTGGCCAGGGTCTTGACCTCGCCCGCCACGACGGCGAAGCCCTTGCCCGCCTCGCCGGCGCGCGCCGCTTCGATCGTCGCGTTCAGGGCCAGCAGATTGGTCTGGCTGGCGATGCTCTGGATCAGGCTGACCACATCGCCGATCTTGTGCGCCGCCTCGGCCAGACTTTCCACCATCTGGTTGGCGCGGTCGGCCTCGCCCACCGCGGCCTGCGACACTTCGGTCGAGCGGCGGGCCTGATGACCGATTTCGGACACGGTGGCCGACAGCTCTTCGGTGGCGGCGGCGACGCGCTGCACATTGCCCGACAGGGTCATGGCGGTGGCGTCGACCTCGCCCAGGCGGGTGCGCACCTGGCCCGAAACCCCGGTCAGGGTCGAGGCCTGGCCGCCCAGCTGCTCGGTCGAGCGGCTGACCGAATCGACCACATTCATCACCGAGCCTTCGAGACGCTCGGCCAAGCGGGCGCGCTCGCGGCTGGCCTGCTCGGCCAAGGCGCGTTCGGCCTCGGCCTGTTTCTCGCGCAGGCCATGGCTTTCCGCCAGCGCGTCCTTGAACACGCCCAGCGCCGTGGCGATGCGGCCGATCTCGTCCTGGCGGCCGGCATAGGGGATCGCGACGTTCAGCTCGCCATGGGTCAGGCGCGAGATCAGATCGGCGATGGCGACGATCGGACGGGAGATGGTCCGCCCCACCGCCATCGACAGACCGATGGCGACCACCACCGCGACCAGGGTCAGGAGACCGGTGCCATAGCGCGACATCGAGACGGCGCTGTTCATCGCCCGGATCGAATCGGCCTCGCCGTCGGAACTGGCCTTGCGGACCTCGGCCAGTTGCGCCACCAGCTTGTCGGCTGCGGCGCGGCGCGCGGCATTGGCGGCGGCGAATTTGTCGGTGGCGGCGATCAGCTTGTCGAGCGCGCCGGTATATTTGTCGAACTGCGGCCCCAGCGCGGTCATGAAATTCTTGATGCGCGGCGAGTCCGCATCGGACTTCAGGCGCTCGATCGCGGCGGGCAATCCGTCGAGATATTGCTTCGCGGTGCTGGCCTGGGCCGGATCGCGGGAGGCGAGATAGCGCGCCGCCGCGGCCGAAGCCGCCAGCTGCCCGTCATTGAGGCGGATCGCCGGCCCGAGCGGAGCGCCGCGCCCCTCGCGCACCAGCACGACCACCGTGGCGGACGCGATGGTATTGACCGCCACCGCCGCCTTGGTGAATTCGGCGGAACCGGCTCGGCGCTCGCCGATGGCGGCGAGCGTCGTCTTGGTCGCCTCGTCATAGGCGGCATAGGACTCGAGCAGGCCCTTGAGACGGGCGGCATCCTCGGGCGAGGTCATCGCCGCGCGGGTCGCCTCGACCTTTTCCTTCAGCGCTTCCTCGGTCTTCTTGACCTTGCCCAGGTCGCTGTCGGTTTCGGTCAGGGCATAGGTGGCCGACAGCGCGATCGAATCGCGCAAAGTCTCGGCCAAAGCCCCGCCATGGGCGTCGATGGCGGCGGCGCGTTCGACGGTCGAGGCCGAGCGGTCGACCGAGCCGATATTGATCCAGGCCACCAGCCCGGTCAGAAGCAGCAGCGCCAGCAGGGTGCCGAGAGCCGCGCCGATACGCTGGCTGATGGTGAGACGAGCCAGAATATTCATCATCCCACCCCTTACTTGATCGCGTCGATCTTGCTCAGCACCTCGGTGCCGAACTTCTTCTCATAATCGGGCCGAACCGACTGCATGGCGGCGACGAAGGCGGCGCGGTCGATCTGCTCGGTCACCTCCATGCCCTGCTTCTTCAGCTCCGCGACGCCGTTCTTCTGCGCTTCGGCGGCGAAGCGGCGCGACGCCTCGGCGCCCACCTTGGCGGCGGCGATCAGGGCGGCGCGGTCGGCCTCGGAGAATTCCTTCCAGGTCTCGCCCGACACCAGGATGCCGGCGGGATCGTAGACGTGGCCCGACAGGGTCAGATATTTCTGCACCGACGAGAATTTGGCCGACAGGATGGTGGCGATCGGGTTCTCCTCGCCATCGACCTGGCCGGTCTGCAAGGCGGCGAACAATTGCGGGAAGCCGATGGCGGCGGTCTCCGCGCCCAGCGCCTTGAAGCCGGCGACCATCACCTCGGATTGCGGCAGGCGCAGTTTCAGGCCCTTGAGGTCGTCCGGCGTGCGGATCGGATGCTTGGCGTTGGTGAGCTGGCGCATGCCGTTCTCGCCCCAGGCCAGGCCGACGATGCCCTTCTCGCGCAGCTTGTCGAGATAGGCCTGGCCCAGCGCGCTGTCGAGCACGTGATGGGCGTGGTCGGCATCGCGGAAGATGAAGGGGATGCTGAAGACGCCGGCCTCGGGCAGGACGTTGGGCAGGGCCGCCCCGGATATCAGCGCGAAATCGACGGTGCCGAGCTTCAGCCCGTCCAGCATCTCGACCTCGCCGCCGAGCACCGAATTGGGATATTGCTCGATACGGATGCGTCCGCCTGTCCGCTTCGCCACTTCATCGGCGAAAGCAGAAGCGCCGGCCCCCAGCTGGGAGTTGAGCGGAAATAGATAGCCGATACGATAAGTCTTTTGTTGCGCGTAAGCGCCGCCGGACACCGTCAGCAATGACAGCATCAGCACCAGAATGCCCCTCAACAACACGACCCGCCCCCGGATAGTCATCGATAAACGCGCGTTACAGTCCCTGATTGTATCAGCTTTTACAAGCCACTATTGTGTTACCGGTATCAACTTTCCGGCATGGCTGGCCCGCACAACAAATCTTCCCTCGCGCGCGGGAGCGGAGTATGGTGCCCCCCGAGCCTCTGCGAGAGGCGGGGAACGGGCATTTTCTTTCGGCGCACCGGGCGAGCCAGCACTGTCTGACTCGTGTCCTTCCCAGATCCAAAAAATGTGAAAGGAACACTCATGCTCGAAGCTTATCGTCAGCATGTGGCCGAACGCGCTGCCCTTGGCATTCCTCCGCTGCCCTTGTCGGCGGAACAGACCGGCCAGCTGGTCACCCTCCTGCAGAATCCGCCCAAGGGCGAAGAGGAGTTTCTGCTCGACCTGATCACCCACCGCGTGCCGGCCGGCGTGGACGACGCCGCCGCGGTCAAGGCCGCCTATCTGGCCGCCATCATCGACGGCAAGGATAAGAGCCCGCTGATCAGCCGCGTCAAGGCGACCCAGTTGCTCGGCACCATGCTGGGCGGCTTCAACATCAAGCCGCTGATCAAGGCGCTCGAAGACAAGGAATGCGGCCAGACCGCCGTTGAGGGCCTGAAGACCACCCTGCTGATGTTCGACTATTTCCATGACGTCAAGGAACTGGCCGACAAGGGCAATGAGAACGCCAAGACCCTGCTGAAGAGCTGGGCCGAGGCCGAGTGGTTCACCTCGCGCCCCGAAGTGCCGAAGTCGCTGACCGTCACCATCTTCAAGGTGTCGGGCGAGACCAACACCGACGATCTGTCGCCGGCCCCGGACGCCTGGAGCCGCCCCGACATTCCGCTGCACGCTCTGGCCATGCTGAAGAATCCGCGCCCGGGCATCGAGCCCGAGGAGCCCGGCAAGCGCGGCCCGATCAAGGCGCTGGACGCCCTGTCCAAGAAGGGCCATCAGATCGCCTATGTCGGCGACGTGGTCGGCACCGGCTCGTCGCGCAAATCGGCGACCAACTCGGTCCTGTGGTGGACCGGCCAGGACATCCCCTACGTCCCGAACAAGCGCTTCGGCGGCGTGTGCCTCGGCACCAAGATCGCCCCGATCTTCTACAACACCATGGAAGATGCCGGCGCCCTGCCGATCGAGCTGGACGTCAACCAGATGGAAACCGGCGACGTGGTCGAGCTGCGCCCCTATGAGGGCAAGGCGCTGAAGGACGGCAAGGTCATCGCGGAATTCACCATGAAGTCCGACGTGATCTTCGACGAAGTGCGCGCCGGCGGCCGCATTCCCCTGATCATCGGCCGTGGCCTGACAGCCCGGGCCCGCGAAGCGCTGGGCCTGCCCGTCTCGACCCTGTTCCGCCTGCCGGCCATCCCGGCGGATACCGGCAAGGGCTATACCCTGGCCCAGAAGATGGTCGGCCGCGCAGTCGGCCTGCCCGAGGGCAAGGGCGTCCGTCCCGGCACCTATTGCGAGCCCAAGATGACCACGGTCGGGTCGCAGGACACCACCGGCCCGATGACCCGCGACGAGCTCAAGGATCTCGCCTGCCTCGGTTTCTCGGCCGACATGGTGATGCAGTCCTTCTGCCATACCGCCGCCTATCCCAAGCCGGTCGACGTCAAGACGCACCATGAGCTGCCGAGCTTCATCTCGACCCGCGGCGGCGTCAGCTTGCGTCCCGGCGACGGCGTCATCCATTCCTGGCTGAACCGCCTGCTGCTGCCCGACACCGTCGGCACCGGCGGCGATTCGCACACCCGCTTCCCGATCGGCATCT
>JAJPHO010000035.1 GCA_021325215.1 Alphaproteobacteria bacterium
GAGGTCACCCGCGCCAAGCGCATCTATGCCAATTACTTCGAGACGATGATGGATGACCCGGTGCATTTCGGCATCCGCCTGTCCGAAGCCATCGCGGTCGGCGACTGGCGCCTGCTGTTCATCGACCGCGACCGCATCGCCGCCGTCACCGTGGCCGACGTGCAGAAGGCGGCGGAAGCCTATTTCAAGGAATCCAACCGCACCTTCGGCCAGTTCATCCCCACCGCCAAGCCGGACCGGGCGCCTTTGCCGCCGCCGGTCGACGTCGCCAAGCTGGCCGCCGACTACAAGGGCAAGGAAGCCGTCGCCGCCGGCGAAAGCTTCGACCCCAGCCCCGCCAATATCGAAGCCCGCACCAAGCGCTATAAGCTCGCCAACGGCATGCAGGTGGCGCTGCTGCCCAAGCAGACCCGCGGCGGCACCGTGGCCGGCACGCTGCTGATCAATATGGGCGATCTCGCCAGCCTGACCGGCAAGCAGACCACCGGCCATTACGCCGCCAACCTGTTGATCCGCGGCGCCGGCACCCTGACCCGTCAGCAGATCGCCGATCGGCTGGAAGAGCTGAAATCCACCCTGCATATCACCGGCGGCGGCGAAGTCGTCACCGTTTCCTTCGAGACCAAGCGCGACACGCTGCCCGGTCTGCTCGACCTGGTCGCCCTGATCGTCCGCCACCCGACCTTCACCGAGAAGGATATGGAGGAGCTGAGGACCGAATGGCTGTCCGGCATCGATTCGCAACGCCATGAGCCCCAGGGCGTCGCCGCCAAGGCGCTGGCCCGCCACGGCAATCCTTATCCCAAGGGCGATCCGCGCCACACCGACAGTTTCGACGAGCAGTGGGAAGCGGTGAAGACCGCCAAGCTGGCTGACGTCAAAGCCTTCCACGCCGCCTTCTACGGCGCCGATCACGGTGAGATCGGCCTGGTCGGCGATTTCGACCGCGCCGCAATCGAGACCCAGCTGGCCCGGCTGTTCGGGGATTGGAAGGCGAAACAGCCTTATACCCGCGTGCCTTACCCTTACGTCGACCTGCCCGCCGCCACCGAGCAATTGGAGACTCCGGACAAGGCCAACAGCGTCTATATGGCCAAGCTGTCCATTCCGCTGCAGGAGGACAACCCCGCCGCGGTTCCGCTGCTCGCCGGCAATTTCGTGCTGGGCGGTAACGCCAAGAGCCGCATGATCACGCAGCTGCGCGAGAAGGACGGCATCAGCTACGGCGCCGGGTCCGGCTTCGCGCCCAATGCGATCGACGCCAACAGCTCGTTCACCCTCTACGCCATCTATGCTCCGCAAAATCTCGGCAAACTGCAGGGTGACGTGATGGGCGTGACGCAGGCGCTGCTGAAGGACGGCATCACCGAGCAGGAACTGGCCGACGCCAAGAGCGGCCTGCGGCAATCCTGGCTGATCAGCCGCACCCAGGACCCGGCGTTGGCCTCGCAGCTGGCCCATCAGCTGAAGATCAACCGCACCATGGCCTATGTCGAAGCCCGCGAAGCCAAGCTCGACCAGTTGACCGTAGACCAAGTGAACGAGGCGCTGCGCCACTATTTCGACCCGGCGCATCTCGTGCAGATCTATGCCGGCGACTTCTCGGGCGCGCAGAAGAAAGCGGAGGACGGCGCAGGCCATTGATCACCCTCTCCGGTCATGATGGAATGGCCGGCTTTCATAACGGGGGAAACAGCATGACGCGTTTGAAGTGGGGTGTGGTGGCCGCTATCCTTTGGGGCGCGGCCCAGTCCGCGGTGCCGGCCAATGAGGCGACACCGAAATTCCAGCCCCAGGACGTGTTCGCGCTGCGCTTCGCCTCCGACCCGCAGGTCCGCCCGGACGGCAAGCAGGTCGCCTATGTGCGCAACGGTTTCGACGTCATGACCGACGGCGAGAACAAGGCGATCTGGCTGGTCGACCTGGGTTCGGGCCAGGAAACGCCGCTGGTCGCCGGTCCCGGCGCCTATATGCAGCCGCGCTGGTCGCCCGACGGCACCCGTCTCGCCTTCGTCGCCGCGGTCGAAGGCGAGAAGCCTCAGCTTTATGTGCGCTGGATGGCGACCGGCACCCAGGTCAAGCTGACCACCCTGCCGCAATCGCCGCGCGCCATTTCCTGGTCGCCCGACGGCAATTCCATCGCCTTCGAGATGTTCGTGCCCGATGACGGCTTGAAGCTCGGCGCGCCGCTGCCCAAGCCGGCCGGCGCCAAATGGGCCGATCCGCCCAATATCGTCACCGATGTGATCTATCGCTTCGACGGCCGCGGCAAGCTGGAGCCCGGACACAGCCACATCTTCGTGATCTCGGCCTCGGGCGGCGCTCCGCGTCAGGTGACCTTCGGCAATTATGAAGAGAACGGCCCGCTCGCCTGGGCGCCGGACGGAAAGAGCCTTTATTACGCCGGCAATCGTCAGGTCGAATGGCAGCATCAGGTCAACCAGGACTCGCTGCAGCGCGTCTCGCTGCTCGACGGCACGATCACCGCCCTCACCCCGCCCGGCCCGACCGCCTCGCTGCATATCTCGCCGGACGGCAGCAAGATCGCCTTCATCGGCTATCAGGACAACAAGCGCGGCTATCAGAACTCGCAGCTTTATCTCTATGACGTCAAAAGCCAGAAAGCGACCAGCCTGACCCAGGATTTCGACCGCTCGGTGACCGATCCGCAATGGTCGGGCGATCACGAGATCTATGTCCAATATGTCGATCACGGCATCACCAAGGCCGCCCGCGTTTCCCTCGACGGCAAGCGCACCGACGTGGCTCAGGGCCTGGGCGATTCCGACGAGCCGGACCGTCCTTACAGCGGCGGCGCCTACAGCGTGTCGGAGAACGGCACCCTGGCCTACACCGACGCCTCGCCCGAACGCCCGGCCGAACTGGCCCTGGCCAAAGGAAGCTCGGGCAAACAGCTCACCCGCCTGAACGAGCTGTTCTTCGCCTCGAAGGCTCTCGGCAAGGTGGCGCCGCTGCCGGTCAAATCCAGCTTCGACCAATTGCCGATCGACGCCTGGATCGTCACCCCGCCCGATTTCGACCCGGCGAAGAAATATCCGCTGATCCTGGAAATCCACGGCGGACCGTTCGCCTCCTACGGCCCCAGCTTCGCCACCGACATGCAACTCTATGCGGCGGCCGGCTATGTGGTGGTCTATGCCAATCCACGCGGGTCGACCTCTTATGGCGACAGCTTCGCCAACCAGATCGACCGCGCCTATCCCGGCCATGATTACGACGATCTGATGAGCGTGGTGGACACCGCCATCGCCAAGGGCTTCGTCGATGCCGACAATCTGTTCGTCACCGGCGGCTCGGGCGGCGGCGCGCTGACCGCCTGGATCGTCGGCAAGACCGGCCGCTTCCGCGCCGCGGTGGCGCAGAAGCCGGTGATCAACTGGGCCAGCGAGGTGCTGACCACCGATTTGACCAAATATATGGCGGTCTATTGGTTCAGCAAAATGCCGTGGGAAGACCCGCAGGGCTATTGGGACCGCTCGCCTTTGTCGCTGGTCGGCAACGTGACCACCCCGACCATGGTGGTGGTCGGCGACTCCGACTACCGCACCCCGGTCAGCGAAGCCGAGCAATATTATCAGGCCCTGTCGCTGAAGGGCGTTCCCACCGCTTTGATGAAGGTGCCCGGCGCCAGCCATGGCGGCCTGGCGGCCCGGCCCTCCCAATCGGCGGAAAAGGCCGAGGCGATCCTCGGCTGGTTCGAGCGCTTCAGGAAGAAGTAAGGCGCCAGCGGAACATCCCCTTCAGCACGTTGAGGTGATGTTCCGCGGCTTCCCGCCGTCCCGGCAGGTCCGCCTGGGTCCAGCACCAGGCGGAGACGCAGAAGCTGCGGATGATGGAAATCATCGGCACGTCGTCCGCCCCGAGCGCGGCATAGTCCCAGGCTTTCGGGCCGCGGCACGCCGCCTCGAAATCGATCCACAGCGGACCCTTGGCGGTCATCAGGATGTTGTGCATGCCGGAATCGCCATGGATCGGCACCCGTTCCTCGGATGAAACCTTGATCTCGTCATGGACCGCCAGCAGGAAATGCCGGTCTTCCGCGCTCAGGGCCGGAGGCGCCACTTCGATCAAAGCGCGCGAGAAAGCGATCTTTTCCTCAAAGGCCGGCAGCCAGCCGGCATAATCGGCAAAGGCGTCATGGACGGAATCCAGGGCTTTGGCGGCCAGCATCCGATGCTGCCGGTTCTCGCCGTCGGCCGGCACATGCGGCACGAAATTCCAGAAGGTCATGGTGAGATTGGCCTCGCAATAGGGCCCCGCCTCGAGCCCGAGCAGAGGCGCCAGCACCGGCGCCTCACGCTCTGCCAGATGGCGGACGACCGCCAATTCCCGGCTCATCGCCTCTTCCGCCCCGATCCCTCGCCTGACCCGCGCCACGATGGGGGCGGGAGACAGGCGAAGGATCGCGTGTTCCGAAACCGATAGAAGCCGAGGCACGACCTTTCCCAGGCCGACGCGCATCGCCACCCGCCTGGCCGCCTCGATCGCGGTTGCAACCGGAAAATCCGACATTGCCCCTCTCCCCCGCCGCTTCTATTATGCCGGCCGCTACAAACAATACGTAAAGCGAGTCATGTTCGATACCTTTCGCAAGGCCAACGACACCTGGATCGTCAAGGTCCTCTTCGCCTTCCTGATCCTGAGCTTCGGCATCTGGGGCATCGGCGACGTGGTCCGGCAAAGGATCACATCGACCCCCGCCATCACCGTCGGCGACCGCGACATCACCGCCGAGGAAGTGGCGGACCGCTTCCGCCGCGACGTCGAGCGCATGTCGCAGATGTTCGGCAACAAGCTGACGCCCGAGCAGGCCCGCCAGATCGGCCTGCTGCCGCGCACCATCAACCAGCTGGTCGACGGCGCCCTGCTCGACCAGGCCGCCGGCAAGCTGCGCCTGGGCGTCGACGACGACACCCTGCGCGCCACCATCGCCAACATCCCGGCCTTCCAGAACCAGCTGAAGATGTTCGACAAGGGCAATTACGCCCGCGTCCTGCAGCAGATGCAGATGACCGACCGTCAGTTCGTGTCGCTCGAGCGCAACGACCTGGCCCGCGCCCAGCTGATCAAGGCGATCACCGGCGGCGTCCGCGCCCCGACCGCCCTGGCCGCGCCGCTCTACGGCTATCAGGCCGAAAAGCGCGTCGCCGAATTCGTCGTCTTCTCCGCCGACAAGATGCCGGCGCCGCCGGCCCCCGACCAGGCGGCCGCGCAGAAATATTACGACGAGCACAAGGTCCAGTTCCAACAGCTGGAAATCCGCTCGGCCACCGCGCTGGTGGTGCATGCCGCCGATCTGGCCGGCACCATCCACCCGTCCGACGAAGAGATCGACAAGGCCTATCAGGCCCGCCTCGGCGAGTTCCAGACCGCCGAGAAGCGCAACGTGCAGCAGATTCTGTTCAGCGACCAGGCCGCGGCCCAGGCGTTCCTCGACAAGGTCAAGGGCGGCAAGGCCAATGGTGATGGTTGGGATGCGGCCGTCAAGGAAGACAAGCTGACCTCGACCGATCTCGGCACCGTCGCCAAGGCCGAAATGCCGCTGGCCGAGCTGGGCGATCCCGCCTTCTCCTCGACCGGTCCGGCTCTGATCGGTCCGGTGCAGTCGACCCTGGGCTGGCACGCGCTGCGCGTCACCGCCATCGTTCCCGGCAAGACCAAGCCGCTGGCCGAGGTCAAGGAAATCATCGTCAAGGATCTGGTCAAGGACGAGGCGACCAACCGCCTCTACACCCTGTCGACCAAGCTGGAAGACAGCATCGGCGGCGGCAACGACCTCGACGAGACCGCCAAGTCGATCGGCCTGAAGGCCATCAAGATCGCCTCGGTCGACGAGCGCGGCCGCGACGCCGACGGCAAGCCGCTCAACAATCCGGCCCTGACGCCGGATGTGCTGGGCGCCATCTTCCAGACCGTCCAGGGCGGCACCAGCGAAGTCAATCCGCTGCCCAACAATGACGGCTATTACGTGGTCCATGTCGACAAGGTGACCCCGGCCTCGATCCGTCCGTTCGACCAGGTGCGTCCGCAGGTCGAGGCGGCCCTCGCCCAGGAAGCCCGTTCGGCCTCCGCCAAGCAGCAGGCCGAGGCGGCCGCCGAGCGTATCAAGAAGGGCGAGCCGATGTCGGCCCTGGCCGGCCAGCTCAAGGTCGAGACCACCCGCCCCTTCACCCGTGCGGGCGGCGCGCAGACCCAGGTGCCGCCGGTGGTGGCCGCCGAAATGTTCCGCCAGAGCGCCGTCGGCGGTGTCGCCGTCGTGCCGGTCGGCGCCGACAGTCTGGTGGTCCGCCTCAAGGAGATCCAGGCGCCGGAAGCGGTGGGCGCCGGCTTCGACTCGGCCCGCAACGAGCTGGCCGACGTGATGACCGAGGATCTGATGCAGCAATATGTCCTGGCGCTGCGCAAGGATATCGGCGTCCAGGTCAATCAGAGCGTCATCGACAAGCAGTTTTCCAGCAAATGACCCCGGCCACATCGTTCGAAAGCTTCCAGCCCGCCTATGATCAGGGCCGGGGCCAGCTTCTCTGGACCAAGCTGGTGGCCGATCTCGAGACTCCAGTCTCGGCGATGCTGAAGCTGGCGGACGGAAAGCCGAACAGCTTCCTGCTGGAATCGGTCGAAGGCGGCGCCCAGCGCGGGCGCTATTCCTTCATCGGCCTCAAGCCCGACGTGATCTGGCGCTGCTACGGCAACGAAGCCCAGATCAACCGCCGCGCTTTGGCCGACGCGTATGACTTCGCCCCCTGCCCGGTCTCGCAGGAAAAGGGCGCGCTGGCCTCGCTGCGCGCCCTGGTAAAGGAATCCGAGCTCGACATGCCGCCCAGCCTGCCGCCGATGGCGGCCGGCCTGGTGGGTTTCATGGGCTATGACACCATCCGCCTGGTCGAGCCGGTCGAGGATAGCGGCAAGCCGCGCATCGACCTGCCCGACGGCCAGTTCCTGCGTCCGACGGTGATGGCGATCTTCGACAATGTCGACGATTCGGTGACCCTGGCCACACCGGTACGCCCCCGCCCCGGCATCGATGCCCGCGCCGCCTATAACATGGCGTGCGAGCGGCTGGCCGATCTGGTCTCGGACCTCGACCGCTCGCTGCCCAGCCTGTCGGTCAGCGACGAGGCCGGCAAGCCGGCGCCCGAGCCGGTCGCCAACATGACCGAGGCCGATTACTGCGCCATGGTCGCCAAGGCCAAGGAATACATCGCCGCCGGCGACATCTTCCAAGTGGTGCTCAGCCAGAAGCTGACCGTTCCCTTCAAGCTGCCGCCCTTCGCGCTGTACCGCTCGCTGCGCCGGACCAATCCCAGCCCGTTCCTGGTCTATCTCGATTTCGGCGATTTCTCGCTGGTCGGGTCGAGCCCGGAAATCCTGGTGCGCCTGCGCGACGGCAAGGTCACGGTACGCCCGATCGCCGGCACCCGTCCGCGCGGCGCCGACGAGGCCGCCGACCTGGCCTATGCCGCCGATTTGCTGGCCGACCCCAAGGAACTGGCCGAGCATCTGATGCTGCTCGATCTGGGCCGCAACGATGTCGGCCGTGTGGCGCAGATGGGCACCGTCTCGGTGACCGAGCGCAACATCATCGAGCGCTATTCCCACGTCATGCACATCGTGTCGAACGTGGAAGGCAAGCTCGATCCCAAGTTCGACGCCATGGACGCTTTGTTCGCCGGCTTCCCGGCCGGCACCGTCTCGGGCGCGCCCAAGGTGCGCGCCATGCAGATCATCGAAGAGCTGGAACCCGACCGGCGCGGCCCCTATGCGGGCTGTATCGGCTATTTCTCGGCCAATGGCTCACTCGACACCTGCATCACCCTGCGCACCGGCCTGGTCAAGGACGGCACGCTGACGGTGCAGGCCGGCGCCGGCATCGTCGCCGATTCCGTTCCCGCGTCCGAACATCAGGAATGCCGCAACAAGGCCAAGGCTTTGCTGAAGGCGGCCGAAGAGGCCGTGAAGTTCGCCGGGCGGCGGCGGGGCTGATCCTTAGGTTTTTTGGAACCGCGTCGGTCCCTCTGCGTCTCTGCGCCTCAGCGGTTCAATTAGCCGGCAGGGTCAGTTCCCGGCCTTAGCCTCTCGCGCCTTAACCACCGTCGTCACCGGCACCAGGGTAATCCCCTTCTTCGCCAAGGTCGGCAGCCAGGCCGTCAAAGCCGCGATGGTGCCGTCGTGCGGGTGGCCGATCACGATCACGCTGCCGACGCTCTTGGCCTGTTCCTCGGCCCGGGCCAACTGCCCCATCACCGAGGCCTCATCCTCGACATCGTCGAGAAAAATGTTGCGCCGCGCCGTCGGAACCCCAGCCTGGCGGGCGACGGCCATGCCGACGCTTTTGTTGGTGGTCATCGAATCGATGAACAGCAACCCGTGCGCGCGCAGGGAGTCCATCACGATCTTCATGCCGGGCTCGTAGGCGGTGAATTTGCTGCCCATGTGATTATTCACGCCGACGATGCCCGAGAAGCGGTCGAGATCGGACTCGACCCGGCGATGCAGCTCGGCCGGCGGCAATTGTTCGGACAGCACATCCGGCCCGGCGTCGAGCGCCGCCAGGGGCTGCATCGGCATATGCATCATCAGCTCGTGCCCGCGCGCGTGAGCGGCCCGGGTCTGCTCCGCCGCATGCGGCGCGTAGCTCATATAGGACAGGGTCAACGGCGCCGGCAATTCGGTGACCAGCAGCGAACGGCGATGATCCAGCCCCATATCGTCGATGATCACCGCCACCATCGCCTTGGCCGGACGTGCCGGAACCGCATAGGCCTGCCAGGCCGGCAGACCGGCCGGACGCGCCACGGGCGCCGCCGCCGGCGGCCCGGGAGCCGGTTCTGGAACGGGTGCCGGCTCGGGAAGCGGAACAGGAACCGGCATCGCCGAAGCTTCCTCTTCCCCCTTCGACGCGGGTTCGGGCTCGGACTCCTCGGAAGAAGGCTGCGGCATCACCAGCGGAGCGGGAGGCGGAACCGGCAGCGACGCGGCTGGCGTCTTCGAGCGGATCTTCGCCGGCGGCACCGGCAACAGGCTGAGAGCGAGAACGACAGCGACCGAAGCCGCCCCCATCAGCAACAGGGTCCAGCGCAAATTCGTAAACGGAGAAGCAGTCTTTGACGCAGGAATGACGCACCGGCCAGGATAGAAAAAGCTGCGTCATGATCGGACGCGGCGCGCCGCCGGTCAACTGCCGCCGCGGGCAATTCCTCACGTTTGAAACTATTGAGAATATTCACCCGCGCCTGTGAGATTGTGTTTGACAGTCGTCACAAAATGACGAATGTCATAGCGGACGGGAAAGAGGGGCCCCAACCGTTGAACAGAGCAATTTTAGATCGGGTAACGCGAATTGCCTTCGTGCTAGCCTGTCTGCTCGGTCCGGTATGCGGAGGGGCGACAACCCTCAAGGACGTCAAAATCGGCATTCATGTCATCGACTTCGTGACCAACGCGCCTGCCGGCCGCGCCGGCATCGGGATCGTTTACGATCCGCGCATCAAGGAATCCGCCGAAGACGCCCAACTGATCCTGGACTCTCTCTCCTCGCCCGCCCTTCACCTCGCACCCGGTCTGAAACCTCAGCTGATCGATGTGCGCGATCTCGACGACACCGCCAATCTGCGGGTGGTGATGGTGGCGGACCATATGAAATCTTTTTACGATTCGCTGGCCGAATTCGGGCGCCGCACCCGTACGCTGGTGCTGTCGTCCGACCTCGATTGCGCCCGCTCCGGTAAATGCACGGTCTCGGTCGCCAGCGCGCCCCGCGTCGAGGTGATCGTCAGTTCGCAGCAGGCCCAGGCCAGCGGCATCCAGTTCTCGGAAGCCTTCCGGATGATGGTGACGGAGTATTAAATGCTCCGTCGCAATCCCCTTCGCACCTTGGTTTTGACGGGCTGCCTGGCGGGAAGCGGAGCCATGGCGCAGACCCTCGATTATGGACGGCTGGAAGGCCTGTTCGACGAGCCGGTGACCATGAGCGCCACCGGCAAGCCCGAGCGCCTGTCGGAAACCCCGGTGACCATGGACGTCATCACCCAGGACGACATCCGCCGCTCCGGCGCCCGCGACCTGCCCACGCTGCTGCGCCGTCTGCCCGGGGTGGACGTCTATCAAGGCTCGCCCGGCACCGGAGAGGTGTCGATGGGTGGCTTCATCCAGGTGTTCGGCTCGCGCGTCATGGTGCTGCTGAACGGCCGGCAGATCTATCTCGGCTCGTTCGGCGCGGTGTTCTGGTCATCCCTGCCGGTGGAACTGCATGAAATCCGCCAGATCGAAGTGATCCGCGGCCCGCAGAGCGCGCTCTATGGCTTCAACGCGGTGGATGGGGTGATCAACATCATCACCTTCGATCCGGCCGCCGATGCGCCGATCACCGAAGCGACCGGGCGCGTCGGCAACGATGCGAGACGCGACGCCGCCGGCAGCATCACCGCCCAGCTTTCCCCGGGGATCGGCGTGCGCGTCACCGCCGCCGGCGACCATGCCCATGACGAGGGCGGCCTGCCGATGCCGCTGAGCGCGGTTCCCTCGCAGGACCCCGACCGCAAGACCCTGTCGCTGTCCCTGTCGGCGGCGCTGCCCGATGGCGGACGGGCCGAATTCGAAGCTTCGCACAGCGACATCTCGGAACGCTCCGTCGTTGCCGGCACCACGCAATTCTTCCAGGCCCGCCTGCAGACCGACGCCCTGAAAGCCGATTACGCCGTCGACAGCGCGATCGGGCGGCTGGGCGCCACCGCCTCCTACACGCTCTATCAGGTGCCGGAAGCCTTCAATGAGAGCCTGGGCGACTTCCGCCTGCATGATTACACCGCCGACGCGCAGATCTACGATCTGTTCAAGCCCGGCCCCAACGACAGCGTGCGCCTGGCCCTGGAAGGCCGCTACGAATCGATGAATGTGGTGAACTTCTCGAGCGGCACCCTGTCGGGCGCCCTGGCCGCCGCATCGGCCATGTGGGAGCACCAGTTCCTGCCCGGCCTGTCGATGGTGAATGCGGTGCGCTATGACCGTTTCCAGCTGGGGCGCAACAGTTCGAACCTGCCGGGCGACATCTATACCGACAAGGATTTCGACCGCAGCCTGCAGGGCACCAGCGTCAATTCGTCGCTGATCTGGCAGGCCGGCCAGGACGATACGCTGCGCGCCTCGTTTGCCCGCGGCCTCTCGCTCCCCTCGCTGCTCGATCTCGGCCAGCTGGCGCTGTTCATGCCGCAATATGGCGGCAACTACTTCTACGGCAATCCGACGCTCAACCCGAGCGCGGTTTATGAAGAGCGGATCGGCTGGGACCACCGTCTGCGCGATATCGACGCGCTGGCCCGGATCAGTCTCTATCACGAGCAGACCATGAAGATCATCGCCACCCCGGCGCTGACCTTCCCCACGCCGCCCCCGCCGGCCTGCGGCCCGGCCAATCCCTTCGCCTGCTATGCGGTGGGCTACCAGCCCGGCACCGGCATCGTCGTCAATGGCGTGCAGGCCCAGATCGACCATAAAAGCCGCGACGGTCTGACCTGGGGCGCCAATTACAGCTGGGAATCGCTGCATCCCCACATGGCGGAAGATGCTTCCGGGATGGTGCCGCTGCTGCAGGGCAGCCTGCCGGTCCACAAGGTCAACGCCACGCTGGGCTATGGCTGGGGAGACTGGGCCGCCGACGTCAGGCTGTTCTATTCCACCAGCACCAAGGGGATCGGCCTGGCCGGCACGCCGGTGCCGCAATCGGCCATCATCGACACCAAGGATGTAATGATCGTCTCGCCGCACATCACCTGGTCGCCCGATGAAAAACTATCCTTCGATCTGTCGGCTAACAATCTCTGGCCGTATCAGGATAATCTGGTGCAGCGCAACACGCCGACTTATTTTCTCGCTATCACCGCCCGGTACTGAACGGACTCTTTTTCGTTCGTTACAAGGTTACGAATGTCATAAATCACTATAACCTTTTCTTTGTTTTACCCTTTTTTAACCTAGTCCTTTACGCCCTGCGGTTGTTACTGTAGGTACTGTTTTCCGCTGCGTTCGTTTCGGGCAGCGGCACTTTCATCAACGATCGTCCTCAATCTCGCCATGGCACAGAGCGGACTCAGCTATTCGATCGGCAAGCGCCCGGCGGCGTTGGCGCTGATCTGTTTGCTGGCCTGTCTGTCCAGCGCCCACGCGCATGGCCAGTCGCTCGATTACCAGAAGCTCGAAGGCATGTTCGACGAGCCGGTCACCAGCAGCGCCACCGGCAAGCCCGAGCGCGTGTCGGACACCGCGGCGACCATGGACATCATCACCCAGGACGATATCCGCCGCTCCGGCGCCCGCGACCTCGCCACCCTGCTCCGCCTGCTGCCGGGCATCGAGACCTATCGCGGCCATAATGGCAGCGAGCCCTTCTCGATCGGCTCGCTGTTGCTCAACGGCCGCGAGATCTATCTGGCGGCGTTCGGACAGAATTTCCTCGACACCATCCCGGTCGAGCTCGAGGAAATCCGCCAGATCGAAGTGGTGCGCGGCCCGCAGAGCGGCCTCTATGGCTTCAACAGCGGCGACGGGGTGATCAACATCATCACTGTCGACCCGGCGCGCGACGACCTCGATTACGTGCGGGCGCGCGGCGGCAGCGAAGCGCTTCGCGACGGCGCCGCCAGCCTCACCGTGCAGCCGGCCGACGGCTTCGGCGTGCGCCTGACCGCCGCCACGGATCATGAACATGAAACCGGCTTCACCGCGCCGCGCGGCGCCGGCGTGCAGGCGATGAACCCCGAACGGCGCATATTCAGCGCCAATGCCTCGGCCTATCTGCCCGATCACAGCCATGCCACCCTCGAAGTGTCGCACAGCGACGTCTCGCTGCCATTGACCGTTCCCGAAGTGACCCTGCGGCTGAACGCCCGCCTGCAGGAGGACGCGGTCAAGGCGGACTATACCGTCGACACGGCGGTGGGGCGGATCGGCGCCCTGTTCTCCTACAACGCCATGATGGTGCCCGAGGCGCAGACGGCGCCCAACAGCCGCATCAGCCTCAACGACCATACCCTCGACGGGCGATTGAACGATCTGGTGCGGCTGACCAGCGACGACGATGTCCGCGCGGAATTCGAGGCCCGCAACGAGGCGGTCCATTCGGCCTCTTCGCCCGAGCCGGTCTCGACCCTCATGCTGGCCGGCTCCGCCATGTGGGACCATCGCTTCAGCAGCTCGCTGTCGATGGTCAACGCCGTGCGCTATTACCATGGCGACATCGAACAGAGCGGTCCGGCGCTGGTGAATGGCGACTTCACCTATCACCCGCACGGCGTGGCCGACAATTCGTCGCTGATCTACAAGCTGGATAGCGACGACACGCTGCGCGGCTCTTTCGCGCGCGGCCTGGCGCTGCCGTCCGAGCTCAATGTCGCCCAACTCGGCCTGACCTCCACCTCGATCAAGGGACAATCGCTGGCTGCCGGCCCGTCACTGTCGACCTGGACCAACACCGAAGCCCGGGTGACCTACGACCACCAGTTCCGCGACGAGGGCGTTTCGGCCCGCCTCAGCCTGTATGAGCAGCAGAGCGACAGCCTGACCGCGCTGACGCCCTTGCCGATTCTCGCCTCCGTGCTGCCGACCTGCAATCCGCCCACCGCGCGCACGCTGAAGACCTGCCGCACCCTGGCCGCCGGCAATGGCCTGTCGGGCACCGCGCGCGGCGCCGAGATCGAGTTCGAACACAAATCCACGTCCGGTCCGACCTGGGGCCTCAATTACTCGATCGCCTACCTGCAACCCCACGCCACGGCGGACACGCTGCTCCTGGTGCCCGACATCGGGCACGATCAGACCGTGCAGAAGGCCAATCTCCATGCCGGTTACGGCTGGGAGCAGTGGAATGCCGACGTGCGCCTGCTCTATACCAGCCCGACTCCGACCCTGACCCTCGATACGCTGGGGGCCCTGCCCAAAGTCGCGGTCGAGAACAGCCAGACCATCGTCACCATCTCGCCGCGCATCGGCTGGCAGCCGGTCGAATATCTGTCGGTCGAGGCCAGCGCGGAAAATCTCTGGCCCTATCGCATCAATGCGCTGGAGAAGGAAGGCAGCCTTTATTACCTGACGGTCAGAGTTTCCTACTGAGCGTTTGACGCCCGCAGCGGAGACGCACGTCCCAAGAAAATTCTACCATCAGGTGTAATTTTCATTTCATACAACCCTTGCTTGAGAATACACTCCGGGCGACTTCCCATCGGAGTGCCTCAAATGACAGGATATTCCGGCTTCGACACCTCCGCCTATCCCGGCGACGAACAGATCAGCTGGCTCAAGGCCAATACCAATCTGGTCTGGTGCGCCCTCTATCTCAGCCCCGCCCCCAGCCACAATGACGGCTCCTGGATGGGCAAGCGCGCCAGTCTCGCGCAGGCCGGGTGGGGCGTCGTGCCGATTTTCGTCGGACAGCAGGTCATCCCGCCCGGCAGCCTCGACCCCTCGGCCGCCACCGGAGCCACCGACGGAGCAAGCGCCGCCAGCCTGACCGCCTCCGAGGGGTTCCCCCCGGGAAGCGTCGTCTATCTCGACCTCGAGAACGGCCCGCCCCTCCAGTCGCCGCAGACCGACTATGTGCAGGCCTGGTGCACAGCGGTATCCGACGCCGGCTTCCAGCCCGGGATCTATTGCTCGCATCTGATGGCGGCCGACGTGGCAGGGCTGGTTCCGAACGCGGCGATCTGGGCCTTCAAGGTCTCGACCACCCAGACGCACCCGGTCACGGGCACGGACTTCCCCGATTCCGACCCGTCCGGGAGCGGCTATGCCGAAGCGGCGATCTGGCAGCTTGGCCAGAATTGCCAGATCTCGGCGGGCAACGGCCAGACCTTGCTGGTGGATCTCGACTCCGCGACCAGCCCCGATCCGGGCGCGCCGGTGGTGGCCTGAACGCCGGCGCGAAAATGCGGCTGCCTTCAGCGGAAGGTGGGCGGGGCGATGGTCTGCACCGCCAGTTCGGAGACCTCGCCCATCGCCGACAGCAGCCGCTTCCGCGCCCCGAACTCCTGAACATGGGCGGACCGGGCGCGATAGTCGGCGACCAGCTCTCCCAGCCCGAGAACGGGAAAACCCCAGACGAAGGAAGGATCGGTCCAGTGCCAGTGATCCTGCGGCAGGGAGATTTCCAGCAGAGTCGGGGCATAAGTCAGGACGCCCATCCGCACGTCGGCGGTCCAGAGCAGGCGCAGGCTGGCATCGCCGGTCCGCTGCAGCACCATGTTGGGCGAATAGATCGGTGCCATCGTCTGGATGCTGGCCTGGATCATGTCCATCACCGCTTTCGGATCACTGACCAGTTGGCCGTCGCCGAACACCCCCATCCCGATGCACGGGACCTGCTCCAGCCGGAAGTTGCCTGAATATTTGAGATAGTCGCCATAGAGGAAGGCGGCATATCCGCCGGTCACCACCACTTGCACCGGCAATTGCTCGGTCTGGCGGGACAGGCCGGCCACCTGCCGCATGACGGCCTGCAACGGGCCGTCCTGGGTGACGCGGAACGCCGCGCGGAGGTCGAAATGGGTCTGCATGAGATCGGAAATATCGGCGGCCAGGTGGACCACCAGCATCACCCCGACAGCATTGTTCTGCACCGGCAACACTTCCACATGCTCGGCGAAAAAACTGTCGAAACTCTTCGCCAGCCCCTCTTCGCCCGGCCGGTCCATTCCATAGGAATAGATGAACTGCTCCAGCACCACCATCAGCAACCGCCGCTGCGCCTGGCTTCCCACCGCGTCGATGGCGGCCATGGACAATTCGAACGTCGCCAGGTCGATCTGCCGGTCGATATCCTCCAGCGCATTGGCGATCCCCGCGAGACCTGAGTTCAACAAGTTAAACAGGCGATCCTGGCGCCTGACGGTTTTGGGATCGTTCTCCACACCGCGATCGATCGCGTCGCGCAGCATGAGCAGATATTCTTCGGCGTAATAGATCGCCCCGGGAAAGGGCATGCCGTTGGGGGCATATTGGATGTTGCCCCTGAATCGCTCCCATTGCTCGACCGCCTGCACCGTGTCGCGGCGAGGCATGCCCACATCGATCAGCTCGGCCTTGGCGCCGATGCGATCCTCGGGCGGCAGCGAATCATCGTTCCATGGCGGGTCCGGATTGAGGTCCGGATGCGCCGGGTCCATGGGGGCCGGCGCTCCCGGCAGCTGCGCCGTGTCGAGCGCCACGAGGAAATTATGGGCGTTGCATTGCAGCAGCGTGGAGAAGCCGGCCTTGCAGAGCTCCAGGCGGACCAGCACGGCATTGGCGACGCGCCGCAGCAGCTCGTACCATTTCTCCGGTTCGAGATGGGGATTGATCAGGATCTGCGTATCCCAATCGTTCTGGCCCAGATGGGGCGTGTTCTGGGCATATTGGATGGCGCGCCCGCCCTTGAGGAAGAAACAGATATTGTTGGCATCGATCGCCTGCAGATCCATGCGCAGCGCCACCAGCTGCTGCGTCATGAACGGCCCCAGCCAGGGTTGATTGGCGAGCAGCGAAGTCAAATCGCCGCTGACTCCGGCCGCAATCTCCGCAGTCAGGGGTTTGGACGAGGTGATCCGATAGCGCACCAGCAGACGGAACAGATAGAAACCTTCGATCGGATAGGACAGCTGCACGCTGGCCAGCGACCCCAGCGCCGTTTCCTGCGCGTCATGCACCTGCCGCAATTCCTGGACCGCATCCCTGAAGGTCTGCCAGGTCGGTTGGGGGTCGAGCAGCGCTTGCCGCACCCGCGCCAGCCGTAGAGAGATATTCTGGCAGAAAGGCAGCGCCTGCTGTTCGGCCGTCGGCGCCGGCTCCGGCGAGAAGAAGGCCTGGAAGGTGCGGGTCAGCCAGTCGGCGACGTCCTTTACCTGCGCCGGAACCGGCCCGGCATTCCCCACATGGGCGGCGACATTCGCCTCGATGCCGGCTGCGATCCGGGTCAAGTCGCGTTTGATCTGCTTCAGCTGCTCGGCGATCGTCCATTTGGTGGGATCGAGCGGCATCGGCCCGAACCAGGTCGGTGGAACGCTGGGAAGGAAGAAGAAATATTTTTCCAGGGCGGAAAACTCCGCCTTGTTCCGCGCATCGTCATTACCGCCGGCAGCCCGGCCGGCGGCGCGGACGATCGACTGATACTGGTTCTCCAGCAGCTGCAGCGGATGGATCGCCCCCGCCCCCCAGATGGTCATGGCGTCGCGCGGCACGGCGGGGGTGACATCCAGCCCTTTCGCCGCGCCGACCCACTCCGCCAGCCTGGTCAAGGCGAGGACCGCCCGCTGCAGGGGCGAAAGCGCCATGAAGTTCTGTTGCTGGACGCCCTCGAGGAGCCTGCGCCATCCTCTCATCCCTCACCTCCTCACGCCTGGAGTCTCGTTCAGCTGGGGTCGGCCAATCCGGCAGTCGGCGTCGCGGCGGCCACAGCCTGGCTCGCCGCCTCCTGAGCGGTGGTGACCTCCGCCAGACCCTGCTGCATCTGCTGGTTCATCGAGGCGGCGGCCTGCTGCACGGCGGCGGCGGCCGCCGCCTGGCTTTGCTGCAGTTCCTGATTCATGGCGGCATTGGCCTGTTGCCAGGATGCGGCGACAGCCGCCTGGTTTTGCTGTATCGCCTGGCTCAGACTGGCATCGGCCTGCTGTTCGGCGGCGGCAACCGCCGCCTGGCCTTGTTGGATCGCCTGGTTCAGAGTGGCGTCGAGCTGCTGCTCGGCGGCGCCGGCCGCAGCCTGGCCCTGCTGCACATCCTGGTTCACCGTGGTGTCGGCCTGCTGTTCAGTCGCGGCGGCCCCGGCCTGACTGGCGGCGACGGCGGAGTTGCCGGCGGCGATGGCGGCGGCTGCCGCCGCCTGGCCCTGCCGCATCGCCTGATCGAGATAGGCATTGGCCTGCTGATTGGCGTCGGCCAGATAGTTTGCCGCCTGCTGCACCGAGGATTCGGCCGCCTGCTGCGCCGCCGCGGCCGAACCATAGGAATCCGCCTCATCCTTCGGCTGCGCGGCAGCGGAAGACGCGGCATTTTCGGTGCCCCCGGCGGCCGGCTTGGCGGTCGAGCGCGGAGGCGGCGCGGAGGGGGTTCGGGTCGGGGACTTGGTCATTGCGGTCCTCCTGTCGGGGCGGGGGTCGGGGTTGGCGGCTGGGCCGGTGCCGGACTGGGCGCCGTCGAGGTCTGCGCCGGCGCCCGGCGAAACTGCCGGGTCGAGATGACGCCGTCGGCTCCCAGCCGCACTTCGCCGTAGAGGGCCTTGGTTTCGATCGAAAACACGCACGACCCGCCGTCCTGCCCCATCATCCCGCGGGTGGGAAGATTGGCGGCGAGAAAGCTGGTCCAGCTCGCCATATAGTCGTTGACGGTCTGTTGCGCGGCGGCCGTGTTGCCGCCCGCATAATTGGACCAGGAGAGAATGTTGACCGCCGCTTCGGATAGGCGCGAGAAGCCGACCTGCCGGCCGCCTCGCAGCCAAGCACCGATCGCGGCACTGACTTCGGCGGGCGATACGAGCCCATCGACCTGCGGGCAATCGAGTGCGCCGAACAGCAGGGGAAGAATCGTTTCCAGCGCCGCCGAGGCCATCTGCGACCGCTGCACGGTAGACTGCCCCTGGGCTTTCATCCGCGTCACATAGCCGAGATATCCTTGATAATAATCGGCGAACTCGACCGGTGTGCGGGCCTGCGCCACGGCGAAGGCGGCGGCGTCGTTCAGAAGACCGGCCGGCGCCGAACCGCCGGCGATGGAGGGGTCGAGCAAGGGATGCAGGGCGATCAGGTCCTCGAGCGAAAGCGCCTGGAAGATCGATGAAGACGCGACACCCAGCTGCGAGAGAAGCGAACGGACGCCATCGAACCCGCTCTGCACGGTCAAGGCATAGCGCGACAGCACCATCTGCGCCTGCTCGGTCACCGCCGCCGAGGCAGTTCCCGTCTCGGCCTGCGCCAGCGCTGCCAGTTCGTCCGGCTGTAGCGTCATCAGCTTCACGGGCCCGACCAACAATCCGAGATTGGGCAGCAGCGTGAAGCGATAAGCGTGCACCCCCTGCTGGACCGCGTCCACCATCGTGCTTTCATCGACGAAGTTATAGGGCTCCGACGTGGAAGCGGCCGCCCAGGCCAGCCATTCGAGCCCGCCATCGATGAAGGCCAGGGTCAGCCGCGCGGCGGCGGAAAGGTTCTGCGGACCGGAAATCGGCACGTTGTGGATGGTCAGGCTCATCGCGACCTCGATTTCAACCGGAGGGGAAGCTCTTCAGCACCACCGCCGCCGCCGCGCCGATGCTGCTGAAATCTTGGGTCGCCGAGGTCATCATCTGCTGCGCCAGCTGCAAGGCCTTGGCATAGCGGTCCTCGCCGGTGGCGAGGAATTGCGCCATGGCCACGCCCGAGGCGGTGGTGGCGACCGTCGTGGCGTTGCGCAGGGCGTCGGCGGCGTCCTGCACCGCGATCGCCGCCGATTGCGCCACCGCCTGGTAGGCCTTGCCGGCGCCGCTGGTCAGGACGACCTGCGGATTCATGGTGGCCTGCTGCGACTGGTTGATCAGGTCGATGATCTGCGCATTGACCGTTGTCGGATCGGGCATGGCGGCTCCTTACGGCGCTGGGGTTGGTGCCGGCGTCGGCGTGGGCTCGGGGGTTGGAGTCGGCGTGGGCGTGGGCGTGGGCGTGGGCGTGGGCGTCGGCACGGGCGCGGACGCCTGCTGCGCAAGGGCGGCGAGCGCCTGGGCCGCGGTGGCGGCGTCGGCGCCCGAGCTCTGGGCGATCTGCTGCAAGGCGGCGATCGCGGAGGTGCCCTGCGCGGCCGCGGCGGCTTCGGCGGCCGACGGGCTCAATGGATTGTTCGGCCCCGGCAGCGGATTGACGCTCGGGGGAGTGCCCGGCGTCGGCGGCGGAGGCGGCGGAACGATCGGAAAGGGCACCGACAGCATCTTGGCGCAGGCGGCGGTAATGGCCGCGTTGCTGACCATGCTGGCGTTCTGCTGGCGGTTGACGGCGTTGTACATGGCCATCCCCAGCGTATCGGCCATCACGGTGTCCAATATGCCGAAGGCTTGGGATGGGCTCTGGCCATTCATCAGCGTGACCATGCCGGTCACGGCATCGATGACCTGACCATTGACCAGGGGTTCCTCGCTCATCTAACTCGCCCCTTTTGCAAGAATAAGTGCCAATGCCTGCGTGACGGCTGCCTGCGCGATCAATTGACCGCGCTGCTGGTTGGCCGCCGCATTGCCCATGACCAGCGCGATACTGTCGGCCATCGCCAGATAGGTCATTCCCATGGCGGTGGAGGGAGCCAGTGCGACATTCAGGGCGGCCGCATCCGGCCCTTCACCCTCTGCCATCTCCCGGTCTCCCCAGCTCGGTCAGGCGCTGGACGAACTCTTCGGAACCCCGCCGCCCGGCGTGGACGGCGGGGTCCTTCAAGCTCAGACCAGGCCGAGAACCTGGCTGGTGGCAACGCCGGTCGTCGCGGTGTCGATCGAGAAGAGCGTCGACACCCCCTGGGTGGTCGAGGTCTGCATGGTCGTATAGGACTGGTTCTGGTTGTTGGTGGCGTTGTGCGCGGCGTTCGACAGAGCCTGGCTGGTTGCCACCAGCAGGTTGCCCACGGCTACGGCCGGCGCGTCGCCGACGACGCTGGTGTTGACCTGGGTGACGCTGTCGGTGATCTGGCTGTTCAAAGCGGTCGGGAATGCCATTTGCGTGTCTCCTTAGGAGGTGGGGAAAGGTAAAGCCGGCGTCAGCCCAGGATCTTCTTGGTCGCGGCGCCGGTCGACGCGGTGTCCAAGGAATAGAGCAAGGCAACCCCGGCGGTCGTAGCCGCTTGCGCCGCGACGAACATCTGCTGCTGGGCATTCGTGGCATTGTGCGCGGCATTCGCCAGAGCCTGGGCCGTCGCCTGGTACAGGTTGCCCATGGCGATCGCGGGCGACACGCCAAGCACCTGGACGTTGCTTTGCGTTACCGAGTCCGTGATCTGACTGTTGACGGCTGTCGGGAAAGCCATTGCGGGGATTCCTTTCTAAAGGCGCCGGTCATCAGGCCGACAGGATGTCCTTGGTGGCGATGCCGCTCGACGCGGTGTCGAGCGAGTACAGGGTGGCCACGCCCATGGTGGTGGCGGACTGGGCCGTCACATAGCTCTGCTGCTGGGCGTTGGTCGCGTTGTGCGCCGCATTGGCCAGCGCCTGGGCGGTCGCCTGATAGAGGTTGCCCATGGCCACGGCGGGAGCATCGCCCAGCACCTTGGTGTTGACCTGGGTAACGCTGTCGGTGATCTGGTTGTTCACGGAAGTCGGGAAAGCCATTGCACTGTCCTTTCAGAAGAATGGGTGGATCGGCTCGCTCTGCCGGAGCCGAGCGATGGCCGGCACCTGGCTCAGTGGCCCAGGCCGGCCACGCCGGTGCTCAGAATGTCCTTGGTGGCGACGCCGGTCGACGCGGTGTCGAGCGAGTACAGGGTGGCCACGCCCATGGTGGTGGCGGACTGGGCCGTCACATAGCTCTGCTGCTGGGCGTTGGTGGCGTTGTGCGCCGCATTGGCCAGCGCCTGGGCGGTCGCCTGATAGAGGTTGCCCATGGCCACGGCGGGAGCATCGCCCAACACCTTGGTGTTGGCCTGAGTGACGCTGTCGGTGATCTGGTCATTGACCGAAGTAGGGAAAGCCATTCTGTCTCCTCGCGGATAGCTGCGCCCCCTGGGGCAAAAGTCTCGCCGATATCCCCAACCGCCTGAGCGGAGGAAGGTCGGGATGACAACGCGATGAACTATAGCGGCCGGACTCTCCGGGCGATTGGCGCATCCGATGGAAAATGCGGACAAGCCGACGGCCGATCACCCCTCATTTCCGTCAAATCATAGGGTATGAGCAAAAATAAACTAAAAGTTGCATATATATGAAGCCACACCCTTTCTCATTGACTTTTGCGCCACATTCTATCTCATGCAGGCACTTCCGGTTTAACCCGCCATAATTGTGATGGCCGGAATCCGGAAAATTCGATGATTTCAGTCCACAACACGAATCAGGAAGCTTTTTCAAAACTTCCTCATCGAGGCTGACTCAAGCCTGAAAACAAGAATAAGATCAGCACCGCTGACCACCGTTCATTTTTTGTGAAACACCCTTCGGAAAATGGCTTTTTTTTGAAAAATGCTGGATGGCATATTGCTGAGAACTGGAAGTCTCTCCGACTCTTTTCCAGAACTCGCTGAGGATTTGATTCGCGCCACCTTGACCCACCTGAAGCTGCCGGCCGGCCTTCTGTGGGTGCAGGATGCTGGCGCCCTCATTGCACGGCAAGAAAAGCACGAAATAGTTGTATGCTGGGAAGAGAGCTGGGAGCAGCGCGGCGTGATCGACCCGACGCTGCCCGAGGGGCTGCAGGGCGCCATCGCCGATTCCCTGCCGTTTCCCGACGCGGTGGGAGCGCCGATCCACCAGCCCGGCGGAATCGTCGGCGAAATCTGGCTGAGCTGGCCCAAGGAGATCGACGGCCGCGCCGGGGCGCCGGCCCTGCTGTCCGAGTTGGCGCGGCAATGCTGCTACCTGTCCCGGCGTTTCGAGGCACGCCGCTGGATGGCCGAACGGTTCGGCCGTCCGCTGATGCTGATCGGCCTGAGCCCGGAAATGCGTGAGCTCGATCTGTTTCTCGAGCGCGCCGCCAACAGCGAGCTGCCGGTCCTGTTATCGGGCGAATTCGGCACCGAGAAGAGCCTGTTGGCGTCGGCGATCCACGCCCTGGGGCCGCGCCGCGACCGCCCCTTCATGCAAATCCATTGTACCGAGCCGGAAGGCTCGCCGGCCGACTGGTTCGCCCAAGCCGACGAAGGCACATTGCTGCTGTGCGATATCGACGAACTGCCCATCGCCCTGCAAAAGCAGCTGCCGCACCGCCTGCGCTCGCGGCTCGATCAATGTTTCGACCAGCACAGCCTGCCCCGGCCGCGCGTCATCGCCACCACCACGGCGGATCTGGCGGAACGGGTGCGGGAAGGAAGCTTTTCACGCGCCCTGCTTGCCGAACTCGATTTTCTCGCCGCCACCTTGCCGCCCTTGCGCCAGAGGAGCGGCGACATCCAGGCCTTGCTGGCCGCGGCGCTGCGCCGTCAGGGCGTCCGGCCGGAGGAACGGCTGGGCGAGGAATTCGTCTCGCTGTGCCGGAACTACGACTGGCCGGGAAACCTTTACGAGCTGGATCAGGTGGTCGCCCGCCTGACGGTGATGGGCGAGCATGCGATCATCGGCCGCAACGACGTGCTGCGCCACGTTCCCTGGATCGCCGCCAACCAGCCCGACCCCGTACTCGCCGCGGCGCCGAAGACCGGAGAGGATGGCGTATCGCAGGGCAATCCCGATCATTGGACGGTCTGCGCCATCCAAGGCGACGCCGAAGCGCTCACCCGGCTTCATCCCGGCCTGCGCCGGGCTTTGCTGCATATGGGGCGGAACTACACGGGGCCCCTGTCGATGGAACAATTGGCGCGACAGGCGCATGTCAGCCCGTCGCATCTCAGTTTTCTGTTCCGCAACGAACTCGACACCTCGTTCAAAAGCCTGATGGGGCGGATTCGCATCCACCGCGCCAAGGAGGTGCTGAGCAGTTCGGCCCGCCAACCGATCACCGACGTCGCCCTGCAATTGGGCTATTCCGATCTCAGCCATTTCGAGAAGAGCTTCCGCAAGATCGTGGGCCTCAGCCCGCGCGAGTTCCGCCGCGGGGCGGCATCGGGCACGGATTCGTAAAAATTGATTGGGTAGAGCCTTTTTCCGGCATCGATCTTGCCGGTTTTTCCGTCGGTTCTGCGTATCGCCGCCATCCTCCGGGCTCCTATAGTTTTTACCGGATAAGGATGGAGCGGCTCGATATGACGAGGATTGCGATCATCGGCGGCGGCTGCGCCGGCCTCGGCGCGGCCTATACATTGCTCAGGCGCATTCCTGCCGACTCCGATCACAGGGTCGCCCTGTACGAAGCGTTCGACCGCCTGGGCGGAAGGGCCTGGACGCGGACCACCCTCGACGGCATCGCCTTCGACCTCGGCCCGCAATATATCCAGGACCCCGACCCGGAGGTGAACCCCTGGATCGGAATCATCGACATACTCAATCAGTGGCTGCCGCCAGACCAGCAATTGGAGGTCATCCAGCCCGCGATCGACTCGCAATGGCGCGTCAATACTTCGAACGGCTGGCAAACCGTCGGGTTTCCGCCAGAGGCCATCCTGAACAACGAAATGACGATGCGGAACGGCTTTACCGCCGCCGAAAACACCAGCAACCAGCCGGCCCTCTACCAATCGCTGGGCAATACGCAAGAGGCCCAATTGGGGCAATTCGCCGGCGGTATCGGGCCGCTCGTCGAGTCCGCCGAGGCTTGGCAGTATATTGCGTCCGACAGCGCCCGGCAGGCCGACGTCCAGCCGGGCGAGGGGCAGAACCTGGACAACAAATACGTCAAACAGGGCATCGGCTTCCTGGTCCACACCTTCGGCCGATATCTCCAGGCGACCTATCAGGCTCCGGTCTTCACCGTAACGCTGGGCCAAACGGTCACCAAAATCGAACAGGCCGGCAATGAGATCAAAATCACCGTCAACGGACAGGAAAGCACTTTCGATTACTGCATCGTCACCGCATCCACCACGACCCTCCAGAACATAGCCTTCGTGCCCCCCTTCACTTATGAACGCAACAGGGCCTTGAGCTATGTCAGGCTCGGCTCCTACAAGAAGGTCGCCTTCATCCCCGCCCAGATGCCCGAGGGCCTCGCCGAGAACACCGAATATTCCCTGTTCGACGGCGAAGGATGCTGGATGTATTTCCGCCTGCCGACCAATTCGAGCCTTCTGGTCGGGGTCGCGGCCGGCAATTATGCGGCGGTGCTCGACCGGCTCGACGACGACGCCGCCGCGCAGCGCTTCGTCCAGGCCCTGAACACGGCCTATGGGGCGAATTCGGTCCAGCTGCCGCCAAACTGCATCGTCACCAATTGGTCGAGGCAGTTCCACGTCCGGGGTGCCTATTCCTTTACCCGCTATGACGGGGGAGACCCGGCCGATCCCTTCCCTCTCTCGGCGCGGGAGGTGATCACCCAGCCCATGGGACGGATACATTTCGCCGGCGAGGCGACCTGGACCGAGGCCTATGCCACGATTCATGGCGCCTACAAGTCGGGCAAGCGGGCCGCCGACGTCATTCTCGAGGCCGTGGGGCTGTAGTCCCCGCATCGATGCGCCGGAGAAGGAAGGCAGCCTTGGTTATCCGATGGTCAGAGTTTCCTACTGAGCGCTTGACGCCCGCCGACCTCGGTTCCATGCTGCCGCCTTCCCAAGGAATCCGGCGATGTCTTTCCTACTCATCGATAATTACGACAGCTTCACCTACAACCTCTTCCACTATCTCGGCGAGCTGGGAGCAGAGGTCGAGGTGGTGCGCAACGACGCGCTGAGCGCCGAGCAGGCGCTGGCCCGCAATCCGCGCGGCATCGTGCTGTCGCCCGGCCCCTGCACCCCCAACGAGGCCGGCATCTGCCTCGACGTCATCACCCTGGCCGCCAAGGCCCGCGTGCCGCTGCTGGGCGTCTGCCTGGGCCATCAGGCGATCGGCCAGGTGTTCGGCGGCGACGTGGTGCGCGCCCCGGTTCCGGTGCATGGCAAGACCGACCAGATCCACCATTCCGGCACCAGCCTGTTCACCGGCCTGCCCTCGCCCTATCTCGCCACCCGCTATCATTCGCTGGTGGTGAAGCGCGAGACCCTGCCCGCCTCCCTGGAGGTCACCGCCTGGACCGGGGACGGGCTGATCATGGGCCTGGCGCATAAGGAACTGCCGATCACCGGCGTGCAGTTCCATCCGGAGAGCATCGCCTCCGAGCATGGCCACGCGCTGCTGCGCAATTTCCTCGAGATCGCCGACCGCCATTCCGGCGCCAAAGCCGCCTGATGAGCGTTCCGTCCATGAAGCCGCTGCTGGCCCGTCTGGCCGAAGGCGCGCCGCTGTCGCGCGCCGACGCCGAGGCGGCCTTCGCGCTGATCATGGACGGACAGGCGACACCGGCGCAGATCGGCGCCTTCCTGATGGGGTTGCGCATCCGCGGCGAAACCGTCGACGAAATCGCCGCCGCCGCCACGGTCATCCGCGCCAAGGCGCAGACCATCGCCGCACCGCCCGGCGCCATCGACACCTGCGGCACCGGCGGCGATGCCAGCGGCACCTATAACATCTCGACCGCGGCGGCCATCGTCATCGCCGCCTGCGGCGTCCCGGTCGCCAAGCATGGCAACCGCGCCGTCTCGTCGAAGTCGGGCTCGGCCGACGTGCTGACCGCGCTGGGCGTCGATATCGGCGCCGACCAGTCGCTGGTGCTGCGCAGCCTCAACGAGAACAATCTCTGCTTCCTGATGGCGCCCCGCCACCACGCCGCCATGCGCCATGTCGCCCCGGTGCGTGAGGAGATGGGCCTGCGCACCCTGTTCAATCTGCTGGGGCCGCTGTCGAACCCGGCAGGGACGAAACGCCAGTTGCTGGGCGTGTTCGCCGAGCGCTGGGTGACGCCGTTGGCCGAAGTGCTGGGCCTGCTGGGCGCCGAGCGCGCCTGGGTGGTGCATGGCAGCGACGGCCTCGACGAACTGACCGTCACCGGGCCGTCCTCGGTCGCCGAATGGCACCAGGGCCGCGTCACCCGCTTCGAAGTCACCCCGGAAGCCGCCGGCCTGCCGCGCGCTCCCGCCGGCTCGCTCGCAGGCGGCGATGCCGCTTACAATGCCGCCGCCCTGCGCCGTCTGCTGGAGGGCGAGACCGGCCCCTATCGCGACGTTGTGCTGCTGAATTCCGGCGCCGCCCTGGTCGTCGCCGACAAAGCTTCCGGCCTGACCGAAGGCGTGGCCATGGCCGCCGCCGCCCTCGATGAAGGCCGCGCCAAGGCCTGCCTCGACAGGCTGATCGAGATCACCAACAAAGAGACCGTCAATTGACCGATATCCTGGCCGAAATCTGCGCCGAGAAGAAAAAGCACGTCGCCTTCGCGCAGTCCCTGCTGCCTTTCGAAAAACTGCTGGAGATGGCGGTCGAACAGCCGGACCCGCGCGGTTTCGCCAAGGCCCTGGCGGCCAAGGCCGAGACCGGCTTCGCGCTGATCGCCGAGATCAAGAAGGCTTCGCCCTCGGCCGGGCTGATCCGCCCCGACTTCGACCCGGCCTCGCTGGCCAAGGCCTATGAAGCCGGCGGAGCCGCCTGCCTCTCCGTGCTGACCGACATCCCCTATTTCCAAGGCCAGGACGAATATATGATCCAGGCGCGCGACGCCTGCCATCTTCCGGTGCTGCGCAAGGATTTCATGCTCGATCCCTGGCAGATCGTCGAATCCCGCGCCCTGGGCGCCGATTGCGTGTTGCTGATCCTGGCCGCTTTGTCCGACCACCAGGCCGATGAGCTGGAAGAGGCGGCGATGGAACTCGGCATGGATGTGCTGCTGGAAGTCCATGACGAAGCAGAGATGGAGCGCGCTCTGCGCCTGCGTTCGCCGCTGCTGGGCGTCAATAACCGCAATCTCAAGACCATGGTGACCGATCTGGCCGTCACCGAGCGCCTGGCCGAGATGGTGCCGGAAGGCCGTTTGCTGGTCGCCGAAAGCGGCCTGCGCACCCATGCCGATCTGCAGCGCCTGTCCCAGGCCGGCGCCCGCCGCTTCCTGGTCGGCGAGACCCTGATGCGCGAAGCGGATGTCACCGCCGCGACCCGCGCGCTGCTGGGGACTCTTTCATGATGGGCTTAATTTCCGGCCTGCGACTGCAGGCCCGCGCTGCCGATGGCCGTGGTCACACAGGCAACATAGCTTGGCGCGGTAGCCAAGCGGCTGGAAGCCGCGCCCCGCGTGCTTCGCACGCAACTTCAATGTTTTGTCGGCAAAGCCGACATGGCTTGAGGGACAAAAAATGACTCAGGATTTCACCCATTTCGACCACAAGGGACAGCCCCGCATGGTCGATGTCAGCGAAAAGCCGGTCACCCAGCGCAGCGCGACCGCCAAGGGCACGGTGCTGATCGCCGCCGAGACCCTGGCGCTGATCCGCTCCGGCGGCGGCAAGAAGGGCGACGTGCTGGCCGCGGCGCGCCTGGCCGGCATCATGGGCGCCAAGCGCACCGCCGACCTCATTCCGCTGTGCCATCCGCTCGGCCTCGATTCGGTCGAGATGGAACTGACCACCGAAGATTCCCCTCCGCGCGTCGAGATCACCGCGCGCTGCAAGGTGACCGGGCGCACCGGCATCGAGATGGAAGCGATGACCGCCGTTTCCGTGGCGGCGCTGACCGTCTACGACATGTGCAAGGCGGTCGACCGCGGGATGCGGATCACCGACATCCGGCTGGTCGAAAAGACCGGCGGACGCTCGGGCCACTTCACGGCTGATTGAGATCACATTATTGCCACTTTCCACCGTGATCTTGCGACAACTCTGGGTTGGGCAAGGGGTGGATGGTGCGCAGAACGATCAAGATTCTCGCCTTGTCGCTGTTGGCGCCTTTCGCGCTGACGGGGGCCTATCTGGGTGCCGCGGCTCTGGCCGGGCTGGTGCCGATCGGGCCCGCAACCGATCCGGCCCCCCGCGAAGTCGACATCTATGTCCATTCCAACGGCGTGCATGCCGACCTGCTTTTGCCGGTCGCGGCGCTCGACGTCGATTGGCGCCGGCGCCTGCCCTCCTATGACGATCCCGACGTCGCCGATGGCGGCTTTCCCTATCTGGCCTTCGGCTGGGGCGACCGCAGCTTCTATCTGAACACGCCGACCTGGGCGGATCTCGACGCCCAGACCGCTCTGCTCGCGCTCAGCGGATTGGACAGCTCGGTGATGCATGTCCAGTCAGCCTCCCCGCCGCCGCTCGGCCCCCGCACCGCCCGGCTCAGCCTGACCGCCGGGCAATATCACCAGCTGGTGGATTTCATCGACCAGAGCTTCCGCCATGACGGGACGGGCCTGCCGATCCCGATCGCCGGCGCGCATTATTACGGCAAGCACGACGCCTTCTTCGAAGGGCGCGGCCATTATTCGATGGTCACCACCTGCAACGAATGGACGCGCCAGGCCTTGTCCCACGCAGGCCAGCGCACGGCCATCTGGGCTCCGTTCGACATCGCGCTTTTCCACCATATGCGGACGTGAGCTTTCAGTGATTGTGGCGCTGATGCCCCCTGGCGGCCTCGGCAGCACTCCGGGCGGGTATCATTTCGGAGCCGCTTTGTCGACTTCCCTCGACGGCACATGAAATGTTTCCCGGCTCATGGAGTCGGCTTTCTCATTCGCCTTGGACGCCCCGACAGTTTCGTGGGACTCGCTTTTACCCTGCAAAACCAGCGCCCCCTTGTCCTTTATGCCTCCAGTCGGCGCGCCGGGTTTGTTCTTGCTGTAGGCGAGGCGGCAGTCCGGTTGCGGGCTGCAATTCTCCGCCGTAGTTTCGTCGGCCGCGTAGGCCGGCACGCCGATCGCGAGCAAGTATAAGCCTAACATGGCCAATCTGATCATTCTTGGGCCTCCTCGGCGGGCTTGGACGGCGGCAGGGAAAAAGTGACTGCCCGGTAACCAAAGACAAGCGGATGCTGGAAGACTTGTTGAAACTCCATGGAGGAGCTTGCCTTGTCGGAACCCGACAAGCTGGCGGCAGGCGCTCCTGCGGGCTCAACATCTTTCTTCGGAGCCGTAAACGAGGCGTGCGCCGCGCGGGCGATCTCCGAGGTGCTGCTCTCTTTGATATCCCGCGTCAGATATACCCGGCTTATAAGCCGCAGCTGAAACTTCGTTTTATAATGACCCTGGCTGGTATCCAGCACCTGATCCGTCACGCTGTAGGCTACGGCGCGTCTGACGAAGGTATCGGTGCAATAAATATGGGTTTTCGTATCTGAACACCATTGATCGAAGACGCCGGCGGCGGTCACGGGCGAGACACCATAGGTCTCGGCGACGGGAATTTTAATATTGAGGATGGTATTCCCGTCGCGGCTCGCCGAAAACAGGCCGCCTCCGCCCTTGCCTTCTCCGCTCGCCGAGACCTTGTGCTGGATGGTTATCCCTGGAAAACCGACGATGGACAGGGCTATCCGCTTTGCCTTGTCGTCGGCCTTGGCGATCTCGTATTCGTCCTGACGCCTGAATTCGTCGCCCTGCTTCACTGGAGTCGTGTCGGGAAAGACCGGCGCGTCACTTGGCCTTCCCATCCATTGGCGCAAATCGATATGGGCGATCCGGATCGCTTTTCCCAGCAGAGGAGCGTCCTCCGCGTCCGCCACCACCGCCCAGACATCCCCGACATTCATGTCTTCTTCAGGGGGATATACCGGCTGGATGCCCAGTCTCGCTATGGCGTCGTTCCAATCGGTCGCAACGTCTCCCGGGGGGAGTTGGGGCGAGGATGAATTGAGCGGCCGGACGAAAAGAATTATCACCGCGATGGCGAGCAAGCCGGACAGAACCGGCCAGAGCCACTTGCGAACACCATCAAGCATGATCCCCTTGCCCCCCAGATTCTGCCGAACGCCTCACCCGTATTCTGTTCATCACTCCGATCGACAATACAACTTAAGCGCGTATTTTTCAACGCGACACTTCTCCTCCCCCGCGAGATCACCTGCCCGGTCACCACGCGGCGGTCACTTGCGGCGCATCGCCCCTTGAGAGACCGGGAACTTTCCCTTGACGCCCCGATAGAACTAAAATAGAACAGGTGTGGATGTTTCACATTTGTTCCATGTCGGAAACGGGCTTTCGGGCGGAGAGGTTCTATGCTGACGCGCAAGCAATATGAGCTGCTGCTGTTCATCGATCAGCGCTTGAAAGAGCATGGTGTTTCCCCCTCCTTCGATGAAATGAAGGAGGCGCTGGACCTCAAATCGAAATCCGGCATCCATCGCCTGATCACCGGTCTCGAGGAGCGTGGCTTCATCCGCCGCTTGCCGCATCGGGCTCGCGCCCTAGAAGTGCTGAAGCTGCCCGAGAATCGCGGCGGCGAAACGGCGACGCCCGCTCCGTCCGAAACGCCGAACCCCGGCTTCACGCCCAATGTCATCCGCGGCGATTTCAAGCCCGCTCTGCCCGGCGCCATGATCGGCAACGAGGTCGAGGCCGTCGATCTGCCGCTGTTGGGCAAGATCGCCGCCGGCACGCCGATCGATGCCCTGTCCGATCCCTCCAACACTGTCGGCGTACCGGCCTCCATGCTGGGCGGCGGCGAACATTACGCCCTGACGGTCGAAGGCGATTCGATGATCGAAGCCGGCATCCTCGATGGTGACGTCGTGCTGATCAAGCGCTGCGACAGCGCCGAGAACGGCACCATCGTCGTCGCCCTGGTCGATGGCTACGAGGCCACCTTGAAGCGCCTGCGCCGCAAGGGCGCCTCGATCGCCCTGGAACCGGCCAACCAGAAATACGAGACCCGCATCTTCGGCCCCGACCGCGTCGCGGTGCAGGGCCGCCTGGTCGGATTGCTCCGCCAGTATTAGACCGATGCCCCGTGCGGGCGGAGTCTTGTCATCGTCCCCTAAATTCTGTGAATCAAGTTTGTTACCTTTGTAAAATTGTGTAAAAGCGGCCCGTTACCCTTGTAACGTGTCTCTCGATCAAATATAGATCGGCCATGATCGAACAAGGGCAGCTCGTACGGCGGCGTTACCCCAGTGGACGAAAAAGAGTCCTTGTTACGGTGGGGTGCCTGGCTGTCTTGTTTTTTGCCGTCAAACGCGATCTGAGCGCTTTTGGCGAGGTTTCCCAAATCGAAAAGCTCGATGGCGGCGTTTATTCTCCGCCGACGATCGGCAGCGCCATCCGGTTCATCGCCGAGATGAACACCTACATCTACCACGAGGCCCGCTGCGACCGCATTGCGCCGGACGACGCCGCAATGATCGAAGACAAGGTGGCCGCCGGGGTGCGCGTCGATTTTCCAGGCTGGTGGCTGGCCGACAATCTCGCCCTGAAGGCCAGGACTTGGGTGGCACATCGGCATATCGACGACATTTCCTGCACCCACGCCACGGTCGATATCCCGACGACGATCCTCAACAATATCAAATATTACCAGAACCGCGGCTGACCGGCCGCCGTTCGGCAAATTACCTCTCGCCCCCGCCGTCCCGACGTGCATATTTAGCGGCAAATCTATCGCCATATCAGGAAACCATAATGAGCGGCAAAGCCAGCTTCCCGAACCTGCACGTCATCGATCACCCGCTGGTCCAGCACAAGCTGACCCATATGCGCGACAAGCGCACCTCGACCAAGACTTTCCGCCAGCTGCTGCGCGAAATCTCGCTGCTGATGGGTTACGAGATCACCCGCAATCTGCCGCTGGCCTATGAGCCGGTCGAGACACCCATCACCACCTTCGACGCGCCCGTGATCGCCGGCAAGAAGCTGGCGGTGGTGCCGATCCTGCGCGCCGGCGTCGGCATGGCCGACGGCCTGCTCGACCTGCTGCCCTCGGCCCGCGTCGGCCATATCGGCGTCTATCGCGACCACGACACCCACCGCCCGGTCGAATATCTGGTCAAACTGCCGGAAACCGAAGGCCGCCTGTTCATCCTGACCGATCCGATGCTGGCCACCGGCTATTCCGGCGCCCATGCGGTCGAGGTGCTGAAGCGCAATGGCGTGCCGGCCGAGAACATCCGCTTCATGGCGCTGGTGGCCGCGCCCGAAGGCGTGAAACTGCTGTGCGAAGCGCATCCGGACATCGAAGTCTATGTCGCCGCCGTCGATGATCACCTCAACGAGAACGCCTATATCGTCCCCGGCCTGGGTGATGCCGGCGACCGGCTGTTCGGCACGAAATAAACTTGCCGGAATCCGCCCATCTTCACCGTCTCCCCGCGATAAAAATCTGATTGATCGATCAGAAAATTATTCATAGATTAGAAATAGTCTGGGAAGACGGTGATTTCTGGGGGATTGCACATGAGCGGTGCCAGGTCCATGGAACTCAAAGCGCGGCCGGAGGCTCTCAGCCTCAAGGCCGGCGAAACCGCTGTCATCGTCATCGACATGCAGAACGCCTATGCGTCGAAGAACGGTTATGTCGATCTGGCCGGTTTCGACATTTCCGGCGCCGCCGGCACCATCGGCAATATCGACAAGGTTCTGAAAGCCGCGCGTAAGGCCGGCATCCAGGTGGTTTATCTGCAGAATGGCTGGGACCCCGACTATGTCGAGGCCGGCACCGAACTGTCGCCCAACTGGCACAAATCCAACGCGCTGAAGACGATGCGCCGCAATCCCAACCTGCAGGGCCAGCTGCTGGCGCGCGGCGGCTGGGATTACGACATCGTCGACGCCCTCGCCCCGCAGCCGGGCGACATCCGCGTGCATAAGACACGCTATTCCGCCTTCTTCAATTCCCAGCTCGACAGCATCCTGCGGGCGCGCGGCATCCGCAATCTGGTGTTCGTCGGCATCGCCACGAATGTCTGCGTCGAATCCACCCTGCGCGACGGCTTCCACCTCGAATATTTCGGCGTGATGCTGGAAGACGCGACCCATCATCTGGGCCCGGAATTCCTGCAGAAAGCCACAGTCTACAACGTCGAAACCTTCTTCGGCTGGGTCTCCACCGTCGATGATTTCCTGTCCAGCGTGAAAGACATCTAACCAGCTCAAGGAGTTCGCCATGCCCAAGCAGTCGATCAATCCCCCCGGGTTTCCCAAGCCTCTGGCGCCTTATTCGTCGGGGACCCAGGCCGACGGAGTGGTCTATGTCTCGGGCACCCTGGCGATCAATCCCGACGGCTCCTTCGCCCATGTCGGCGACGCGGCAGGCCAGACCCGGCATGTGCTCGAGACCATCAAGGCGGTGATCACCGCCGCCGGCGGCACCATGGACGACGTCACCTTCAATCATGTGTTCCTGACCGATTGGGCCAACTACCAGGCCATCAACGCGGTCTATGCCGAGTATTTCCCCGGCGACAAGCCGGCCCGCTTCTGCATCCAGTGCGGTCTGGTGAAGCCGGAATTCCTGGTGGAGATTGCCAGTGTCGCACATGTCGGGAAGCGCTGAGTCCCTGACCATCGACGGGCTGGCCGTCACGCTGTACGGCCCGGCCGACGGCACGCCCGTCCTGATGTCGGCCGGCCTGGGCGGCCATGGCGCCTATTGGAAACCGCAGGCCGCCGCCCTGTCCGAACAGGGTTTCCGCGTCATCCTCTATGATCACCGCGGCACCGGCGCCAGTTCGCGGGCCCCCCTGCCCTCGCCCTATTTCGCCCGCCATCTGGCCGCCGACATGGCCAAGATCATCGACGGGCTCGATATCCATGCCGCCCATATCGTCGGCCATGCCGCCGGCGGCATCGCCGGGCTGGAGCTGGCGCTGCGCCATCCGGACAAGGTGGCGTCGCTGGCCGTGGTCAATGGCTGGGCGATAGCCGACCCGCATTTCAAGCGCTGCTTCGAGATCCGCACCGCCATTTACAAGGCCGGCGGCCCGCTGGCCTATCTCAAGGCCCAGCCTTTGTTCCTGTTTCCCGCCGAATGGATCTCCAACCATCTCGACGAGCTGGACGAACAGGCGGCGCACCATGCGCCCGGCTTCCAGGACGAGGCGACGTTGAAGGCGCGCATCGGCGCCCTGGCCGGCTTCGACGTCTCGGGCGATCTCGGCGGCGTGCGCTGTCCGGTGCTGGTGATCGGCAGCGAGGACGACATGCTGGTGCCGGTCCGTTCTTCACGCCAGCTGGCGGCGGGTCTGCCCAATGCCGTGCTGGTGCTGATGCCGCGCGGCGGGCACGCGGTCAACATCACCGAACCCACGGCCTTCGACTCCCATCTCATCGGCTTTCTGGAAAAAGCAGGACGGTAATCATGGAAATCGGCGTCTTCATTCCGATCGGCAACAATGGCTGGCTGATCTCCGAGAATGCTCCGCAATACATGCCGAGCTTCGACCTCAACAAAGAGATCGTGCTGAAGGCCGAGAAATACGGCTTCGACTTCGCCCTTTCGATGATCAAGCTGCGCGGATTCGGCGGCAAGACCCAGTTCTGGGAGCATAATCTCGAAAGCTTCACCCTGATGGCCGGCCTGGCCGCGATCACCGAGCGGATCAAGATCTTCGCCACGGTGGCGACCCTGACCATCCCGCCCGCCATCTGCGCCCGCATGGCGAACACCATCGATTCGATTTCCCATGGCCGCTTCGGCGTCAATCTGGTCACCGGCTGGCAAAAGGCCGAATATGACCAGATGGGCCTGTGGCCGGGCCAGGAGCACTACACCAAGCGCTACGACATGCTGGCGGAATATGCCCAGATCCTGCGCGATCTGTGGGATACCGGGGTGTCGGACTTCAAGGGCGACTATTTCCAGATGACCGACTGCAGGGTCAGCCCGCAACCCTCGGCCCCGGTGAAGCTGATCTGCGCCGGCAGCTCGGACGAAGGCCTGGCCTTCTCGGCCAAATATGCCGATTACGCCTTCTGCCTGGGCGTCGGCGTCAACACCCCGACCGCCTTCGCCTTCAACAATAATCGCCTGGCCGCCGCCACCGAAAAGACCGGCCGCCATGTCGAGACCTTCGTGCTGATGATGATCATCGCCGACGAGACCGACGAAGCCGCCGAGGCCAAGTGGCAATCCTACCGCGACGGGGTCGACGAACCGGCGGTCGCCTGGCTGAAGGCGCAGAGCGCGCCCAATGCCGTGTCGAAGACCACCAATGTGGTGCAGCTGTCCGACACGGTGTCGGCGGTGAACATCAATATGGGCACCCTGGTCGGTTCCTATGCCAAGATCGCCGCCATGCTGGACGAGATGGCGACGGTCGAAGGCACCGGCGGCGTGCTGCTGACCTTCGACGATTTCGTTCAGGGGGTGGAAAATTTCGGGACTCGTATCCAACCTTTGATGAAGACCCGGCAGCATCTCTTGGCGAAGGCCTGACAGGAAACCCATGCGCACCATTCCCCATTTCATCGGCGGTTCCCCTTTGGCCGGCACCGGCCGCACCAGCGACGTGTTCGATCCCAATACGGGCAAGGTTCAGGCCAAGGTGACTTTGGGCGACAAGGCCCTGCTCGACAAGGCGGTCGCCGACGCCAAGGCGGCCCAGATCGGCTGGGCGGAGATGAACCCGCAGCGGCGCGCCCGCGTGATGTTCGAGTTCAAGCGCCTGCTGGAAGCCAATATGGACGAACTGGCCCATCTGCTGTCGTCCGAACATGGCAAGGTGATCACGGACAGCAAGGGCGACATCCAGCGCGGTCTGGAAGTGGTCGAGTTCGCCTGCGGCATCCCGCATCTGATGAAGGGCGAGTATACCGGCGGCGCCGGTCCGGGCATCGACGTCTATTCGATCCGCCAGCCGCTCGGCGTGGTGGCCGGCATCACTCCGTTCAACTTCCCGGCCATGATCCCGATGTGGATGTTCGCCCCGGCCCTGGCCTGCGGCAATTCCTTCATCCTCAAGCCCTCCGAGCGCGATCCTTCCGTTCCGGTGCGTCTGGCCGAACTGGCGATCGAAGCCGGACTGCCCAAGGGCGTGCTGAACGTCGTGCAGGGCGACAAGGAAGTGGTCGATGCCATCCTCGACCATCCCGACATCAAGGCGGTCAGCTTCGTCGGCTCGTCCGACATCGCGCAGTACGTCTATGGCCGCGGCGCCGCCGCCGGCAAGCGCATGCAGTGCATGGGCGGCGCCAAGAATCACGGCATCATCCTGCCCGACGCCGATCTCGACCAGGCGGTCGCCGACATCATGGGCGCCGCCTATGGCTCGGCCGGCGAACGCTGCATGGCCCTGCCCGTCGTGGTGCCGGTCGGCGAGGAAACCGCCAAGCGCCTGCGCCAGAAGCTGGTCGCCGCCGCCGAGTCCTTACGGGTCGGCATCTCGACCGATGCCGAGGCCCATTACGGCCCGGTGGTGAGCGCCGCCCACAAGAAGAAGATCGAAAGCTATATCCAGCTGGGCGTCGACGAAGGCGCGGAACTGGTGATGGATGGGCGCGGTTTCAGCCTGCAAGGCCATGAGGAGGGCTTCTTCCTGGCCCCGACCCTGTTCGATCATGTGAAGCCGAGCATGAAGACCTATCAGGACGAAATCTTCGGCCCGGTCCTGCAGATGGTGCGCGCCGAAAGCTTCGCCGAGGCGCTGCAGCTGCCCAGCAAGCACGCCTATGGCAACGGCGTCGCCATCTTTACCCGCAACGGCGACGCCGCGCGCGAATTTGCTACTGAAGTCGAAGTCGGCATGGTGGGGATCAACGTACCCATTCCGGTCCCGGTGGCCTATCATAGCTTCGGCGGCTGGAAGCGCTCGGGCTTTGGCGATCTCAACCAATATGGCTCCGATGGCGTCCGCTTCTTCACCCGCGTGAAAACCGTCACCCAACGCTGGCCCAAAGGGGGCCCGGTTACCGACCAGAGCTTCGTGATTCCCACGATGAAATAACGAACGGCCAAGCCGTCGCTTCCCCAGGAGGAAACAATGTTCCAGCAGTCTCTCGAAACCCTTCGCAAGAAGAGCAACCGCTCGAAGTACGACAATTTCATCGGCGGAAAGTGGGTTGCTCCCAAGGGTGGGCAATATTTCGACAATATCAGCCCGATCAATGGCGAAGTGCTGTGCCAGGTGGCCCGCTCGCAAGCCGAGGATGTCGAGCTGGCGCTCGACGCCGCCCATGCCGCCCGCGAGAAATGGGGCCGCACCTCGGTTGCCGAGCGCTCCAACATCCTTTTGAAGATCGCCGACCGCATGGAGGCGAACCTCGAGACGCTCGCCATCGCCGAGACGCTCGATAACGGCAAGCCGATCCGCGAGACCCGCGCCGCCGACATTCCGCTGGCGATCGACCATTTCCGCTATTTCGCCGGCTGCGTCCGCGCCCAGGAAGGATCGATCGGCGAGATCGACCACGACACCGTCGCCTATCACTTCCACGAACCGCTCGGCGTAGTCGGCCAGATCATTCCGTGGAACTTCCCGATCCTGATGGCGGCGTGGAAGCTGGCCCCGGCTTTGGCCGCCGGCAATTGCGTCGTGCTGAAGCCGGCCGAGCAGACGCCGATGGGCATCATGGTGCTGATGGACATCGTCGGCGATTTGCTGCCGCCCGGCGTGCTGAACATCGTCAACGGCTATGGCCGCGAAGCCGGCAACGCGCTGGCCACCAGCAAGCGCATCGCCAAGATCGCCTTCACCGGCTCGACCGCCACCGGCAAGCACATCATGAAGGCCGCCGCCGACAGCCTGATTCCGGTGACCCTGGAGCTGGGCGGCAAATCGGCCAACATCTTCATGGCCGACGTGATGGATGCCGACGACGAGTTCTTCGACAAGGCGATGGAAGGCTTCGCCATGTTCGCCCTCAACCAGGGCGAGGTCTGCACCTGTCCGTCCCGCGCCCTGGTGCATGAGAAGATCGCCGACAAGTTCCTCGAACGCGCCGTGCAGCGCGTCAAGAAGATCAAGCTCGGCCATCCGCTCGATCCCAGCACCATGGTCGGCGCCCAGGCCTCGCAGGCGCAGCTCGACAAGATCCTCGGCTATCTCGATGTCGGCCAGAAGGAAGGCGCCAAGGTGCTCACCGGGGGCAAGCGCACCGATCACGGAGCGGATACTAAGAACGGCTTCTATGTCGAACCGACCATCTTCCGCGGCACGAACGATATGCGCGTCTTCCAGGAAGAGATCTTCGGGCCGGTCGTCTCGGTGACCACCTTCAAGGATCTGGACGACGCCATCAAGATCGCCAACGACAGCGATTACGGCCTCGGCGCCGGCGTCTGGTCGCGTAACGGCACCGACGCCTATCGCCTGGGCCGCGGGCTGGAAGCCGGCCGCGTCTGGACCAATTGCTACCACCTCTATCCGGCCCATGCGGCCTTCGGCGGGTACAAGCAGTCCGGCATCGGCCGCGAGACCCACAAGATGATGCTCGACCACTATCAGCAGACCAAAAATCTGCTGGTCAGCTACAGCCCAGGCCCTAGGCTTCTTCTAAGTTTTCCGAGGGGCGAAATCTGAGCGGGGTCAGGCTTGCCTGACCCCGCATCTTTATAAAAAGACGGGGGAGTGAATGTACCAACCGAGTACGTACGCGGTGGCGCTGATTTTCATGGCCATCAGCATGTTCAGCTGGGGTTCGTGGGCGAACACCATCAAGGCCACCAAGAACTGGCCGTTTCCGCTGCTCTATTGGGATTACGTGATCGGCGTCGTCGGCGCCGCCCTGATCTACGGCCTGACCCTGGGCAGCACCGATGCCGGCCCCACCAGCTTCATGGCCAACCTGAGTGATTCCAGCACCAATGCCTGGGTCCTGGCCATCGCCGGCGGCGCAATCTTCAATGTCGCCAATCTGCTGCTGGTCGCCGCCATCGATGTGGCCGGCCTGGCCGTCGCCTTCCCGGTCGGTATCGGCCTGGCCCTGGTGGTCGGCGTGATCTGGAGCTACATCCTGGCCCCGCAGGGCAATCCGCTGCTGCTGTTCGGCGGCGTCGCCCTGGTGATGGCCGCCATCGTCGTCGACGCGATGGCCTTCCGTCTGCGCGACGCCGGCGGCCCCAAGGGCGGCGATGCCAAAAAGGGCATCATCCTGTCGCTGCTGTGCGGCGTGCTGATGGGCAGCTTCTTCCCGCTGGTGGCGCGCGCCGGCGAAGGCGAAGGCGGCCTCGGCCCCTATGCCGTGCTGTTCGTCTTCTCGCTGGGCGTGGCGCTGTCGGCCATTCCGGTCAACGGCATCCTGATGAAGAAGCCGATCACCAACACCCCGCCGGTCTCGTTCGGCGATTACGGCAAGACCGGCTTCGCCAACCATTTCTGGGGCGTGTTGGGCGGCGCCATCTGGTGCACCGGCGCCATGGCGGCCTTCGTCGGCGGCCACTCGGCGCTGGTCGGTCCGGCCACCTCCTACGCCATGGGCCAGGGCGCGACCATGGTGTCGGCCCTGTGGGGCGTGTTCGTGTGGAAGGAATTCGCCGCCGCTCCGGCCGCTTCGCGCCGGCTGCTGGCACCGATGTTCATCCTGTTCATCGCCGGGCTGCTGACCATCGCGGTCGCGCCGCTGTATTGAGGGTAGAGTCATGACCAAAAAAACCGACATCCTGGTGGTCGGCAGCCTGGGCTACGACTATGTCGCCAGCGGCAAGACCATCCCCACCCCGGGGCAGACCATCCTCGGGCACAGCTTCGCCACCTTTCTGGGCGGCAAGGGCAACAATCAGGCTGTCGGCGCCGCGCGCGCCGGCGGCAAGGTGACGTTCCTCGGCCGCGTCGGCCAGGACGATCCGGCCGTCAAGATCCGCGCCGGCCTGGCCGAAGCTGGCGTCGACGACGCCTATGTCGACGCGGTGCCCGGCTCGTCGCAGATCGCCATGATCCTGACCGCCGACGATGGCGAGAATTGCATCGTCGTCGTCTCCGGCGCCAATGCCACCATCTCGGCCGACGTGGTGCGCGGCAAGGCCAAGGCGTTCGAAACGCCCGGCTATGTGCTGGCCCAGCTGGAAACCCCGATCGACGGCGTGACCGAGGCGGCCAAGCTGGCGCGCCAGAACGGCGCGATCTTCATCCTCGACCCGGCGCCGGCCCAGCCGCTGCCGGAAGAGCTGCTGAAGCATGTCGACTGGTTCACCCCGAACGAGACCGAGGCCAAGGCCTATATCGGCTTCGATGCGGACAAGGAGCCCCTGCGCGCCGCCCGCGCCATCCAGGCCCTCGGCCCGCGCAATGTGGTGCTGAAATTGTCCTCGAAGGGCGCGGTGGTGCTGGAACAGGGCAAGCCGGCCTTCTGGGTGCCCGCCTGCAAGGTGACGGCGGTCGACACCACGGCAGCGGGCGACAGCTTCAACGGCGCTTTCGCCGTGGCCCTGTCCGAGGGCAAGGAAGCGGTCGACGCGGTGCGTTTCGCCTGCGCCGCCGCCGCCATCTCGGTCACCCGCCGCGGCGCCGGCCCGTCCATGCCGCAGCGCGCCGAAATCGAGGAGATGCTGAAGACTCCCCTCGCCCCCATCCAACAGCTGGCTGATTGAAATGCTGAAACGCTTCCTCGTTGCTCTTTCCCTCGTCGCCACCGCCGCGGCCGCCAAAGAGCCGGCGCTGGTCATCTATGACAACGACTTCTACGGCCCGACCAGCGCCGACATCATCCCGCTGCTGGCCAGCCCGGATGTGAAAGTGCTGGGCTTCACCGTGGTCAGCGGCGATGGCTGGCGCGACGAGGAGGCGGCTTACCTGATGCGGTCGATGGAGATCTTCCACCGCACCGACATTCCGGTCTATCTCGGCGCCGTCGATCCCTTGATCAATTCCCAGCCGCGCCTGGAAGCCTGGCAGAAGACGCACGGCAAGTTCGTCTGGAAGGGTGCGTGGAACGATTCCTCGATGGGCCCGCTGTTCCACCCGACCGAGCCTTATAAGATCGGCCCGATCGAGGAAGGCCAGCCGACCGCACTGCAGGCGCAGAAGGAAGGCGCCGTGCAGTTCATGCTGCGCATGGTGCACGAGCATCCGCACCAGGTGACCATCGTCGCCGCCGGCCCGCTGACCAATCTGGCGCTGGCGCAAAGGCTCGATCCGGAATTCGCCGGCCTGGCGAAGGAACTGATCTTCATGGGCGCGCTGATCGACACCAACCTGGCCCAGGTGACCGAAAGCGCCAATTTCGCCGTCGATTTCAACATCATCTTCGACCCGGAAGCGGCGCATATCGTCTTCACCGCGCCCTGGGCCAAGATCACCTCGATCGGCGACATCAGCAACCACACCTTCATGACCGACAAGGCCTATAAGGCCCTGACCGCCAAGAAGACCCCGGTCACCGAGCTGCTGGCCAAATATCCATGGCAGCTGCCGATGTGGGACGAGCTGACCACCGCGATCTATATCGACCCCAGCCTGATCACCAAGGAAGTGGTCGCCTATATGGATGTCGACATCGATCATGGCGAGCATTACGGCGTGGTCCATGTCTGGCCGGAAGCCACCCATCCGGGCTTGGGCGAGCAGAAGGTGCATGTGGTGCTGGATGTCGACAAGGAACGCTTCCTGACCCAGTTCATCAAGGCCGCGCAGTCGAAGGAAGCCTATACGCCGGGGCAGTGACGGCTACGCGGCCTCATCCGGGGTTATCACGGCAATTTCGAACGGCAGGAAATGCTTCGTATTGCGCGTGACGATCACAAGGTCATGCGCCTTTGCGATCCCGGCAATAGCGGCGTCCGCCATTCCAGGATCATGACCTGCAGTGATCGCTTTGGCTTCCAGCTGCCCCGCAATCGCAGCGGCTGGCAAGTCCAGCCCCAGGATGCTGTCGTCATAGGCTGCGATGAGACCTGACAGCCATAGCCGCAAACCGGCGGCTTTGGCTGTTGCGCCCTTGCGATCGAGAAGCGCAATGCCCTTCTCGATCTCTTGAATCGTCACGACTGACAGGAACAGCCTGTTCTCGCCATCCATCCGTTCCAGCCACGCAAGAAACTCTGCCGAGGCTTCAGCCCTCGCCGGCGACAGCATCGAGATGACGTTCGTATCGAGAAGGAAACCGCTCAAAGGTCGACAGGCCGGGACGGTGATCGGTTGCGCTCGAACTCACCGCCGGGGAACGTCTGAAGATACGCAGCCAGCCCTCCGCGCTTGCGCTCCATCGCTTTGCGCGCAATCTCGGCAGCTTCCAGGGACACAAGAGCGGCAACGGGCTTGCCATGACGGGTGATCGTCACGAACTCGCCCTTGATGGCCTCGTCTACCAAGCCGGAAAAGCCGGCCTTGGCATCCTTCAAATTGATCATAACCATGGCAGCGCACTGCTTAAAAGTGGTCACTTGTGACTACAATAGGGACTCATCGCCCCAAAGGCAACGTCGACACCGTGAATGCCTTGTAAACGATCATTTTTTGGGCAGCAAACGGCGCGGAATTGATCATTTTCGATCGGTTCCGCGCCGTTCTCATGTCCGTTTTATGACAAAAAAATGAGGCAAACCGCCACCTTGGTATAGGTGGCCCCGAATGGCACGGATATTGCGGTGCACAATCCCTAATTCATCACTGGGGAATACCAATCAATGCCAGCTTCCACCCTGCCGTCCCGGCGTCGCCTGGGCGCATCGCCCTTCGTTTTGCTGAGCCTCATGATCGCCGCGCCGGCCTTCGCCGATGCCGATACAGGCGGCCTCGACGAGATCAAGGTGGTGGGGCAAAAGCAGGAAACCAGTCTGCAGAAGGCGCCGGACGCCATCACCGCGATCACCGCCGCAGCACTCGAACAGAACAATGTGACCTCGCCGCTCGACCTCAACGGCATGGTTCCCGGCATGGTGATCACCACCAGCGAAGGCTATGACCGCTCGGTCACCATCCGCGGCGTCGGCTTCAACACTCCGCAGGTCGACAGCGCCCAGCCGTCCGTTTCCTATCACGAGGACGGCATCTATATCGCCAATCCGGTAGCGCTGAATTCCGGCTTCCTCGACGTCGACCATATCGAAGTGCTGCGCGGCCCGCAGGGCACCGTGTTCGGCCAGAACTCGCTGGGCGGCACGCTGAACGTCATCGCCAAGCAGCCGACCTTCGACGCCATCACCGGCTTCGCCAATTTCACCACCGGTTCCTACGATCTGGTCCATTCGACCGCGGCGATCAACATTCCGGTCAGCTCGACCTTTGCGATTCGGGCGGCGGGCGATCAGGTCTATCAGCAGGGCTATGTCCATGCGACCCAGGTGCCGGGCAGCAACGGGCGCTACGACCTCAGCGACCAGAACAATTACCATGGCCGCGTGATCGCGCTGTGGAAGCCGACCGACGACCTGTCCGTCGAGTTCCGCGGCGAACATGCCGAGGCGCATCAGCACGAAGCCGAAGGCAAGAACATCTACGACCCCGATCCGAATCCCTACAAGGAGACCTCGGACTGGCCGGGCAAGTTCACCTATGACCAGGATGTCGTCGCCGGCATCGTCACCTATAATCTGCCCTTCGCCGTGCTGAAGTCGCTGACCAGCTGGCAGCAGGTCAATCAGGGCCTGTCGGTCAATGAGGACGGCCTCGACCTCGCCATCACCGGATCGGGCACCAATCCGCTGTTCCTCGGCCATGACGTGCAATGGTTCACCCACGATTCCCAGACCATCACCCAGGAAATCAACCTCAGCTCGCAGCCCGGCACCAAGCTGGACTGGGTGATCGGCGGCTTCTATCTGCATAACCGCTACAAGGTCGCCTACGACCAGTACCAGGCCTATGAGGGCAACGATTACACGCCCAATCTGCTGAACCAGTATGGCAATCCGCCCGCCGAGGCGCTGGCCAATCTCTATAGCGAGCTGGTATTCCCCAATCAGGGCGTCGAAGTGCGGAAGTCCTATTCCGCCTATGGCCAGGGCACCTATCACCTGCTGGACGATCTGCGCATCACCGCCGGCGTGCGCTATTCGCTCGACCGCAGCGCCACCATCTTCAGCGAATATTTCCTGCCCGGCATCAATGAGGGCCAGACGGCCGAGAAGATCACCTACCGTTTCGCCGCCGATTACGACCTGACCCCGACCAACCTGCTCTATGCCAGCTATTCCACCGGCTTCAAGCCGGGCGGCGGCAATCTGACCGAATATCCGATCACCGTTCCGCTGCAATACCGGCCGGAAACCGTCACCGCCTATGAGATCGGCTCGAAGAACACCTTCTTCGACAAGCGCCTGACGCTGAACCTCGCCTCCTTCTACTACAAGGACCGCAACATGCAGTTCGAGGCCGAGGATCTGAACTATTACCAGGGCGGCGTCGGCAATGTGCCCGACGTCGATATCTACGGCCTGGAAGGCGAGATCTCGGCGCTGCTGCCCTATCACCTGCGCTTCGACCTCAACGCCACCGCCGAGCGCGGCAAGGTCGCCTCGCATTATTCGACCATCGATTTCGAAAGCGGCCTGCTCGCCAACAACGCCTTCATCAACCAGTACGGCATCAACGCCTTCTATGGCTGCACCTTCGTGCCGGCCAGCACGCTCTACAGCCCCGCCTGCGCGCCGCTGGCCGCCCTGCGCAATGGCGCCTTCCGCGACACCTATGGCAACGCCCCGCCCAACATGCCGGAATTCACCGGCACGGCCAGCCTGAGCCATACTCTGGATTTCAAGGACGGCTCCTCGCTGCTGTCGCGCGTGGGCGTGCAATATCGCGACGATTACTCGAACACGGTGTTCGGCAAGACCCCGATCTACACCGTGCCGGGCTACACCATGGTCAATCTCTATTTCGACTATGTGCTGGCCGACGGCCAGTGGGACGCCGCGTTCAGCGTCACCAACCTGACCGACCGCGCCGCCATCCTGTCGCGCTTCACCAACCAATATGGTGGCGAGACCACCCAGCAATATGCCGCGCCGCGTGAATTCTTCTTCAAGGTGGGGTATCAATTCTAGCCCGGATTTCTCAAACCCTTGACGCTGGCACGGAGGAAAAAATGGCGACAGGTCAGGCGCCGGAGGCAGCCAAGCCTGGCTGGCTTGGCAACGACGGCAACGCA
>JAJPHO010000079.1 GCA_021325215.1 Alphaproteobacteria bacterium
CGCCACCCAGGCGTCGAAATCTTCCTTCGACACCGCCTCGATCTGGATCGGCATGAAGCCGTGGTTGATGCCGCACAGCTGCGAGCACTGGCCGTAATAGGTGCCGGCGCGTTCGGCCTTGAACCAGGTTTCGTTCAGGCGGCCCGGCACGGCGTCGATCTTGACGCCGAAGGCGGGCACGGACCAGCTGTGGATCACGTCGTCGGCGGTCGCCTGGACGCGCACCACGGCGCCGACCGGAACGACCACATGCTGGTCGGTGGTCAGCAGGCGCGGCTGGCCGGCCTCGAGGCTGTCATCCTGCACCAGGTTCGAGTCGAAGCTGATGTTCTGGTCCGGGTAGGAGTAGGACCAGTACCACTGATGGCCGGTCACCTTCAGGGTGTAGTCGGCGTTCTCGGCGCGGTCCATCGCGTAGAGCAGCTTGAACGAGGGGAAGGCGATCGCCACCAGGATCAGCACCGGCACCAGGGTCCAGACGACCTCGAGCACGGTGTTGTGCGACCATTGCTGGGCCACCGGGTGCCGCGAATGATGGAAGCGCACCATGATGATGCCCATGATCGCGAACACGAACACGGTGATCGCTATGATGATCGCCGTGATGGTGCCGTGCAGTTCGACGATCTGGTGCATGGTCGGCGAAGCCGGGTCCTGCGTCCAGAGGCCCCAGGCCTTGGGCTGGTCGGCGAACGCCTGATGCGCGCCGGCGCCGAGCGCCAGAATGAGGGCTGAAAGATATTTGAAAAGTCTGGTCATTGGCTCCCCGCAAGGCTCTTGAGCGACGCTGAACAAGACACGAGCGGTGCAACCAGACGTTCCGAGACGTCAAAATGAACAGTTATTCGGAACTTCAAGGCCATGAAGCACCACTCCCCTATTTTGACTGGTGCTCAGATCGGCTCGGAAGTTCGCCCCTATGGACACGACTTCGAACGTCGGAACCGGACCACCAGACCGCCTGTATAATTATGACCGGTGAGGCGGCGGCACCTCCCGGATATTGGGCAGTTTAAGGGCGCAAGGCCCGCAGTCAACTAAAGAACTTAGAAATGACACAATTTTAGACCGCCCGGTTTGAATTCCGGATCAACCCAAGCGGGATGTGGGGCACCCGGTCAGCGGCGTTTCTTTGGTGTCGGCAGGTCGACCATGACGCCGAGCTTTTTCTCGATTTCGGACAGGCTCTGAAGATCGGTTTCGGTCTTGGCGACCAGTTCGGGCACACGATCGCCCAGCCGCTCGGGACCGCCGAGCACCTTGAGATTGGCCATCAGATTGGCGAAGGCGACGTCGAGCTTGCCGGCCAGGCCGAGCGGATAATCGCGCTCGCGCAGCACTTCCTCGGCGCGCTTGTCGATCTTTTCCAGCTTTTCGACCATCAGCTTGGCGCTCATCGCCATCAGCCGGTTCTTGAGATCGTCGAGTTCGCCCTTGAGGCGTTCCTGCAACTGCCCCGAAGTGTTGTTCTCAAGCTGATAGAGCGCCAGCGACATCAGATTGCACAGGCGTTCGGAGGCGTGCAGCAGGGCATGCTTGGCATCGACCCGCTGCGGCTGGGGACGCCAGGTTTCGCGCAGGATTTCGGCCAGGGCCTGGATCTCGCCATAGACTTCGCGGGTCGCGGTCACGGTCGCCATGGCCTGGCGTTCTTCCGCCGTCGTTGGCGCCATCGCCGCACGCTGCTCCACCATCCCCATTCCCTCGTCAACTACCCCACACTAATATCTACCCGATCCTCATGCCCGAAGCACAGCGCTGTTTGTTCCGGAGCCGCCGTCTTTCATGTTCACCCTGTCGCCGCTAGAGACCGAAGCCCTGCGCCTCAGCCTGCTGGTTTCGGTAACCGCTGTCGCCGGCTCGCTGCCTTTCGGCATCGCCATCGCCTGGCTGCTGGCGCGGGCGCGCTTCCCCGGCAAGACTTTACTGGACGGCATCGTGCATCTGCCGCTGGTGCTGCCGCCGGTCGCGGTCGGCTATCTGCTGCTGGTCACCATGGGGCGGCATGGGCTGATCGGCGGTTGGCTGCATGATGTTTTCGGCATCACCTTCGCCTTCAACTGGAAAGGCGCCGCGCTGGCCTCGGCGGTCATCTCCTTCCCGCTGCTGGTGCGCGCGGTACGGCTGTCGATCGAGCAGGTCGACCGCGGCGTGGAAGCGGCGGCCGCCACGCTGGGCGCCGGCCCCTGGGCGGTATTCTTCACCGTAACCCTGCCGCTGGCCCTGCCCGGCATAGCCGCCGGCATCATCCTGGCCTTCGCGCGCTCGCTGTCGGAATTCGGCGCCACCATCACCTTCGTCGCCTCCATCCCGGGCGAGACCCGCACCTTGCCGGTCGCGCTGTTCGCCGTGACGCAGAGCGCCGGCGGCGATGCCGAAGCGCTGCGCCTGTGCATCCTGTCGGTGGCCCTGGCCCTGCTGACCCTGCTCATCGCCGACCGCCTCGCCAATCGGCTGGAGCGGCGCATGAAGGGACAGCCACATGCTTGATATCTCACTCCAAAAGCGCCAAGGCGATTTCATTTTAGACCTTTCCTTCCGCGCCGCCGGCCCCGAGGTCACGGCATTGTTCGGCCGTTCCGGTTCCGGCAAAAGCAGCCTGGTACGCCTGCTGGCCGGCCTCGACCGCCCCGATGCCGGCCACATCCGCCTGAACGGCGCCACGCTGTTCGACTCCGGCGCCGGTACCGATCTGCCAGCCCATAACCGCCGAATCGGACTGGTGTTCCAGGACAGCCGGCTGCTGCCCCATTACAGCGTGCGCGGCAACCTGCTCTATGGCTTCAAGCGGACGCCGGAGTCCGACCGCTTCGTCACCCTGGACGAAGTGGCCGGGCTGCTGGGGCTGGAAAAATTGCTCGACCGCCGGGTCGGCGCGCTGTCCGGCGGCGAGAAGCAGCGCGTCGCCATCGGCCGGGCGCTGCTGGCCAGCCCGCGCCTGCTGCTGATGGACGAGCCGCTGGCCGCCCTCGACGGCGCCCGCAAGGCGGAACTGCTGGATTACATCGCCCGGCTGGCGGCCCATTTCCGCCTGCCGATCCTCTATGTCAGCCACGCGCCGGAAGAGATTCTGCGCGTCGCCGGCCGGATGGTGCTGATCGACGATGGCCGGGTCCTGGCCGAGGGACCGGTCGAACAGGTGATGAGCCGCGCCGATTTCGCCGCCGCCGCCGGCAGCCGGACGCTGGTCACCATCCTGACCGCCGTGGTCGAGGGGCATGATTCCGCCCGCCAGACCAGCCGCCTGGCCTGGGATGGACGCCATATCGACGTGCCGCGCCTCGATCTGGCGGCGGGCAGCACAGTGCGGGCCCGCATTCCGGCCGATCACGTGATCCTGTCGCTGGGGCCGGTCGAAGGCCTGTCGGTGCGCAATCAGGTGCCGGGCCGGGTGCTGTCGCTGACTCCGGCGGGACCGCTGATGGATGTGGCGGTGGATGTCGGCGTGCCCCTGCATGCCGAACTGACGCCCGACGCCTGCCGCGAACTCGGGCTGGAGCCGGGCAAGGCGGTGACGGCGCTGATCAAGAGCGCCGCCATCGATGCGGCGGAAGTTTCCCTACGGCCGGATGATATTTCAGCGGGGTAGCCTCCCTCCGGTCCATTCCACACGTCGGCTATGCCGACGTGTGGAACCTTGGGACCTACGCCCCCGCACCCTCGGGGTCGTTCGCTACGCTCCTCCGAGCGCGCCCAGTCTATTGGCCTTTTTTTGAAGCGGCGCGCTCCAACAGGGGCTCAACCACCGAGGCCAGCTTCTGTTCGCCGATCCCCTCGCCATTGTCGGGCATCAACACCGCGGCGACCGTGCCCTTGGCGTCGATGACATAGGTCACCGGCAAGGCGTTGGGAGTCGGGAAACCATTGGATTGAGCGTCGCGCGTCACGGCGATCGGATAGCTCACCGTGCCCGCCGCCTGCTTCACCTTGGGCAGGGCCGCCGGCGTATCGATGCTGAGGCCGATCATGTCCAGGCCTTCGCCGTGATGCGCCTTGTAGAAGGCGTCGAACACCGGCATTTCGGCGCGGCAGGGCACGCACCAGGTCGCCCAGAAATTGACCACCACCACGCGGCCGCGCTGGGCGGACAGGTCGAAGACGGGTCCGGCGAGGGTCGGCACCGACAGGGCCGGAGCCTGATCCACCGCGCCGGCGGCGCCGGCCAGCAGCAGCGCGCCTGCGCTCAAAATCGCCCAAAACCGCCGCATCACCCGCTCCTTTTCATTAATTCCGCCCTGCATGTGGCCAAAGCGGCTGGGAAGATCAAGGGGATCGACTATATAAGGGGGCATGTCCGCATCAAACACGCCCCCGGTCGCCCCCCTCGCCGTCCTCCGCAGGCTCTCGCCTTTCCTGCGCCCCTATCGCCGCCGCCTGGCCGGCGCCACCGTCGCCCTGGTGGTGTCGTCGCTGACCGTGCTGCTGCTCGGCCAGGGATTGCGTCACATCGTCGATCAGGGCCTGCAGCAGCGCGATGCCACCTTGCTCAACCGGGCGGTGCTGGGCTTCATCGTCGTTTCCGCCATCCTCGCTTTCGCCACCGCCGCGCGCTTCTATCTGGTGTCCTGGATCGGCGAGCGGGTGGTGGCCGATCTGCGCTCCGCCGTGTTCGGCCGGGTGATTTCCCTGTCGCCGGCTTATTTCGAGACCACCAAGACCGGGGAAGTATTGTCGCGGCTGACCACCGACACCGAGCTTCTGCAAACGGTGATCGGCTCATCCCTGTCGATGGCGCTGCGCAACATCCTCACCATGCTGGGCGCGCTGGTGATGCTGGCGGTGACCAGCCTGAAGCTGACCCTGCTGGTGCTGATCGTGGTGCCGGCGGTGGTGGTGCCGATCGTGCTGTTCGGGCGGCGGGTGCGCAAATTGTCGCGCAAGAGCCAGGACCGGGTCGCCGACGTCGCCGCCTTCGCGGAAGAGGCCATCAACGCCATCCGCACCACCCAGGCCTATACGCACGAGCCGATCGACCGCAAGAATTTTACCGCCATCGTCGGCGAGACCTTCAATGCGGCGCGGTTCCGCATCCGCACCCGCGCTTTGCTGACCGCCATCGTCATCATGCTGACCTTCAGCGCGGTCGCGGTGGTGCTGTGGGTCGGCGGCTATGACGTGATCGCCGGACGCATGACCGGCGGCGAATTGTCGGCCTTCGTGTTCTACGCCATCCTGACCGCCGTCTCGGTCGGCACCCTGTCCGAGGTGATCGGCGACGTGCAGCGCGCCGCCGGCGCCGCCGAGCGTCTGCTGGAACTGCTGGCCACCCGCTCCGACATCGAGGCGCCCGCCGCACCCAAGGCGATCCCCGTCCCCGCGTCGGGCCGGGTCGAGTTCGACGGCGTCACCTTCCATTATCCGGCCCGGCCCGACAAACCGTCGCTGCACGGTTTCACCCTGGCGGTAGCGCCGGGCGAGACCGTCGCGCTGGTCGGCCCCTCGGGCGCCGGCAAGAGCACGGTTTTGCAGCTGCTGCTGCGCTTCTACGACCCCGAGCAGGGCGCCATCCGCTTCGACGGCGTCGATCTGAAGGACGCCGATCCGGCCGATGTGCGCCGGCAGATCGGACTGGTGGCCCAGGACCCGGTGATCTTCGCCGCGTCGGCCTGGGACAATATCCGCTATGGCCGCCCCGAAGCGTCGGACGAGGAAGTGCGCGAAGCCGCGCGCGCCGCCAATGCGCTGGAATTCCTCGACGCCCTGCCCGAAGGTTTCGGCACGTTCCTGGGCGAAAAGGGCGTACGCCTGTCGGGCGGCCAGCGCCAGCGCCTGGCGATCGCCCGTGCCATCCTGCGCAACCCGCCGGTGCTGCTGCTCGACGAGGCGACCTCCGCCCTCGACGCCGAGTCCGAACGCGCGGTGCAGGCGGCGCTCGAGGTCCTGTCGGAAAGCCGCACGACGCTGGTGATCGCCCATCGGCTCGCCACCGTGAAGAAGGCCGACCGCATCGTCGTCATCGAAGACGGCCGCATCGTGGCCGAGGGCAAGCATGACGATTTGATCCGCGAAGGCGGCCTCTATGCCCGTCTGGCGGCATTGCAATTCACCGATGGTGTGGAGAGCGCGGCATGAAGCGGAAACTCGCCTTCGTGACACTCCTTCTCGCGGCTCCCGCCCTGGCCGAGCCGCCGGAAGCGGCGCTGGTCGGCGCGCTGGGCGTGCAGATCGAGAAGCCGGCCGGCGACAATGTGCATTTCTCGCAGGGCTCCGGGGTCTATCTCAGCAATGGCCTGATCCTGACGGCGGCGCATGTGGTCAAGGTCAATCCGGCCGATCCGGTCACCAATGTCGTCCTCGATGGCTGGAAGACCGACGCCAAACTGGCCGCAATCGGCCAGGCCGCCGTCGATCTGGCGCTCTTGCAGGTCGCGCCCAACGACATCTCCCGTCAGCGCCGCGACATGAAGCCGCTGGACATCTGCACCGCGGGAACCACCCCCAATCAGCCGGTCATCGTCGCGGCACAAGGCGCCATCACCCTGTCCAAAACGGTCGGCGTGCCGGTCAAATCACTTGCCCTCAACGGCGACTGGACCGACATCCTCGCCACCGGCTATGGCCACGGCGCCTCGGGCGGCGGCGTGTTCGACGCCGTCAGGGGCTGCCTGGCCGGCATCATCATCATCGAGGCGACCGCGCCGGGCATCGAACTCACCCAGTTCGTGCCGGCCCCGGAGATCGCCATGTTCCTGGCCGGCCGGCGCTAGAACCCAGAAACCGGCGTCAGCTATGTTTCGTAAATGCGAAAAATTAGCTGCTTTCAATCAAATCGTGCGAATTCAATCCAATCCGGTGTAGATTGATATCCCTATAACTAAGCCCATAACATACTGACTTGTCTGGAAAACCCAGTTCGAGAGGGGCAAACTGGCGATGGGGCAATCTTCGTCATCAGGGGATGCGGCGCGAATAGGCCGCTATCTGGCACGATATTACGGTCCCGACGATCATGGCTTGCTGAGCACCAGCGCCACAGCCAAGTCGGAGCTGTCGCTGTTCCGCAAACGATCGAATGCGCCCGTGTTCGGTCATGTCCAGGCGCCGGCCACCGAAGGCGGCTTCCTGGTCATCGTCGCCCTGTCCGGCTATCAGGAGAGGCTGTCGGAACGCGGGCGCTTGTCCGACCCGCTGTTCCACGCCGCGGATACCCTGCGCGTGCGCGACTTGGCGCGGGATTTCGCCACCTATCTGTGCGGCCCCTTCGACTTCCTGTTCCTGTATGTCACCCAGCAGGCGCTCGATGCCGTTGCCGAAGAGACCGGGGCGCGGCGCGTCGACTGCCTGCGCTGCACGCCGGGAACCGCCGACCCGGTCGCCACCAGCCTGGCCCGGGCCCTGTTGCCGGCGCTGACCCAGCCCGAGTTGGCGCAGCCCTTGTTCGTCGATCAGGTCGCTCTCGCCCTTAACACCCATCTGGCGCAGAGCTATGGCGGGCTTCATATCCCCTCGGCGCGCGGCTGCGGCCGGCTGTCGCGCCGTCAGGAAGAACGCGCCAAGGAAATCCTCCAGGTCAGCGCCGGGGTCGACCTCTCGATCGCCGAAGTGGCCGCCGAATGCGGCCTGTCGCGCAGCTATTTCATCAAGGCGTTCAAGGAAACCACCGGCAAGACGCCGCATAAATGGCATCTCAACCATCGCATCGAGCGGGTCAAGGAGCTGCTGGCCGGCGACGACATGCCGATCGCCGAGATCGCGGTGATCTGCGGCTTCGCCGACCAGAGCCATCTGACCCGCGTCTTCACCAGCACGATCGGCATGCCGCCGGGCGCCTGGCGGCGCGAATACCGGGCGTAACGCCCGGCTCACTCGTAGCGCAGCACCGCGGCCGGGCTCTTGGCCGACGCCACCGCGATGCGCCAGCCGACCGCCAGCCAGGCTACCGCGATGGTGGCAGCCAGGCTGATGACGAACGGCCAGGGCCCCAAAGCGGCATGGCCGGTGAACAGCGACAGATAGATCTGCCCGGCGATATAGGCGAGCGGCCAGGAGGCCAGCGAGGCGATCAGCACCGGCTTGGTGAGGTCCCAGGCCAACAGCCGCAGGATGACGAAATGGTCCGCGCCGAGGATCTTGCGGATGCCGATCTCTTCCGTCCGGCTGTTGGTGGTGTGGATCGCCATGCCGGCCAGGCCGAGCAGCGCGATGACCACCGCGAACAAGGCCAGCCCGCTCAGCGCGGCCACCAGCGTGTTGAGCATCGAGGCGGATTGGTTGAACATCTCGTCGCTGAAATGATGGTGCCAGTCGATCTGCGGCGAGAGCTTGACCAGCGCGCGGTCGATCGCGGCCAAGGTATCCGATCCGGCGCCGGGCGCCAGGCGGATGACGGGGATCGAGCCATGGGCCGGCATCAGGGTATAGACGGTGCCCGAAGCCCCATTGGCCAGAATGGTCTGCGGCTGGTTCTCGATGACGCCGATGATCTGCACGGGGGCGGAGCCGCCGGTCAGCGTGAGATGCCAGACATTTTGTCCGACCGCCTGCTCGGGCGTCCATCCGAAGGATTCGGCGAAATCCCGGTCGACCACCACATTGTAGGATACCGTCGGAACATCGTCGTCCGGCTTGAGGTCGCCACCCCGGTCCAGGGCGAATTCCCGCCCGGCCAGCAGATGGCTGCCCAGCACCGAGAAATAGTCGACGGTTATCTCCATATCCGTGCCCTTGTGGGCCTGGCCTTTGACATCGGCCTCCTTGAAATAGCGCCTTTGCGCGCTGCCCAGGGTCCAGAGCGGCAGATTCACCCCCGCCACCGCCTGTACGCCGGGAATATCGCGCACAGCGTTGCGAACGTCCTGCGACGTGACCGCCTCCTTGTCCAGCGCGGTGTCGATCGCCAGCAGCGAGGTTCCGTTCGCCTGCAGGGCCTGGCGATGCATCACAATGTTCTGCAGGGCGACGACGCCGACCATGACCAGCAGGAAACTGGCGCCCAGGAACTGCAGCCCGACCAGCACCGAGGCGAGGCGCGACCGCGCCTGGCGCACCTTGCCGCCCAGGGTCGCCGCCATCGCCTTGGGGCCGGATAGCAGCCACGCCGGATAGAGACCGCCCAGCAGGGTCGCCGAGGCGACGCCCGTCAGCAGCAGCAGCCAGAAAGCCGGACGATGAAACAGCTGGCGGTAGAGATCGATGTCGGTCAGCCTGAAGAACGGGCCGGCGACCAGCGCCAGGATCAGCAGGACCAGCGCCATGGCGGTGACGGTCAGGATCAGGCTTTCGGTCAGATATTGCGTCAGCAAATCGAGCCGGCCGGCGCCCAGCACCTTCTTCATGCCGCTTTCCGGCAGCCGGCCGATCGCCTTGGCCGCGGCGAGGTTGGCGTAATTGAGACTGGCGACGAGCAGCACCAGCGCGCCGAGACCGAGCAGCAGCGACGGAATCGAGAGCCCGGTCGCTTTGGCACCCAACAGACCGTCCAAGGCGACTTTCTGCATGTCGGCCAGCGGCACCAGGCCGAACTCGTAGGTCCGTTTCAGGCGCTGCACATGACGCGCCCCGAAATCGCCCAGCTTGGCCCGCAGCCCATCCGGCGACACGCCTTCGGGCAGCAGGACCAGCACGAAGCCGTCGGCGCCATCCCAAGCATCCGGCTCGGGGGCCAGCGGCGCCACCAGATCGCCCACGTCGCGGCTGACGAACAGATCAAACCGGGCATAGCTCGTCGAATGGAACAGGGACGGCGCCGCCACCGGCGCCAAAACGCCGGTAACGGTGACATCCACGCCGGAAATGCGCAGAGGCCGCCCGATCGGATTGCCGGCGCCGAACAGGCTCTCTGCCGTCTCGGCCGTCAAAATCGCGCTGCGCGGCTGCGAGAACGCTTTTTCCGGATCGCCATAGCGCAGCGGCAGCTTGACGACGCGGGTGAAGGCGTCGTCGAAAAATTGCGGCGACAGCATATGCGCCTTGCCCGCGGCGATGACCTGGGAGGGCTGGGCGAAATGCACCAGCGTGACCGCTTCGATCCCCGCGGAATAGTCGGCCTCGACATATTTGGCCACCACGCCGGCGGTGTAGGGCACGACGGGCGACAGGAGGACCCCGTCGGAGCTGGTGATCTTCTGGCTGACCGCATAGATGCGATCGGCATTCGGCAGAACCGCGTCGTTGCTGCGCAGAAACAAAGCGGTCGCCGCCGCCAGCGCGAAGGTGACCAGCCCGAGCGACAGGGCCAGCAAATTGAGGAGCGTGGTCAGAGGATCGGCGGCCAGGGCCCGCCAAGTCCAAACCAGATAATGCCGCAGCATGGTCCCCTCCCCTTTTACAGCGCGAATTCTTTTTCCGGCACCACCTGGCCGTCGAGCACCGTGATGATGCGCTTGGCCTGGGCGCCGTGGCTGGGCGAGTGGGTGACCATGACGATGGTGGTGCCCTGCTCGTTGAGCGTGGTCAGCATTTCCATCACCTCCTCGCCGTTCTTGCTGTCGAGATTGCCGGTCGGTTCGTCGGCGAGGATCAGCTTGGGATCGCCGACCACGGCGCGGGCGACGGCGACGCGCTGCTGCTGACCGCCCGACAGCTGCGACGGCTTGTGCCGGGCCCGGTGCTGCAGCCCGACCAGTTCCAGCGCCTCGCGCACCCTGCTTTTGCGCTCGGCCTTGGGCATGGCGCGGTACAGCAGCGGCAGCTCGATATTCTCTTCGACGGACAGGTCGCCGATCAGATTGAAGCTCTGGAAGACGAAGCCGATATGGCGCTTGCGGAACTGCACCAGCTGGCGCTCCGGCAGGTTGGAGACGTCTTCGCCGGCGAATTCATAGCGTCCGCCCGTCGGCCTATCCACCAGGCCCAGCACATTGAGCAGGGTCGATTTGCCGCAGCCCGACGGCCCCATGATCGCGACGAACTCGCCCTCGCCGATGGTCAGGGACACGCCGCCCAGGGCACGCGTCTCGATATCGTCGGTACGGTAGGTCTTCTCGATGTTGGACAGCTTGATCATGGGTTCGATCCCCCGGTGATGTCTAAAGTGTCGAGATCGCGGAAATCCGCGGTACTGGAAATGACGACCCGCTCTCCCGCCATCAGGCCGGAGAGAATTTCGACCGATTGGGGCGTGTGCCGCCCGAGCGAGACCGTGCGCTTGTCGGCCCGCTGCCCGCCGGGCGCCACCACGAATACCCAGCGCCCGCCGGTATCATCGTAGAAAGGCCCGTTCTCGACCACCAGCCCATGGCTGGGCTCGCCGATTTCGAGGCGCATCTGCACGCTCTGCCCACGCCGCAGCGAGGCGGGCGGGTTGGCCTGGAAGCGCAGATCGACCGAGAATTGCCGGTTCTTGACCTCGGGATGGATCTTGAAGACCGCCAGGCGCCAGGCCCTTCCTTCGATATCGGCCTCGGCCTCCTGCCCGGTGACGATGCGGCCGAGATAGAATTCGTCGACCGGGGCGCTGACCTTGAAGGCGCCCTCGCGGTCGATCTGCCCGATATGCTGGCCCGGACTTTTCGACGAGCCGATCTCGGCGTCCAGGGTGGTCAGCTGGCCGTCGATCGGCGCCCGCACCACCAGGTCTTCGAGATTGTGCTGGGCGATACGGTGATTGCGCTCCAGCTGGGCCAGCGCATCGTTCAATTGCCGCGTCTGGTCGGCCTGGGCGCGCAGATCGAGGGCGCGCGCCTCGGCGATGGCGGCCCGCTCTTCCCGATAGCGCTTCAACGTCGATTCCTCGTCCTCGAAATCGGCGCGCTTGACGAAACCGTCGGCCAGCAGCGGGCGCAGCCGCGCCAGGCGGCGCTCGGAATCGATGATGGCGGCATCCATGGTGGTCAGATCGCGCTGATGCTGAAGGCGGGAATCCTGCATCTGCAGCCCGACGCTGGACAGCTGGAACAGGCTTTCCGCCAGTTGGGCCTCCTGCGCCGTCACCTGCAGTTCCAGCGCGGTATTGCGAAAGCGGACCAGCGGCTCGCCCTGATGGACCGTCGCCCCTTCCTCGACCAGCCGTTCCTCGACCTGCCCGCCCTGGGCGACGTCGAGATAGACGGTGGTCTCGGCTTGCACCGCGCCGGTGACGGGAATGTAGTCGCGGAAGGTGCCCTCGCTGACCGTCGCCAGGGTCAGATGGCTGCGCTCGACCCGCACGCTGTTGCGGCCGGCATGCAGCGTCCAATAGACGGCGACGGCAACCACCAACAGCAGGCCGGCGGCGTTGAGGGCCAGACGGGGCGTCAGCAGGCGAACCTTGACCTGACGGTCCATCGCCGGCGCGGCACGCGGCGCGCCGGCCGGCTCGCTTGCCAGCTTCTCCAGGCGCTTCGCCTTCAATTCCGCCAACCCCACCACATCCTCCGGCAACTGTGTTGGTGTGATAATACACCGGTGATGCGGTACAGCAAGTTAGTTTGTGGCCAAGACCTTCATTTTCGGTCATTCTGCGCCGATGACGAGCAAGCCATATGCCTGGGCCGAGGGAACGCCGATCTACCGGCAGCTGATGGAGCTGCTGCTGACGGGCATTCTCGACGGCACCTTCAAGGAAGGCGACATGCTGCCCTCGGTGCGGCAGCTGGCCAGCGACTATCAGGTCAATCCGCTGACCGTGGCCAAGGCGTTCCAGGAACTGGCCATCGAGGAACTGGCCGAAAAGAAGCGCGGCGTCGGGTTCATGGTCAAAGCCGGGGTGCGCCAGGCGGTGCAGCGGCGCGAAAAGGCCCGCTTCCTGCGCGAGGAATGGCCGCAGATCAAAGCGCGCATGGAGCGCCTGGGCATCGATCCCGCCGATCTCTTGAAGGAATGAGGCCCGAAGGCCTCACCCCAGCTTGTATTGGACCGGCACCACGAATTCGAGTTCGTCGCCGGTGACCGAGTCCGGCGGAGCCGGGAAAGGATCGGCGCGCTGCATCAGACGCGCCGTTTCCTCGTCCAGCAGAACATGCCCCGAGCCCTGTTCGATGCGGTAGGACAGCATGTGGCCGGCGCGGTCGATGCGGAACCGCACCATCACCACGCCGGCCTTACCCTGCCGCTTGGCATCGGCGGGGTAACGCTTGAGGCTGTTGAGATGGGCCATCAGCTTGGCCTGGAAGTCGAGTTCCTTATCTTCGGAACGGGCGGCCGGCGCGGGCGGCGGGGCCGGCGGCGGCAGCGTGATGGCATTGGGGCGGTCGAGCTTCGGCAAGACCGGCTTGGGCTGGTCCGCGACCTTGACCTCCGGCACGATCAGCACCGGTACGGTGACTTGCGGATGGGTCACCGCAGTGGCGATCGGCGGCAGCGGCTTGGTCTCCGGCTTGGGCGACGGCGCGTCGCGCAGCAGCTTGACCGGCACCGGCTCGGGCAGAACCGGCGGCAGCGCCGTATGCAGCGACAGCACGAACATCAGGGCCAGCGCCACATGGACCGCGATGGTCACCGACAGGCCGAGGACCTGGTTGCTTTTCGGACTCAAACTAGCATTCGTCATTCCGTCACCTTTATCGGTTCAGGTATCCGCCCACAGCCGCAAAAGCTGGTGGTAGTGCTGGGTCAGCGGGGTCACTTCGGGATGGTCGATCCGCTCGTGCGCCAGGCGCTGGATCGAATTGTCGAGGTCGAACAGCAGCTGGCGGCAGACATTGTCCCGCACCATGCTCTGCACCCAGAAGAACGAGGCGTAGCGCACGCCCCGCGTCACCGGCTCGACCCGATGCAGACACCCGGCCTCGTAGAGCAGCATCGAGCCGGCCGGCAGCTTGAACTTCGCCTCGCCGCCATCGCCATGCAGCACCAGCTCGCCACCGTCATAGCTGGCGGGATCGGCCAGAAAGACCGTCGCCGACAGATCGTTGCGCACCCGCAGCGGCGTGCCGGGGATGGCCCGGATGGCGCCGTCGATATGGTCGCCATAGGTCTCGCCCTCGCCGTAGCGGTTGAACAAAGGCGGCACCATCTTCAGCGGCAGCGCCGCCGAGACGAATCCCGGCGTGCGCTCCAGGCGGGCCATGATGATTTCGCCGAGGCGCCTCGCCAGCGGACCTCCCTCTTCGAGCTGGGCATTGTTCTTCTTCTGCCGCGACTGGTAGCCGGCGGTCACGCGGCCGTCCCGCCAATCGGCACCCGGCAGGGCGGAAGCGATCTCCGCCAGCTCCTCGGAATTCAGGAAGTTTTCGATGACGAGGTGCATCGCGCTCCTTACAGCCTGGCGTTCAGGGTGAACATCGCCGACCGCCCGGCGCCCGGCACCACATGGGACGGGTGAAGCAGGTCGATATAGTTTTCGTTGGTCAGATTGTTGACGTTGAGCTGCAGCGAGACGCCTTCGGTGATCGGCGCCTTGACCATGGTCGACAGGGTCCAATAATCCGGCGCCAGCTCCCAGAAATTGACGCCGCCGACCGCGCGTCCGGTGGTGTTGGCCCAGCGGTTGCCGACATAATTGGCGCCGAAGCCGCCCTGGATCTCATAGGGGAAGGTGTAGGTGGTCCAGATCGAGCCGGTATGCATCGGGGCATTGGCCAGGCGATGGCCGACATCGTTCTGCGGCGAGCTGATGATGTTGGTGAAGTCGTAGGAATAGCCGCCCTGAATCTGCCATTTGTCGGTGATCTTGCCGGCAAGCTGGAATTCGACGCCCTTGGAGACGCCGTCGCCGGCCAGGATCTGCAGGTTCGAATTGGTCGGATCGGTCTCGCGGATATTGTCCTGTTCGGTGTGGAACAGGGCGGTGGTGACCAGCAGTCGGTCGCCGAGGAACTGCCACTTCTCGCCGATCTCGTAGGTGGTGTTCTTCTCAGGATCGAGATTGACCGTGCTGGCCGCCAGGGTCAGCTGCTCGGCCGAGGGATTGAACGAGGTGCCGTAGGAGAAATAGAGCATCCCGGCTTCGCTCGGCTGCCACACCAAAGCGGCGCGCCAGCTCGGCAGGCTGTCGACATGATGGAGCGACAGAACCGCGGCGCCGGCATGGGTGACCGGATTGGCGAAGGTCTGCGAGAAATAATCGGCGTCGAAATGGTCGTAGCGGACGCCGAGGATGGTCTTGACCTGCGAGGTCAGCTGGATCTCGTCGAGCAGATAGGCGGCCAGGGTATTGGCGGTCGTGGTGGTCTGCGTGGCGTGATAGGTCACCGCGTTATAGGCGGCCGAATAATCGGGCGAGACCAGCGAGGTGGTGCTGTAGGGGCCGATGGTGGTGTTGCGGGTCGGGTCCGAGGTCTCGTGGATGAACTCGAAGCCGGTGATCACCTTGTGCTGGACCGGGCCGGTGCTGAAGCGGATGGTGCCGTCCAGCTGCTCGTCGAGCATGGTCTCGTCGCTGTTCCCGTAGATCTGGTTGCGCGAAACCGACAGCGCGGATAGCGGCGTGCCCGGCGCCACCAGCATGGTCGTGGCGCTGGCGCCCTTGCCGGCCGGCAGGTCGAGCTGCGGCTCGGTGATGCGGTAATTGCGGGTTTCGTTGTTGTAGCGCAATTGGTTGCTGATGGTGACCGAATCGTTCAGGTCGTGCTCGGCCCGGATGGTGGCGATGTCGTCATTGGTGCGCAGATAATCGCCATGCTCGAAGCCGTAGAAATTCGAGCGCGACACCGGCGCCGGCTCGGCGGTGGCGACCTTGGTGCCCGCCGGCGCCTCGTAGAGCCAGGGCAGGCCGTAATCGGGGATGTCGTATTCCGACTGATGGAAATAGCTGATGGTGACGCGGGTCAGGGTGCCGAGCCCGAGCGCCAGGGTCGGGGCGAAACCGAACCGGTTGCTCTCGGCCACGTCGCGGTCGGCGACGCCGGACTGGGTGCCCATGACGGTGACGCGCAGGGCGGCGCCGTCGCCGAGGGCGGTCACCGGCGTATTGACGTCGGCGGTCAGGCGCTTGGTGCCGTCGGTGCCGAAGCCCAGCGTGCCGGCCTCGAAGGTGGAGAGTTCGGCATGTTTGCTGCCGGTTTCGACGATGCCGCCGGTCGAGCCGCGGCCGAACAGGGTCGAGGCCGGGCCCTTCAGCACGTCGATCTGCTCGGTATTGAAGGGATCGCGATAGTAATTGCCGAAATCGCGCATGCCATCGAGATAGAGGTCGCTGCGGGCGGTGAAACCGCGGATGGTCAGATTGTCGCCCTGCGACCCGGATTCGCCCGCCGCCAAGCTGACGCCCGGCACATTGCGCAGCGCGTCGCGGGTGGTGGCCACGGCCTGGTCGTCGAGCAGCTGGCGCGACAGCTCGGTCGCGCTCTGCGGGGTCTCGGCGACCGGGTCGGGCAGCTTGCCGAGGGTGGTGTTCTCGACTTTATAGCCAGGATTGGCGCTCTGCTCGCCTTCGACGGACAAAGTGGGCAGCGTTACCGGATCGGCGGCGCCGGCCGCGGAAGCCAGCAGCAGGCCGAGGGCGGAAGGGGCCAAGGGAATAAGACGCGACGCTTTGGACATGGGAACTCCAGTCAGACGGTTAAGGCTGGCTGGCGTCCGGTCGGGCGCTCTGGCTGGCGGCTATGGGAAACGGGTTACTTGGTCAGGATCAGCTTGCCGGCGGCGGTAAGGCGCAGCCGGTATTCCTCGCCTCCATGCACGATGACGAGCTCCTTCCCGCCCTTCAGCAGCTGCTGGCTGTCGATGCGCGGCGGACGGACGGCCGTCGGCGCGGACTGGGGAAGAGAGGACATCGTCTCCACAAAATGCAATTGAGAATTGTTCGCAATAAACAATCTGGGGGACGGGGTGTCAAGCTGTTTTGTTACAGCCTGTTTCAGCGATGCGTCACCAGGTGGGAATGACGCTGCCGTTGAATTTGGACAGGATGAAGGCCTTGACCTCGGGCGAGCGGTAGATGCCGATCAGCTTCTTGATGCGCGGATCGTCCTGATGCTTGCGCGGCGCGGTCCAGATCAAGGCGAAGGGCGTGTCGGTGCCTTCGAGGATCATCGCGGTCCTGGGATCGAGCCCGGCCGGCAGGGCATAGCTCATATTGACCGCCGCCGCGGCCATGTCGTCGAGCGAGCGCGGCACCTGGGCGGCGTCGAGTTCGCGGATCTTCAGATGCTTGGGATTGGCGGTGATGTCGACCAGCGACGCGGTGGTGGTGACGCCATCCTTGAGCTTGATCAGGCCGGCCTGCTGCATCAGCAGAAGCCCGCGGGCCCCGTTCGAGGGATCGTTGGGAATGGCCAGGGTATCGCCATCCTTGAGGTCGCTCAGCGCCGTGATCTTGTGCGAATAGATGCCCATCGGAACGATGATGGCGGGGTCGAGCGGCACGATATCGTAGCCGCGGCTCTTGATGGCGTTGGTGAGATAGGGCCGGGTCTGGAACATGCTGACGTCGATGTCGCCATTGGCCATCGCCTCGTTGGGCAGGGCATAGTCGGTAAATTCGACGACCTTGACCTCCAGCCCCTGCTTGCCTGCCAGGGCGGCGACATAATCCATGATCTCGGCATAGGGTCCGACCGTGCTGCCGACCCGCAGCGGCGCCTCGGCCGCGCCCGCCGCCCCGGCGGCGAGCATCACCATCAAAGCAAGGCAGGCGCGGATAAGCATGGTTCCCGTCTCCGTTATTTGGCCGGCGGCTGCTGCGGCTGCGTGGCCAGGCTGGCCGCGTTATAGGCGCCGACCACCCGCGCCAGATCCTGGGCGAAGAAGGTCATCAGCGGCGCGATGAACTTGGTGTCCTCGAAATCCTTGACCATGTAGCTGTAATTGACGTTGAGCATGGCCTTGTTGTCGGTGTTGCGGACCGTGCGCATCGCTTTGACGAAGGTGGTCTTGTCATTGATCGTCTTCAATAGCGCGTCATTGACGATATTCTTGTCGTCGGTGAAGGCGACCGCGAGGGTGATCACACACACGTCGTCGCTCTTCACATTTTCGCATTTCGACAGCATCACCATGGCCTTGGCGCCATTGAGCCCGGTGCTGATGACGCCCAGCACGGCTTCGGGCAGTCCCGGCGGACGGGGCACCACCAGCGCCTGATAGCCGGCCGCCTGCAGCGCCGAGGTCACCGAGGCCAGCGACAGCTTGTTGCCGAACGTCACCGCCGTGTCGGCCGGCGGCTGGGCGCCGGCCGACGAGGCCAGAAGCATGGTGCCCAAAACGGCGGCGATCAGACCAGTGGCGATCAGTCTGGGGCACTTCATGATGCTCTCCTCATTGCTGGCAGTAGGGTTTGTAGTCATCGGGGCTGTTCGGGGTCTTGAAGCTCTCCTTCAGGAAACCCGACATGGTGGACAGATAGGCCGGAATATTCTTGGCATGGGTCAGGTTATGGCCTTCATCGGCGAAACGCGAGACCTGCAGCGATTTGCCGGCCGCCTTCATGGCCTGTTCGAAGGAATCGGTCTGCGACGCCCTCACGCGCGGGTCGTTGTCGCCCTGGAACGCCAGCACCGGCCGCTCGATCTTCTCGACATGGGCAAGCGGCGAACGTTCCCACTGGGTGGCGCGGTCGGGCGCGATATAGATGTCGAAGGTGGTCCTGAATTTCTGCGAGAAGGCCGGCATCTCCGCCAGCATGCTCGGCAGATCGACCGGCCCGTCCTGATCGACCCCGGCGACATAGAGCTTCGGCGTACGCTCCAGCGCCTCCAGCGTGGCATAGCCCCCATAGCTGCCGCCGATCACCGCGATACGGGCCGGGTCGGCCACGCCCTGGCGGATCGCCCAGCATACCGAATCGGTCAAATCGTCCTGCATCTTGCCGCCCCATTCGTGGCGGCCGGCATCCTCGAAGGCGCGGCCATAGCCGGACGAGCCCCGGTAATTGACGCGCAGCACCGCATAGCCCTGCAGGGCCAGCGACAAGGCGTTGAAATCGAAGCCCCACTCATCGCGAATCCAGGGCCCGCCATGCACATCGAGAATGGTCGGCAGCCCCTTCGGTTCCAAACCCGGCGGCAAGGTCAGATAGCCATGCAGGGTCAGTCCGTCGCGCGCCGGAACGGTCACCGGTACGGTCCTCGGCTGCAGCGCCAGCACCAGGGCCGAAGCCTGATGGAACAGCACCTGCGCCACGCCCTGCTTGCGGTCGACATAGAGCAGATTGCTCTCCCCGCCATCGGTGATGAACAGCAGCAGCAGCTTGCTCATCGACAGATCGAACGAGGTCTCCTTGAGGAAGGAGTGCAGCGGCAAGGGCACCGTGCCGAGCAGCCGGCGCAGCTCTGGATCATAGACCCGCAGCAACGGATAATCGGGCATCGACTGCACCAGAAGCGGCTTCCGGTCGGCATCGAACAGCACCATCTGGGTGTCGGAGGATTCGCCCGGCCAGCTTTCCAGCACTTTGCCGCTCTGCAGGTCGATATGCTGGATGGCGGCGACGTCGGACTGGTTGCGCATCAGCATCCAGGCGGTGCCGTCCGGACCGGGTTCGCTGGAGATCACGAAACCGTCGCCGGGACGGGTCGCCTCGCCATGCAGGTCGAAGGACTGCCATTGCGATTGTTGGGGCAGCTTGATCTCGAGCCACAGATGCCCGTTCTCCTTCGCGCGCACCCGCCCGAACAGGCGCCCCTTGAAGTCGGTCATCCAGGTCAGGGTGCCGGGGCTGGCCGGCTCGACCAGCTCGGCCTTGCGGCCGGAGGGTCCGACCTTATAAAGACTGAACTCCTGTTCGGACTCGAGATTGACGGCGACCAACGCGCTGCCGTCCGGGTTGTTGACGTCGATCAGCAGGACTTTCTTGCCGGGAAACGGCGTCAGATCGACCGGCGGCGCGGCCGGATTGGCGCTGTCGAACGACAGCAGATGCTCACGTTCGCCGCCTGTCGGATCGGACATCAGCATGATATGGCGGTTGTCCCCCGCCCAATGCGGCAGGCTGGGGCGCGGTACTTCCGGCAGGGTGACGACCCGGTCGCCATAGAGATCGCGGAAGAACAGCTGCTTCTCGTCGCCGTGATAGGACATCCACAGCAGCCTGGTCCCGTCGGGGCTGAGATCGAACCCTTCGATGGCGAAAGTCTGCGCCTCGACGATGGGCGGCGGAACCGCCGCCAGCAGCCAGCCCGGCGACATCAGCGGCAGGAGGATGAAAAACCGGAAAAACCCACGCACGGCAGAAACAATCCCTCCTTGCACCGCACCAAAACTATACGCTCCCCACGGGCGCTTCAATCACGCGATCACAAAATGGCCACACCTCCTTTGCGATCCGCCGCTCTTGCCCGATTTACAGACGCGGCCCGGCGGCGGAGTATCGTCGCCAGAGATGACGATGCCCCCCGACAATCCCGTGACCGACGCCGAACGCTTCGCCCTGCTGATCGGCACCGTTGCCGACTACGCCATCTACACGCTCGATCAGCACGGGCGGATTGCCAGCTGGAACACCGGCGCCGAGCGGCTGTTCGGCTGGAGCGCGGCCGAGATGACCGGCCAATTCTTCGGTCTGCTCTTCACCGAGCAGGACCGCGCCGCCGGCTTTCCCGAGGAGATGCTGGACCATGGCCGCCGCCTCGGGCGCTACGACGTGCCGGTCTGGCGGAGACGCAAGGATGGCCGGCCGATACGCTGTCACACCGTGCTGCAGGGAACCCGGACCGCGACCGGCGAAACCGCCGGGTTCGCCGTGATAACGCGCGAATTCCGTGAGTCCTCCGAACCCGGAGCGCAGATCCTGCGCACCCTGATCGAGGGCGTGGTCGATTACGCGCTCTATCTGCTCGACCCCGGCGGCATCGTCAGCAGCTGGAACCCCGGCGCCGAACGCCTCAAGGGCTATAAGGAGACCGAGATTCTCGGCCGGCATTTCGAACGCTTCTATACCGAGGCCGACCGCGATGCCGGCGTACCGGCGCGCACCCTGGAGGTCGCCGCGACCGAAGGACGTTTCGAAGCCGAGGGCTGGCGGGTGCGCAAGGACGGCTCGCTGTTCTGGGCCAATGCGGTGATCGACGCCATCCGGGACGAGGGCGGCACGCTGATCGGTTTCGCCAAGATCACCCGCGACATCACCGAGCGCCGCGAGGCGCAGATCGCTTTGCAGGAAGCGCAGACCCAGCGCGCCCACGCGCAGAAGATGGATGCGCTGGGTCAGCTGACCGGCGGGGTGGCGCATGATTTCAACAATCTGCTGATGGTGGTGAACGGCCATATCCACGCCTTGAAATCGCGCGTCGGCACCGAACCGCGGATCGTGCGCTCGATCGAGGCGATCGAAGCCGCCGCGCGGCAGGGCAGTACCCTGACCCGTCAGTTGCTGGCCTTTTCGCGCCGCCAGCCGTCCAATCCTACCGTGATCGCGCCCGCCGAACATATCGAGACGGTGCGGTCCATGCTGACCGGCGTGCTGCCGGGATCGATCGCCCTGACCGTTTCGATCGCCGCCGACATCTGGCCGATCAAGGTCGATGCCGGCGAACTGGAACTCGCCCTGGTCAATCTGTTCCTCAATGCCCGGGACGCCATGCCCGACGGCGGCGCCCTGACGCTGACGGCGGAAAATCTCGTGCTGGGCCGCCGCGATACCGCCGCCGGACTCGAAGGCGACTTCGTCGGCCTGCGGCTGACCGACACCGGCCAGGGCATCCCGCCCGACATCATCGACCGGATCTTCGAGCCCTTCTTCACCACCAAGCCGCAGAACAAGGGCACCGGCCTCGGTTTGTCGCAGGTTTACGGCTTCGCCCATCAGTCGGGCGGCACCATCACCGTCGACAGCGTGCTCGGCCGGGGCACGGCGCTCACCCTGTTCCTGCCCCGCAGCCGCGAGATGCCTGAAAAAGACCGGACAGCCGGACCGCCGCCGCCGGCGGGCGGCTCCATCCTGCTGGTCGAGGACAATCCGGCGGTGGCCGAGGTCACCGCCTCCATGCTCGATCAGGCCGGCTATCGCTCACGCCAGGCCGGCAACGCGGAAGAAGCCTTGCAGGTGCTCGAATCCGAGACTTTCGATCTGGTGGTCAGCGACATCACCATGCCCGGCCATCATGACGGATTGGCCCTGGCCCGGCTGCTGCGGCGCCTGCGCCCCGAGCTTCCCGTTCTGCTGGTGACCGGCTATAGCAGCCGCGCGGCGGAAGCCGCGGGCGAGTTCGCGGTGCTGCGCAAACCCTTCCAGCTGGACCAGCTGATCCAGGCCGTCGCTAAAGTGCGATCGGTTGCGGCGGCGGCGTCTTCTGCGCCAGGACCTGCTCGATGACGGTCAGCAGCTTGGTGCGGTCGACCGGCTTCTCGATATAGGCCGACACGCCCGAGGAAAAAGCGGCATCGTAATCCTCCCACGAGCGGCGCGCGGTCAGCGCGACCATCTTGACATGCCGGGTGGCCGGATCGGAGCGGAACAGCTCGGCGATCTTGAAGCCGCTCTGGCCGGGCAGGCCGAGATCGAGCAGCACCAGCGACGGCGGCGCGCGCCGCGCTTCGGCCAGTCCGCTCTCGCCGCTGCTGGCGGTGCGCACCTTGCAGCCGGCGCCGCCCAGCAATTCCTCGATCAGGCTCCGCGTCGGCGCGTCGTCCTCGATGACCAGGATATCCGCATTCCAGGTGCGCTTGCCCTGGATGCAATTGCGCCCCGCGGCCTTGGCGTCGAGCAGCGCCGCCTCGACCTGTTCGATCAACGCTTCCGCCTCGCCCCGCCGCGGATCGGCGGCGGCGATGCCGAAGCTGAGCGTCACCACCGGCGCGGTCGGCGACTCCGCGTGCGGCAGGGCCAGCTTGGCGACGGCCTTCTGCAGCTTGAGGGCCATCTGCTGGGCGCCTTCGATATCCTGTTCCGGCAGCAGGGCGACGAACTCCTCGCCGCCGAAGCGGGCGAACAGGTCGCCGGGCCGCCGGAAGCAATGGGCGGCGGCCGCCGCCACCGCCTTCAGGCAATCGTCGGCGGCCTGATGGCCATAGCGGTCGTTGAAGGAACGGAAATGATCGATATCTCCCAGGATCACCGCGACCGGATCGCCGCTGCGGCTGCCGCGCCGCCATTCGTGCGCCAGCGCCTCGTCGAAGCGGCGGCGGTTGGCGATGCCGGTCAGGCCATCGGTCAAGGCCAGGTTGCGCAGTTGCTCCGATCGCCGCTTGAGCTTGAGATGCAGGCGCACCCGCGCCCGCAGCGCATCGTCGCCGATCGGACGGGCGATGAAATCGGCCACGCCGGCCTCGATCGCCGCGGCTTCATCCGTGCCGGCACCCGGCTCGGTCACGAAGACCACCGGCATCTGACGCGTGGAGGGGCTTTTCTTCAGGCTTTTGCAGATCGCCAGCCCGTCCGGCTCGGGATCGAGCAGGATCAGATCCGGCTCCTGCCCGGCGACGATGTCGAGGGCGGTCTTGCCGTCTCTGGCGAACAGCACCTCATGCTCGTCCTTGAGCGCCGCATTGAGGGCCTGCAGGGTGGCCGCCGACTTGACGGCCAGCAGAATCGTGCCCGGCGCGTCGGCGGTGTCGCGGCGCTTCATCGCGCGGCTCCCGCCAGCTTTTCATAGGCGCCGGCGAAATCGAGTTCCTCGACCGCCGACAGAACGTCATCCGCCTTTTCCCGGCCCATCTGTTGAACCAGAAACGTCTCGCATTCCTTGATCACGTCCAATGCCCTCAGATTATTGGTCTTGAGAAAATCGAGCAGCGCCGGCAGCGCCGCGGCGCCCTGTTCGTCACCCGCCGCCGCGGGAGCCAGCTGCGCCGCGATGCCTTCCGCCGCCTGGCGCACATCGGCGAGCGCCCGGTCGACTTGGTCGGGAAAACCGGCCAAGGCGTTCATCCCGCTTTTTTTCAGAAGATCTTCGGCCTCGCCGGCCAAAGATGCCATGGCGGCGGCGCCGACACTGGCGGCCGAACCGCGCATCTGATGCAGCAGCGCGGCGGCCTCGGCGGCGTTCTCCGCCGCCAGCGCGGCCCGCAAGGCGGCACCGCGCGAGACGCTGGCCTCGATGAATTGCGGAAGAAGACGGCCCAGCAGCGGCAGATTGCCGTCGAGGCGCGTCATGGCGTCGGTCAGATCGATGGCCGGCCGGCCAGCGAGGGGAATCTGCGTCGGACTCACGATGCGAAACGCCACCTTTCCCTAAGCCACCCGATCCTACTACAGAAGCGGGAAGAAGTCGTAATTGCGATAGATCAACGCCCTGCCCGTCCCTATAGTTTTTTCTCCCGCCAACCTCCGTTCCACGAGGTCACCATCATGCGCCGCCGTTTAGCACTCGTCCTGGGCCTTCTCGCAGCGGGAGGCGCCTCGGCAGCCGACGGCTATTACCGCTTTCCGGCACTCGCCGGCGACAGTGTGATCTTCACCGCCGAGGGCGATCTGTGGAGTGCGGCGGCCAGCGGCGGGCACGCGATCCGGCTGACCACCCATGCCGGGCAGGAAACCAACGCCGCCGCCTCGCCCGACGGCAAGCTGGTCGCCTTCGCCGCCGCCTATGACGGCCCGGTCGAGGTCTATGTGATGCCGGTATCGGGCGGCACGCCCAAGCGCGTCACCTTCGACGGCGGACGCGACACCCCGATCGGCTGGACGCCGTCCGGCGAGGTTCTCTATTCGCTGCAAAGCCCCGACGGCCCGAACGGCCAGCGCGAAGTGGCCGCCGTCGACCCGGCCTCGCTGAAGCGCCATGTGCTGCCGCTGGCCGACATCACCGACGCGGCGGTCTCGCCCGATGGCAAGACACTCTATTTCACCCGCTTCGGCCTGCCTTATTCCAACGATAATGTCCGCGCCTATCGCGGCGGGCTGCTGTCGCGCCTGTGGCGCTTCGATCTGTCCGGCGCCAAGGAGGCCGAGCCGCTGCCGGCGCCCGACCAGCCCTCGAACGAGCGCCTGCCGATGATCTCGGGCGAGCGGCTCTATTTCGTGTCCGACCGCGACGGACGCGACAATCTGTGGTCGATGAAGCTGGACGGGACCGACCGCAAGCCGTTGACGAAGCACGCCGATTTCGCCGTGCGCGGCGCCAGCCTGGGCAAGGGCCGCATCGTCTATCAGCTGGGTGCCGACCTGCATCTGTTCGACATCGCCACCGGCGCCGACAAGGCGATTTCCCTCGATTTGACCTCGGACTTCGCCCAGGAACATCCGCATCTGGTCAAGCACCCGCTCGACTTCTTCGAAAGCGCCGGCTTCGCCCCCAATGGCGAGCGGGTCGCGGTCACCGCGCTGGGCCATGTGGCGCTGATGGGAACCGGGTCGCTGCGCCGCATCGACATCGCCGCCGGCAGCGAGGACCGCCTGCGCCATCCGGTGGTCAGCCCGGACGGGCGCTGGGTCTATGCGGTGATGGAGACCGGCGATGCCACCGAAATCTGGCGCTTCGCCGCCGATGGCGGGCCCGAGCGCAAGCAACTGACCCATGATGCCGCCGGCTGGCGCGACGCCTTGTGGCTGTCGCCCGACGGCAAGCAGCTGGCCCACGCCACGCGCGACGGCAAGCTGTTCCTGCTCGACATCGACAAGGGCGACAACAAGCAGATCGACAGCGCCGACGCCGCCGATCTCGGCGCGCTGGTGTGGTCGGCCGACAGCCGCCACTTCGCTTATACGCGCTCGGACAGCACTGTCGAACGCACGCAGCTGTTCCTGTATGAGCCGGCCACTCACACGAAGCAGCGCCTGACCTCGGACCGTTACGAATCCGACGCCCCGGCTTTCACGCCGGACGGCAAATGGCTCTATTTCCTGTCCGACCGCACCTTCGCCAGCCGCAACCACGCGCCGTGGGGCGACCGCAATATGGGCCCCTATTTCGATCGCCGCGCCAAAATCTACGCCCTGGCCTTGCAGGATGGCCTGCGCTTCCCCTTCCTGCCCAAGGACGAGCTGCAAAAGAAGGACGACAAGAAGAACGACAAGAAGGATAAGGCTCCCGCCGCCATCCAGTGGAACGGTCTGGCCAACCGCCTGTTCGAAGTCCCGCTCGAAGCCGGCAATTACTCTGCGCTGGCCACCGACGGCAAGCGGCTCTACCTGCTGGAAAGCAAGGACGACAGCAAAAGTCTGATCTCGCTGCCCATCGACGACAAGGAAGCCAAGCCGGCCGAATTCCTGCCCAAGGTCGCCGACTTCGCCCTATCCGCCGATGGCGGCAAGATGTTCGTGCGGCGCGGGGCGCCAGAGGGCAAGCCGGGCGACATGCTGATCGTCGAGACCGGCGAGAAGGCTCCGTCCGATCTCGGCAAGGCCACCATCCATACCGGCGATTGGAGCCTGGAGATCGATCCCAAGAAGCAATGGCTGCAGATGTTCGCCGATTCCTGGATGATGCACCGCGAATTCTTCTATGACGCGAAGATGCACGGCGCCGACTGGACAGCGGCCAAGGCGAAATTCACCCCGCTGGCCGAACGCGTCACCGACCGCGACGAGTTGAACGACGTTCTCGGCCAGATGAGCGCCGAGATCGGCGCACTGCATTCGCAGGTCCGCCCGGGCGATGTGCGCGCGGCGCAGGACACGCCGCAGGCCGGCTTCCTCGGCGCCCTGTATGAGCGCCAGGCCGATGGGTACCGCATCGCCCACATCTTCCGCACCGATCCCGAGGTTCCCAGCGACCGCGCGCCGCTGGCCCAGCCCGGCGTCGACGCCCGGGAAGGCGACGTGATCACCGCGGTCAATGGCCGCCCGGTCAACGACGCCGCCGACATCGCCGAACTGCTGGCCAATCAGGCCCGCAACCCGGTGCTGCTGACCCTGAAGCGCAACGGCAAGGAAGTCCGCACGATCGCCACCGCCATCGATGCCCGGCGCAACGATTCGCTGCGCTATGGCGATTGGGAGGAGGAACGCCGCGCCAAAGTCGAAAAGGCCGGCGGCGGCAAGATCGGCTATCTCCATCTGCGCGCCATGGGCCCGGACGACATCGCCACCTTCGCCCGCGAGTTCTATGCGCAATATGACCGCGACGGGCTGATCATCGATGTCCGCCGCAACAATGGCGGCAATATCGACAGCTGGGTGATCGAGAAGCTGCTGCGCCGCACCTGGGCGGTGTGGCATCCGCGCGGATCGAAGCAGCATCCCGGCAATATGCAGCAGACCTTCCGCGGCCATCTGGCGGTGCTGATCGACGAGCGGACCTATTCGGATGGCGAGACCTTCTCGGCAGCGATCAAGGCCCTGAAGATCGCCCCGCTGATCGGCCGCAAGACCGCCGGCGCCGGCGTCTGGCTGAGCGACGACAATCCTCTGGTCGATTTCGGCCGCGCCCGCGTCGCCGAGATGGGCCAGTTCGCCTATGCCGACGGCAGTCAGCTGGTCGAAGGCAAGGGCGTCGAGCCCGATATCGACGTCGAAAACCTGCCGAATGCGACGTTCAAGGGCGCCGACGCGCAGCTCGACCGCGCAATCAAGCTGTTGGTCGAACAATTGAAGAATGAGCCGGTGAAGCCGCTGTAACGTCTTCCGTCCAAAAAACCATAACCAAGGGGTCCGTATGAATTTCCTCCTCGATCGCCGCCAGTTCCTCAAAACCGGCGCAAGCGCGGCCGCCATCGCCGCCCTTCCCGCCGCCGTGGCCACCGGCGCCGCCAGTGCCGCCGCCGGCGCTCCCGAAGGCTTCAAGGCCGATCTGGACGCCTTCGCCGACGAACTGATCAAGCTGTCGCCGGAAACCGCCACCTCGCTCGGGCTCGACAATGGGAAATATGCCGCGCTGAAGGCCAAGCTGTCCGACCTGTCGCCAGCCGCCGACAAGGCCTGGGCCAATGAAGCCGCGTCGATCAAGAAGCGCCTCGGCCAGATCGACCGCGCCCGGCTGTCGCCGGCCGACCAGCTGCGCTATGACACGGTCGGCTATGCGGCGGACCGCGCCAAGGAAGGCACCGCCTTCTTCTATGGCGGCGGCGCCGGGGCCGGCTGGTCGGGCGGCGCGCAGCCCTATGTAATCAGCCAGCAGGGCGGCGCCCTGTCGCAAGTGCCGGAATTCCTCGATTCCCAGCACCAGGTCCATACCAAGGAAGATGCCGACGCCTATCTGGCGCGCGTCTCCGCCTTCGCCAGGCAACTGAGCCAGGAAGCCGAGCGCATCGCCGCCGACGCCGCCAAGGGCGTCGCGCCGCCGGATTTCGTCGCCGCCACCACTCTCGGCCAGCTCAAGGGCTTCCGCGAGACTCCGGCCGCCCAGCAGCGCCTGGTCTCGTCCCTGGCCGAGCGCGCCGAAAAGGCCGGCCTGAAGGGCGAATGGGCCGCGCATTGCACCAAACTGGTCGAGAAGGAAGTCTATCCGGCCCTCGACCGCCAGATCGCCGCCTTCACCGCCGCCACCGCCAAGACGGCGCCGGGCGCCGGCGTGCAGCGCCTGCCCGACGGCGACGCCTTCTATGCCTGGGCGCTGCGCCTGGGCACCACCACCACCTTGTCGCCCAAGGAAATCCACCAGCTCGGCCTCGACCAGAATGCCGAGCTGAAATCGCGCATGGACGCGCTGCTGAAGAAGCAGGGCCTGACCGAGGGCTCGGTCGGCGACCGCGTGCAGGCGCTGAACAAGGATCAGCGCTTCCTCTATCCGGACACCGACCAGGGCCGCGCCGATCTGATCGCCTATCTCAATGAATGCGTCGCCAAGATCCGCCCGACCCTGACTCAGTTGTCGCATCTCGGTCTGAAGGCCGATCTGCAGATCAAGCGGGTTCCGCCGGACATCCAGGATGGCGCGCCACTCGGCTATATGAATTTCCCCGCGCTCGACGGCAGCCGTCCGGCGATCTATTACGTCAATCTCAAGAGCACCAATCTGTGGCCGAAATATCAGCTGCCGACGCTCACCGCCCATGAAGGCATCCCCGGCCACACCTGGCAGGGCGCCTATCTGGCCGAGCATCACAGCGAGATCCCGCTGATCTCGTCGCTGATGGGCTTCAACGCCTTCGTCGAGGGCTGGGCGCTCTATGCCGAGCAGCTGATGGACGAGCACGGCCTCTATGCGGACGATCCGTTCGGCCAGATCGGCTATCTGCAGGCCCAGCAATTCCGCGCCTGCCGCCTGGTCGCCGACACCGGCCTGCATGCGATGGGCTGGAGCCGCGAGCAGACCGTGCAGTTCCTGACCGGCGAAACCGGCAAGGGCACGGGTGCGATGACCAGCGAGACCGACCGCTATTGCGTCGCGCCCGGCCAGGCCTGCGGCTACAAGATGGGCCACAACGAAATCCTGCGGCTGCGCGCCAAGGCCATGACCGCCCTGGGTGCCAAGTTCGATCTGGCGGCCTTCGACGACGCCCTGGTCAAGACCGGCGGCGTGCCGCTGACGGTGCTGTCGACCGCGGTGGATGCCTACATCGCCGACGCCAGCAAAGGCTAAGGACGGTCCAGCAGACGCGCCCGCAGCGCGTCGATAAAAGCCCGGACACGAAGCGGCATATGGGCGCGGGTCAGAAAAACCGCCCATATGCCGAGTTCGGCCGGCTCCGCATCGGCGAGAACGATATTTTTGAGCTCCCCGCGCTCGATCTGCTCGCGCACGTCCCAATAGGTCATCATGGCGATGCCGGCACCGGCGATGCAGGCCGCCCGGACCGCATCGACCGTGCTGGCCGACAGGGGACCGCTGACCCGAATGCGGTCCAATCCGCCGTTCCGCTTGAACGGCCAGCTCTCCATCGCATGAAGCCTGATGCAGGCATGCGACGACAGCTCGCCTGTCGTTGCCGGCGCGCCGGACCGGGCGATATAGGCGGGCGACGCGCACAGCGTATAGGGATTATCGGCCAATCTGGTCGCGATCAGGTCCGAAGGCTTCATCGGCGCGACGCGGATAGCGACGTCCAATCCGGCCGACGCGATATCCATGACGCCGTCGCTCAGAGTCAAATCGACGCGCAGCGCCGGATGGTCGGCGATCAGCCCGGCCACCACGGGAACCACCACCGAGTGGCCGATGACGTTCGGCGCGGTGATCCTCAGCACGCCGGAAAGGCCCGAGACGCCCGAGGCCACCGATTCGATCGCCGAGTCGCGCGCTTCGAGCATGGCGACGGCGTGCGGCAGGAAGGCCTCGCCTTCCGCCGTCAGCGAAAGCGACCGTGTCGTGCGGTGGAACAGCCGCACGCCGAGTTCGGCCTCGAGCGCCGCCAGCCTGCGGCTCACCAGCATCGGCGTCGCGCCCAAGGAGCGGGCCGCCGCCGACAGGCTGCCGGCCGAGACGATGGTGCGAAACAGGGCGATATCCGCGAGATCCATACTTTAACGATAATTGATAAAGTTCTTAGCGAACAGCCCAACTTCTGCTCATTTGACACAAGAGTTAAATCCTTAGGCAACAAGCGACGCATCGCCGCTTAGCCCGGATTTCTCAAACCCTTGACGCTGGCACGGAGGAAAAAATGGCGACAGGTCAGGCGCCGGAGGCAGCCAAGCCTGGCTGGCTTGGCAACGACGGCAACGCA